>NZ_CP123639.1:1731400-2055300 GCF_029889745.1 Ligilactobacillus faecis
AAAAGCAAAGAACTAATGATATAGTTTCTACCTGGAAACCATATACATACAGCCGATTAGGTAGTAGCTATCGCACATATTTGCTTGAAGTAGGTCTTATTCGTGATAATAAAGTACATGATATTATTACGCCAAAGATTATTGATATTAAAGTGATATCTTGGTTGAGAGATATAAATCGTTGGGATATTGCTAAGGCATTGATCGGAGGAAATTAAAAGTTGAAAAAAACGTTGGAACAGAGTTTTTCTGTGCTTGATAATACGATTAAATCTGATGATTTTCTAACAAATAGAGGACTTGGAAATGAGGTGGGATATTATATTTTTGATTATGATCCTAAAGATGAGTTACGAGTTAGAGATCATGTTCGAGAATTAGAAAATAGGAATTTACCATCAGCTGATGGTTATATTCTTCAAGTATTTAATCTGTATAAGATTATGATGGATCTACTTGAAAGTAAAAAGTACTTAAATATAATTGAGAAGTGGGAAAAAAAACACGACATTATGTTTATTGCTACTCGAATAAATAGACTGTTGAAAATGGAAGAGTTTGATGATAGTGAAATGTACTTTACAAAGTATATTACAGACAGAGTGCAGGAAAATTCGGTAGTTATTTTGACTGGTATAGGTGAAATATATCCATTAGTTAGGGCTCATTCTGTTTTAAATAAGATGCATCTAGTTTACACTAAGAGACCAGTTATTATGATGTATCCAGGTGAGTATGATCGATTAAGGTTAACTATACTAAATACAAACAGGGATGCTAACTACTATAGAGCTTTTAGAATTCATTAGAAGGGGATTACTATGAAAATAAATGAAATGTTTTTAAAAGATATTCACAGAAATATTGAAGGGGTTATTACAGCATCCAAATCAAGTTCCGAACAAATCTATCAAGAACTTGACGAATATGTTGTAACAAAAGAATTACAAAGTCATTTTAGAACTTTTTTTGATGCATATAAAAAGGGTATTACTAGCAATACAAGCAAAATGGGTGTTTGGATTCAGGGTTTTTTTGGTTCTGGTAAATCACATTTTCTGAAAATCCTATCTTACATACTTGAAAATAAGGAAATAAATGGTAAAAAAGCATTAGATTTCTTTGTTGAAGGTGATGAGCAAACACGCAAGATTAAAGATCCTATGACTATTGCTGATATGGAATTGGCAGTAGATGTTCCTACGAATGTTATTCTCTTTAATGTAGAATCTAAACATCAAACGGGGATTGAAGAAAAAAATAGTCTAGTAAATGTCTTTTTGAAAGTGTTCAATGATAGCCTAGGATATTCTACCAATCCAAAGGTCGCTGATCTTGAACGAAGACTTGATAAGGCCGGAAAATACGAAGAATTTAAGCAAGCTTTCAAGGATGAACTAGGCCTAGAGTGGCTTGATGAAAGACACGAAGTGGATTTTATTCAAGATCCAGTTGTAAATTCTTTAGTAAAAATAGGATTTATGTCGGAGGATTCTGCCAAAACATGGTTTAACAAATTAGAATCTGAGTATATCATCAGTATTGAAGAATTTGCATTAATGGTTGAAGATTATCTTCAAACAAAGGGAAATAATGAACATATTGTCTTCCTAGTAGATGAGATTGGGCAGTATATTGGTGGAAATAGTGATTTAACTTTGCAATTACAAACGATTGTCGAAGAATTAGGAAATAAATCGCAAGGCAAAGCATGGGTGATTGTAACTAGTCAACAAGCGATTGATAAAATTACTGATATTGCCGGTGCTTCAGCTATGGATTTTTCTAAGATTAAAGGTCGTTTTGAAACGACTTTATCTCTCTCATCTGCAAATGCAGACGAAGTTATTCAAAAACGTATCCTTGCCAAAAGTAATCCAGCTCAGGAATATTTAGAAGCTTCATACCCTAATTATGAAAATGATATTAAGTCAATGCTAGTGTTTGAAGAAAGTCCTGAGCTTAAGCTCTATAGTGATGCTAAAAATTTTGCGGATGTATATCCATTTATACCATATCAATTTAATTTATTAGCTGATATTTTAACGCAAGTCTCAAAACATTCTATTCAGGGAGCAAACCTCTCGCGTGGTGAGCGCTCGTTGTTGGCATTTTTTAAGGAAACTGCAGAACGAAATGCAAATAATGAAAGTACGGTGTTAGTATCTTTAGATCAATTCTATCCATCGCTTGAGAAATGGTTGAATGAAACTGATAATGCGAAAGTAATCAAACAAGCAGAGGAAAATTCACGTATTGTTTCAGATAAAGATGATTATTTTAATGTTGATGTGTTAAAAGTGCTATTTATGATCAAATATGTAGACCGTAGTATTCGACCTACATTAAATAATATTACGAATTTGATGATTCGTAATATTGATGAAGATAAATTGTCACTTAAGAAAAAAGTTGAGTCAGCGCTAAAAATTTTGATCAATGAAAATTTAGTACGCCAAAATTTAGATAGTTATATTTTTCAAACAGATGAAGAACAAGAAGTTACACGTTTGATAAATAATATCGAAATAAGCGAATCTGACGTTAATAATAGAATTGCACGTGATATCTTAGATGACAAGATAGGACGTAATCAATTTAACTATAAAAATAAAAATGCAGTAGGACGTGCTTTCGAGAATCGTTATAATTTTATGTACAACTTTTATGTTAACGATTTTGCATATAGAAAAAATAGTAATCCTAACTTAGAAGTAAAAGTTATAACTCCAGACTATGTAGAAGTATGGAATAATGAAACACAACTCATTTTGAATAGTACGAAGAACCAGATGTTGATTAATTTACCAGTTGATCAAGAATTTATGGATTATGTAAAAACATACTTAAAGGTAGAGAAGTATATTACTACTGCAAGTGTCTCCAGTGCGATTAAAAATTTTGTGGCAGTAAAAGCCGAAAAAACAGCTGAAAATCAAGCATTAAATAATTCTATTAATAAACAATTAGATGATTATTTAAAAGAAGCAACGTTCTATTTTAATAACCAAAAATTAGAAGTTTCTGGTTCAGATTTTAAATCGCATTTAAATGATGCGTTGCAACAGATGGCAAAGCTTGTATACCACAAAAATGATCTTGTAGATTCAGCAATTTCAGAAGCAGATATAAATAGCCTATTAAAAGACAACGATGGTGAAATTTTAGAACATACAGAAGATAAAAATGTTGTAGATGATGTGAAAAGATATATTCAATTACAACAGCAGCAACAAAAAACCGTAACAATGAAAACGTTGCGTAATAACTACCTTAGAGAACCGTATGGATTTGTAAACGAAGATCTAGAATGGGCTATTGCGAGGTTATTTAAGTCAGGTAATATTAGCCTTTTTAAAAATGCAATACCGCTAGATATGAATTCAGACATTAGTGAAGTTTCCCAAGCTATTTTTGATCGTAAAAAACCTGAGAAAATTCGAATTGAATTTCGTCAAAAAGCTAATGCTAATCAAAAGAAATTAGTTCGTGAATTAGGTGAAGAATTATTTCAAAGTAGAAATATTGTTGATGATAATAACGATGATAAGACGCGAGCAAATTTTGTAGAAAAAGTAAGATTTATGATTTCCTCGTTAGAAAATTTCAAAGATACATCAAAATATTATTATCCGCAATCAAGTGATGTTGATAACGCAATTGAGCTTTTATCAAAAATTGTGAATGTTCGTGATACAAAATCATTTTTTGAAGTGTTGACTATTAATGAGGATGAACTCTTTGATTGGGCTGAAGATTATGAAGATATTCATAACTTCCATAAGAGCAATCAAAAGAAGATTTGGGAAAAATCTATTGATTATATTGATCGAGTCGAAGGTGGTACTATTCATGCAACGACAGATAGTATTGAATCGATCATCGAAGATATGAAGAAAATCATGAATCAAGTAACACCGTATAGAGATATTCCTAGATTAAGTGAATTGAATAATCAATTTGAAAAAGAGTATACAAACTTTATGGATGAACATTCTGATAAAGTTGCTAAGGAACTAAGCGATGTTGAACAATCAGTATTAGACGATTTAGCATCTCGTAATTTAGAGGAAACATTCAAGAAAAATGTGATTCAGGAGTTTGACAAGTTAAAAGCTAACTTAGAATATGCAAAAAATATAGACCAAGTAATATTAATAGAAGCTCAGGCAGAGCCGTTAAAACATAAGTTTCTCCAATCATTTACGCTTGAAGAAAATCGACAACGTGAGAAAGCGGCCAAAATGCTAAAGTCGACAGACATTGATACTGAAGTAGAGGAGGATAATATTGCTTCAAACAATGCACCTGTCCAACCAATTAAGAAAGTAACAAATGTCTATATGAAAGATTTGATAAAGAGTCGACGTCGGATAAAGAATAGGGAAGATGTGGACGCATTTGTAAATGACTTAAAGCAAGAATTACTTGTGAAGTTGAATGATGATAATGAGTTAGATGTTTTGTTGTGATCTGAGTGAATAGGAGTTAATAAATGGATAAAAAGGTAATAAAAAAATTTGCTATAGAATCTCGGATAAAACTTCGAGATGGAGTGATCAATAAGCTAGCAAAATTAGGCATTACAGATAAGGGAATTGAAGAAGTAGTAAAAATTGGAAATGATACTATTGAAATCCCATCAAATGGCGAACGATTTGTAGGAAAAGATGTCGAAAAGCGTGTAAAATTAGTCAAAGTACTAAAAGAACATGAGGACCAAGTTGATTCAAGAGAAAAGAATAGAGAATCCATAGCTTTTGATAATTTCGTAGAAGAAGTTGCTTATACGTGGTTCAATAGATTGATAGCAATTCGCTTTATGGAAGTAAATAACTATTTACCAGGAAAGTTACGGGTTTTATCTAGTGAAACAGGTGTTAGAGAACCAGATATTATTACTAATTTATTAAGTTCGGATTTATATTCTGAGATGGATATCAATACTCAAAATAGAGTAGTTGAACTTATGTCAGATAATTCAGCAGATGCAGTCGATGAATTGTATCAATTAGTATTTATTAAGCAATGTAATAGCTTAAGTAGGCAACTGCCTGATCTGTTTGAACATATTGATGATTATACAGAACTATTATTTACAATTTCATATATCGATAATAATGGCGTTATTGCAAATTTATTAAATATTCCCGAATCAGATTTTGATATTCAAAAAGAAGGTCAAGTTGAGATTATTGGCTGGATGTATCAATACTATAATACTGAGCCAAAAGATAAAGTATTTAGTCGAGGTAGACGCAAGATACGTGCAGATGAGATTCCAGCTGCAACGCAGTTATTTACTCCTGATTGGATTGTACGATATATGGTGGAAAATTCTCTTGGACGCTATTATATTGATATGAAATTATCTAATCCAACAGAAACGAGAACAGAAAAAGAAATTGCAGAAAGTTTTGGTTGGAGGTATTACTTACCTACTGCGGAACAACCTGAAGATGTCCAATTAAAAATTCTAGATGATCGTAAGAATAAAAGTGATATCGTTCTACAAGAGTTAAAACTCTTAGATAACGCAATGGGATCTGGCCATATTTTAGTTTATGCTTTCGACGTCTTCATGCAATTATACGTTGCAGAAGGTTTTCGAGAAAGAGATGCAGCATTGTATATTATAGAAAATAATATATACGGGTTGGAAATTGATAAGCGCGCATACCAGTTGGCCTATTTTGCAATTATGATGAAGGGTCGAGAATATAATCGTAGAATTTTAAACAAAGATGTAAAATCACATCTTTATCGATTTATTGATTCTGCTAATATTCCAACTGAATATTTTGAGCGTTTAGAAGAACTGTCTACACTAAATAATACGGAAACTGCTAAAAATTTATCAGAACTTAAATCACTATTCAATGAGTTTAAATATGCTACTGAACTTGGATCTGTAATCAAAATTAGCAATATTAATTTTGAACGAGTTAATGAATTAAAAAAATTTATTAATGTATTCAACGAATTTTCAAATATGGATATTTTGTACCAAATACCTGAAGCTCACGAGAAAGTAACATTGATCTTAAGTATCGTTGAGTTACTTACATCAAAGTACACAGCGATTGTTACAAATCCTCCATATCTAAATAAGATGAGTTCAACTTTGGATAAGTATGTTAAGCAAAACTATCCTGATGTAAAAACTGACTTATTCTCAGTTTTTATTAAAATGAATAGTCAAATGCTCGTTAAAGATGGCTATGCTGGATTTATGACACCCTTTGTTTGGATGTTTATAAAATCTTATGAGGCACTTCGAACTTTTTTGATAACAAGTAAAAGTATCTCTAGTTTGATACAATTTGAATATTCTGCTTTTGAAGAAGCAACCGTTCCAATTTGTTGCTTTACCATTAAAAATTCAACATCAGAGCCAGTTGGTAGCTACTTTAAATTATCTGATTTTCGTGGCGGGATGTCTGTCCAAAACGAGAAAGTATTGGAAGCCATTAAAAATCCAAATGTAGAATATTTTTATAATACTAGTCAACAAAATTTTGAAAAGATACCAGGAATTCCAATATCGTTTTGGGTAAGCGAAAATACCATAAGATTATTTCAAAAAGAGACAATTGCAGATTATGGATTTGCTGGAATAGGTATGAGGACCGGGGATAACGAGAGATTTCTTAGACGTTGGTTTGAAGTGTCATCAATTAATTTCAACTCTAATTTAACTGATATAGACAATCAAGAAAATTGTGATAAATGGTTACCCTATAATAAGGGCGGAGAATTCAAACGTTTTTACGGAAACAATGAATACGTCGTTAATTGGCAAAATAACGGATATGAAATAAAGAAAGCCACAAGAGAAAAATATCCACAATTAGGTAAGAATTTGGGTTGGAAAATAAGTAATGAACATTACTATTTAAAATCTGGAATTACATGGACTGGAGTTTCTACGGGAAAATTTAATGCGCGTAAATATCCTATAGGATTTTTATTTGATTCTGGAGCAAATGGTTTGTTCTGCTATGATAAATCTAAAGAAAACTATATTTTAGGATTACTAAACACAAAAACGACTAACTGGCTATTACAATTAATAAATCCAACTATTAACTATGGAGCAGGTACAATAAGAAAGATACCTGTAATTTATAAACCAGAAATTAAACCTAGGGTTGATTATTTAGTCAATTCACTATATATAAATACTATCGTAGATTGGGATAGCAGTGAAATATCATGGAATTTTAAATTACACCCATTAGTCTGATTTAGTTTCGTTGTAGGGAAACGAATGGATGAATTGGTAACTCCAAAACAAGGACTTGCAACTGCTGATAATAATAGATTTCTACGTGAATGGTGGGAAGTTGATTTAAATAATATTAAATTTGATGCGACCTCTACGGTAGAGGCTGTAGCTTCTGGTAAAAAATGGTTTCCATATAATAAGGGAGGCTCATTCCGTCGTTGGTATGGTAACTATGATTATGTTGTTAACTGGGAAAATGACGGCTATGAAATAAAACATTTCGTTGATGATAAAGGAAAACAGCGGAGCGTTGTTCGAAATCCCAGTTATTACTTCAAAGAAGCGATAACATGGTCAGATGTAACTAGCTCTAATTTTTCATTACGATATAGATCTTTAGGTAGTATACATGATGTAAAAGGAATGGAAGCATTTGAAGAAGCAGGGAAAAATTTGTATTATATTTTGGGCGTTCTTAATACTAAAATAGGTAATTATATTTTTAAATTATTAAATCCAACAATTAGCTTACAAATCGGTAATTTTCAATCTTTTCCAATGATCATTCACAATAAAAAACAAACAGAAACTATAGCTAGAAAAAATGTTCTTTTATCAAAATGTGATTGGGATTCGTCGGAAAAATCTTGGGAATACAAGCGTTCACCACTAATTTAAAGAAAATGCGGACAAAGGTTCAATTGGCCCTTATCCGCATTTTCTTTAATTATATTAGTGGATGCTTTTTTGCGTTTATCCAACCTGTTTCCTGGCATAGCCAGTCATGTTTGCTTATAGCTATACATTCTTCGGTTTTATTTATTATATTATCCATTGTAATGTTATCAAGTAGTGTTGGAAAAAGTGAAACGTAACCTATATGCATATGAATTGTTGGATTAAGAATTTTAAATATATAATTTCCAACTGGTGTATTTAATAACCCTAATAAATATAACTTGTCTTCAAAAGAATTACTAAATGCTGAATGACCAGTTGAATCAAAAATACTTCCACTTTCACGATAGCGCATTGAAAAATTTCCACTAGTTACATCTGACCATGTTATCGCTTCTTTGAAGTAATAATCCGTATTTTGAGGCCTCGATCGAAGTTTTCCCTTATCATCAACGAAATGTTTTATTTCATAGCCGTCATTTTTCCAGTTAACAACATAATCATAGTTACCATACCAACGGCGGAATGAGCCTCCCTTATTATAAGGAAACCATTTTTTACCAGAAGCTACAGCCTCTACCGTAGAGGTCGCATCAAATTTAATATTATTTAAATCAACTTCCCACCATTCACGAAGGAATTGCTCATTATCTCCAGTTTGTAATCCAACCTTTGGAGTTACCAATTCGTCCATTCGTTTCCCTACAACGAAATCATGAATTAAGTTTTCGCTTACCCAATACGAAATCGGCGAACCAGGAATTTTGGCAAAGTTATCTTGAGACGTATGGTATAAATAATCTACACAAGGATTTTTTATGGCTTCAACTGTCTGAGTTTCTTTAAGAGCCGGATTGTTGAAATCTACTAATCTTAAATAGTTACAAGTATATTTCTCGTAATTAGTAGGCGATACCACAAAGGCAGTAGTCTGGACCACCTCACCGTTTATTTCTTCAAATGCATTAGTTCCTAAATGAAGCATATTAATAATATTTTGAGAGTTCATCTTAAAACGTAATTTTTCAAAACTAGATAGAAACATCCAGGAATGTTGAGTTATTAGTGAATAATATCCTGTTGTTCCATCAACCATTTGACTAATGCGTTCTATAAAGACATTACATAAATCATTCTTACTGTCTGCATAGTGTTTTGACACAAATTTTTTTAGTGTAGCATTCATTCCCTTACTTCCCATATAAGGAGGGTTAGTAATTGCCACATTATATTGTTGTTGTAATAACTCGCCAACATATACCATATCTTTAATTATCGGATCGTATAGTGATAAAGTTTCCGAGTTTAAACCTTTTTTCAAGTTTTTAAAGTCAATTCCATCGAATTGTATTAATGAGCCTAGATCTGCACCATACTTAAAACTGTCAGCTAGTGTCAATAAATCTTTTTCTGCTTTTTTTCTATCTGGAAAAGTTATCGGTAATAATTGAAAGTCCGCTTCATCAATATTCAAATTTCCTGGTACTGCGTAAATATTTAGGCTAATATTCCTAGATAAAATTCGTCGAGAATATTGTCGACCTTTCATCATTAGCGCAAAATAAGTTAACTGAAAAGCACGTTTATCAATATCTAAACCGTAAAGATTTTTCGTAAGGATAAATTCAACGGCATCACGTTCACGAAAACCTTCTGCTACATAGAGTTGAATAAACAGATCAAATGCATAAACTAAAATATGACCTGAACCCATCGAAGGATCAATAAGTTTTAACTCTTGTAGAACGATATCATTTTAAGAAGGCTTGAGTCATAATTTTCATGATCAGTTTTGTTTCTCGTTCTTCCATTTCTTTAATGATGTGAAGATAAACACTCTGAGTTGTCGTTACATCTTTATGACCAAGACGTTTGCTAACACTTAGAATATTAACTCCTTTAAATAATAAAATAGATGCGTGTGTATGTCGTAATCCATGGAATGAAACTGGAGTGATCCCAAGTTCATAGCATAGATTTTCAAGATAACGGTTAATAGTTGCGCTAACAGGGAGTTTTCCGTTGTTGTCAATACAAATTTTTTGATCGGGATGATTAAATTTATTTAGGCGAAGTCTTAACTTTATAACTCGAAGTGTTGTTAAATCAACGTCAATAGTTCGGATGGAACTCGAATTTTTAGTAGGTTTGAATCCAGTATGATATTTGTAATCCCACGTTTTATTAACTGTAAGAAGCTTATTTTTAAAATCAATGTCCTTGACTGTTAAACCAAGAACTTCAGAAAATCTTAGTCCAGTCATTGCAGAAAGATAGATGATGAAGTCATAGGAATTAGAAGAGCTTTTTGTAGC
The DNA here is from genome assembly GCF_029889745.1 of Ligilactobacillus faecis. NCBI lineage: Bacteria > Bacillati > Bacillota > Bacilli > Lactobacillales > Lactobacillaceae > Ligilactobacillus > Ligilactobacillus faecis. The sequence goes on from NZ_CP123639.1 coordinate 1,741,622, forward strand.
ATTGATCAGCACTTGCCATTCGTGATAAGAAAGAAACATAGCTTTTTGATTATTTTTTTCTCTACCAGATATAATTGCTTTGCGAGTAAAGTCAGATGATATGAGTCCTTCTTCAAGGGCGTCAATAACAGCAGCACGAACCTGCTTATGAAAACCAGCAGTTGTTCGTTTAGCATGTGTTTTTGCAAAATTATTGAGTACAGCTTGGTATTTTTGACGAGAAACTTGAGAGATCTCAAGTGATCCAAAATTATTTTTGATATGCTGATGTGTATTTTGATATTTTACATAAGTTACAGGAGAGACTGCAGGTTTTTTGAATGTTTCCATCCACTGATAGAAATATTCTGCTAATGTTAATTTTGTCGTCATAAAAATCATTCCTTTCTTTTGAAGACCAAAGTAACTGTGATTGAAAAAAGAGTACCACTAAGTACAAAATAGTTCTCGAAAATTGTCTTCATAATAAGCAATAATGAGTAATGCAACTAAATTTAAAAAACGCTATAATGTTAAAGAAGATAGAATACTGGAGGAATTAACTGTTGGCTATATTGATCAAAGATAAGTTTGAAGCATGGGAAAAGGAAGCTCGTGCAAGATTTGAACAACTTAAAGCAAATGAAGAAGAATTAAATAAAATTTTTATTGAACTTTATGGATTACAAGATGAGTTAGATTATCATGTCGACGATAAAGATGTATCAGTTTCTTTAGCCAATCGTGAGCGGGATATCAAATCACTTATCAGTTATGCAGTAGGTTGTATGTTTGGACGCTATTCTTTAGATGAAGAAGGGCTTGTTTTTGCAGGTGGTAAATTTGATATGTCACGATATCATAAATTTAAGCCAGATAAAGATAACATTTTATTGATTACAGATGATGAATACTTTCAAGATGATGAAAGCGATATCGTAAACAAGTTTGTAGAGTTTATTTCGGTTGTTTATGGAAAAGAAACGCTTGAAGAGAATTTGGATTATATTGCAGAAGTTCTTCCTGGAAGTGGTACAAGTCGTGAAATAATCAGAAAATACTTTGTCTCTAAATTTTATAAGGAGCATCTTACGACATATAAAAAACGCCCGATATATTGGCAGTTTGAATCTGGGAAAGCTAATGGTGCTAAAGCATTAATGTATTTACATCGCTATGATGAACATTTACTTGGAAATTTACGCACAGTATATTTAAATAAGTTACGTGAAGCGTATAATTCTCGTATTGAGTTACGAGAAAGTCAAAAATTAGCTACTTCTAATGCTGGCGAAGTTTCTCGGTATGAAAAAGAAATTGCAAAAATAAGAAAACAGCTAAAAGAGTTACACGAATTTGACGAAAAAGTAGGACACTTAGCTTTACAAAAAATAAACTTGGATCTAGATGATGGTGTGATAGTAAATTATGATAAATTACAACGTGATCCAACAACAGGCGAAAAATTTACTATTTTGTCCAAGGGAGTAAAAGAACCTTAAGGAGGAGACTATGTCAGACTTAAATTTAAGTCAGATCCAAAAGAGATTAAATGAGCTTTTTGTAACTTATGGAGAACGAAAGCTCATATTTTGGTTTGATCCTAAAAAAGAATTTGAAGAAGAAATTGATAGTGAACAAATTAAGTTGGATGATGCGAAAGTGTATAAGCTTGAAGAGCATTGCCAATTCATGGCTAAACGCTTTTTTGAAATTGAAGATACGAAGAATAATTACCTTATTTATGCTCCATTTGAAAAAATTGGAAATGATGATGAAAATAATCATCTTCTAAGTGTTTTGAAGTATTCTGAACAATTTAGTGCAGATCGCATTTCGATGGTTATGAATCAGCTTGAAATTTCAACAGATTTACGCGATGTTATGGAACAATATTCTAAATTTTTTGAAGCCAAAGTACGTATTTCTGCTTTTGAAAAATTAGCTCCATCAAAAATAAATTCAAAAGAAGAACTAGAGATGACGATACTAGCTGTTTTAACTAAATCTAATACAACACAATTTTATAGTATTGTTCAAGCACTAATTGTAGAATATGCTCGGGGATCTAGCGAATTTTATGAGCAACTAACAAAATTTAATTTGCAGGAGGTATTTTGGAATTATATTGATAGATATTATGGATATGTTTCAGATAAACCGACAATTCAAAAATTAATAATAGCATTTTACGTCAATGCTTTTTATGGGCAGTTAGGCTATCAAGAATTACCACAGAGTCTAAAGGAATATGAAGTCTTAGATCAAACTACTGCGATTGTGTCATTTATGGATAGTATGATGAATGATTCGCGTTATTTGACAGAATTTAATAAATTAAGCGAAAATGTCTATCTCTTAATTGGCGGAGATCGAGTGATAGATAAGATCCCTGTTGAAAAACTTCTTGTGGCAGATATCTTCGAGGCAACGCATACCAAAATCATACAATATAGCATAGGTCAATTGTTGAGTGGAGATAAAACACCAAGCATCAATGATAGATCTTTAGCAGATATAGTTAAAGATAGAGAAAGGTTACATTTTGGTGAACAGTATGTTCATCACTATGAATCTATCTCAAACGCACAGCGGCTATTGAGTAGTGTAACCAATATTATTACTGATAACTTTTCGATTTTTGTTAAAGAATATGAAGAATCAATCTATCTAATAGATCAGTATTATCGGAATTTTATATGGCATTTAGACAGTATTACTGACGATAGAGATTTTGCAAAACTTCAAGAAGTAATTGAGAATACTTACAGTCAATTTTTGGATGAAAGTGCAGATCAGTGGAATGAGTCCTTGTCACTTAACGAAAGACTATCTGTATTAGATTTCTATGATAACTTTGCTAGAAGTAAAACAAAAACGGTAGTAATTATATCTGATGCACTTCGGTATGAAGCAGCTAAAGAACTCCAAGAAAAATTACAAAGTCAAAAGAAACTATTGACAGATATGAAAACTGTATTTTCTGTAATACCATCAGTAACGGAATTTGGAAAGGCTGCATCTATACGGAGTGGAAGCGAAACATATGAATATATCGATGGAATAGATGTTCGAGTCAATGGACTAAAAACACAAGGAACAAAAGCGCGCGATAAAATATTGAAAGAGAAAAATCAAAATAATTTGGCAATAGCTTATTCTGATGTTGTTGCTAAAAAAAATGCTAAAGAACTCCGAGAAATATTTAATGGGAAAGAACTAATTTATCTGTATCATGACCAGATAGATAAGACTGGTGATCATGGCCAGGAGGCACAAGTTTTTGATGCTACTAAAAAAGCAATCGATGAAATAAAAGCATTAATAACATTTATTTCAAATGGAGCTAATGTTTCACGATTTATAGTTACAAGTGATCATGGTTTTATTTATAAGCGCTCTAGTGTTAAAGAATATGAGAAAATAGAAAATCCGTCTAAATTAAAATCTGATAGGGTGGAGAGACGTTTTATTATTAGTGAAAATCGTTATACTGAACTGGGAATTGAGTCTATGAGTTTGGGTGATACACTGAAAAATAATGATGAACGTTATATTCATTTTCCTAAAACTGCAGCTATATTTAAAAAGGCTGGTGGAGGGCAAAACTATATTCATGGTGGTTCCTCACCTCAAGAAATGTTAATTCCCGTATTAGAGGTCAATGTTGCCCGTGGTTCTTCTCAGAAAGAAGCTGTTACTGTACGCTTAACAAGAGCTCCAGAAAATCATAGAATTACAGGTTTATCTGTTACATTAGAGTTTTATCAAACTGAAGAAATTAGTGACTCAGTTGATAAAATGCAGTATTTACTTTATTTTGAGGATGCACAGGGAAATTTAATAACTAATCAAAATAGTTATTATGCTGATTCAACATCTAAACAGTCGAGTGATAGATTTACCAAATTTACATTTGATTTTATAAATCGTAATTATGAGCAAAATGAAAAAGTTTATTTAGTAATGAAGGACAATGAGACAAAAATAGAATCGAATCGCATAGAATTTTTCATTGATAATCCATTTGCTGGTGGTTTTGGTTTTGATATTTAGGAGGACTTCAGTGGATCAATTTATTCTAGATAAGTTAGTAGAGAACTTCCCAGGGAAAATAGTTCGTAAAGACTTAACAAAAAAGATCAAAGAAGGAGCCAATGTTCCAGTTTATGTATTAGAGTATTTGCTTGGAATGTACGCTTCTTCATTAGATGAAGCACTGGTAGAAAAGGGAGTCGAAAATGTAAAAAATATTTTGTCCCGCAATTATGTTCGACCAGATGAGGCTGAGAAAATAAAAGCAAAAATTCGTGAAAATGGTAGCTATACAGTTATTGATAAAGTCAGTGTCTCACTAAATGAATGGCAGGATCAGTATGAAGCGGAGTTTTCTAATTTAGGTTTACGTGGTGTTCGTATTAGCAACGAATATCTTCAGAAATATGATCGTTTATTAGGAGGCGGGATTTGGTGTATCATTCAAATGGAATATCAATTTGATGAAAATGATCCAGTAAATTCTCCATTTATTGTTAAGAAAATAGATCCTATCCAAATGCCAAAATTAGATATCGCAGAATTTAAAAAAAGCCGTGAATCTTTTACAGAAGAAGAATGGATTACTGTTCTTCTGCGTTCTATCGGTATGGAACCAACTGAATTTGATGAACGAGTTAAGTGGTTGCATTTAGCTAGATTAGTTCCATTAGTTGAGAATAACTTTAATTTATGTGAGTTGGGTCCACGAGGTACTGGAAAATCACATGTCTATAAAGAAATATCTCCCAATTCTATTTTAGTGTCTGGAGGGCAAACTACAGTAGCTAATCTATTTTATAACATGGCACGACGAACGATGGGATTGGTTGGCCTGTGGGATACAGTTGCATTTGATGAAGTTGCGGGTATAAATGTAAAGGATGGAGATTTAGTTCAAATAATGAAAGACTATATGGCTTCAGGATCATTTGCTCGTGGAAAAGAGGAAAAAAATGCTTCTGCCTCAATGGTATTTGTTGGGAATATTAATCAAAGTGTAGATGCTTTGTTAAAAACTTCAAATTTGTTTGAACCATTTCCAGAAAAAATGGGGATGGACTCGGCATTTCTCGATAGAATTCACTGCTATCTTCCGGGATGGGAAATCCCTAAGTATCGTCCTAATTTCTTTACAAACGATTATGGCTTGATTACTGATTATTTTTCAGAAGTAATGAGGGAGTTACGTAAAACAACATACAGTGACGCCATTGAAAAGTATTTTAGATTTGGATCTCAGCTAAACCAAAGAGATACAATAGCTGTTAAAAAAATGGTATCAGGATTGATAAAATTAGTATACCCACATGGTGTTTTTGGAAAAGAAGAAGTTGAAAAATGTCTAAAATTTTCGTTGGAGATGCGACGAAGGGTTAAAGAGCAACTTAAAAAAATTGGTGGAATGGAATTCTTTGATGTAAATTTATCCTATATTGATCTAAAAGATAATCGTGAAGAGTATGTCTCTGTCCCCGAACAAGATAATGAAAATTTGATTCCAGAAGGAATTGGAAAACCTGGTCATGTATATTCTATTTCAACTGGTAATGGGGGAAGAGTTGGAACGTTTAAGCTTGAAACTCAAATTGTCACAGGAAATGGAAAGTTCAAGGCGATAGGTTTGGGAAGCGATATGACCGCTAAGGAAAAAGCGTATTCGGCATATAAGTATTTAAATGCAAATGCTGGAGCGATTAGTTCGCAAATAACGACAACTAAACATGATTTTGTGGTTAATGTGCAAGATTTAAATGGCATAGGCAATCCGAAAGCTTTAACTTTATCGACAACGATAGCATTGTGTTCAGCAATCTTAAAAAGACCTGTTATCTCAAGTGTAGTTATTTTAGGTGATATTACAATTGGGGGAACACTTATAAAAGTAACTAACTTTGCGGATATGATGCAAGTTGCACATGATGTTGGTGCTAAGAAAATTCTTGTACCTACATTAAACAAAGGTGATCTAGCCGATGTTCCAACAGAGATAATGGCAACTAATATTATCTTTTATGATACGCCAGAGAGTGCAGTGTTTAAGGCATTGGGTGTAGAGTAAATCTTATTACTGATATGAAACTAGTACTAGATAAGTTATTAATGTCTAGTACTATTTCTAGTATATTTAAATAGTAAGGTATAGACACTTAATTAATTTTTAGATACTAATTTCAATTAAAACATGCTATCTTGTAAGTGAAAGTAATCCCTAAGAGCTAGATAAAGAAAGTGTGATTGCTATGAGTAAAAATCGTTATTTGCATAAATACTATTTGACGATCACTTTTACGTTGTTGGCCTTGCTCTTTTCATGGCCATTGATCAATGATCTACCGAAATACCTCTTTTTTGTTGCTTTTAATTTTGGCATTGCTTTGAGTAGTGAGACTCTAGTCGCTCGTGCGTATCCTGTTGATTCAAGGACTTATGATCTTACTAAAGGGATCTTAGCACTTTTGCAGTTGATATTTGCAAGTACGTTTCTTTACTTTTGGATGATTTAAATCAATATGGAAAGGGGCTAGTTGTGATCGTAACTAGTCTTTTTCTAAATGTCATCTAGAGCCTGAAAAAAGTAACAGCAGATTTAGGAGTCAATAAATTTTAATTGAAAAAAATATTACACAATGTTATCATTACATATGAAAAAGGAGCTAGTAGCTGCAACTACTAACTCCGGACGTGGATTATTAAAAGTATTGGTTGAGGCTAATCATGATTGTTATAATCGTGATTGGCTTTTTTTATTATCATATAAGCATGAGCGATACTTAGTGACAGCTCTGAAAAGCTGTGCACTAGTCTTGGCAATGCTATGATAATATAGACGACAAGCAAATCCCAACCTCTACTCTTATCCTAGTTATCAATCTAGTCACTCCCTCCATGGATTATTAAAGGCGAAAAAGGATGACTATACTTCTAACTAGTCCACTAAATCAACTATAAGGGGAGCGACCCCTTGTACATTGATCTACAATGATTATGATAGAAAAAGTTAGTTAATGCAAGGGTGGTAGTTATTTTTTTATTTGATGATTTTTGTTGATTTTCATCAAATAACATGAAAATCTGATCACAATTGGTATATACGGCGTGATTTTTTATTTTAGCAAATTGGAACCCGATTTTTGCGTGGATCCCGATCGAAACAATGATCTATGAAAATCAAGAAGAATATTATAAAGTTTTAGCGATCGCTGATTTTCAAAATGATTCGGATGTATTTATCGATTTTATGTTAGATATGATCCTTAAAACACTTATCGCTTATAAAATGAGCGATAAATTCGAAGTTAAACTCCCACCAGAACTTACGGGAACTGAAACTCAAGTTTATCTGTTGCTCAGAAAATATCTATTGACGCATAAAGAAATAACAACAGCTATTGCTACAAAATTAGTGAAAAAGTCGGCCTCTACTGTTAGAAAACATATGGCAACCTTAGTAGTACTGGGATTATTAGAGGCCCATGGAAGTAATCGCAATCGAGTTTATTCTTTAAAAAATAAAGAGAGATCCTGCTATATAAAGTATGAACAAATGTAATCAAACGTGTCGAATGATTACATTTGAGAAAGAAATATAGCTTTTCCTTTCCTAATTTTATTTACTACCGTCAATGCTAGTATTCCCATATCCTAACTAGAGGGTAATGACATTGACTAGCTCTGATAGCTTTAGGGTGTAGCCCACCCCGTTATCTTTTTTAGTTTAATAAAGCTAAAAGATTAGCTACTGCATTTTCATCTCGATCCATGATCGCACCACATTCATAACAAATATATTCGTTATGCTTAGTTCTATGCTTTTGATTACCATTGAGACCGACTTTATCTTCACCAGCCTTAATGAAGCCACACTTAGAACAACATTGCGTGCTCGGATAGTATTTATCGGCTAAGACTACTTTTTTACCATACCAGTTGCACTTATAAGTTAATGCTTGTCTAAAGTAGCCAAATAATGAACGTTGAAGTCCTTTAGAGGCAACATGTGTCATTTGCATTTTTTTGACATCTAGATCTTCTATTATGATCTGGTCGTAATTAGTGACTAACTCAGTGGTGAATTTTTGGATGATATCATGTTGAATGTTAGCCACTTTACGATAATCACGTTGTAACTTGGCTCTCGTCTTAACGTAATTATTTGTTTTAGTAGCTTTATTCCCATTAACCACACGTTTTTTAGCTAATTTTCTTTGATAATACTTGATACGTTTATAAAGTCGTTTCAAATTACTTGGCAAAGTATTGATCTTACCGTCTGTGTAGTTTAAATGTCCGACATTGACGTCAACGGCTGAGTTCTTACCAGTCTTGATCTTCTTTTTTATCTCGACTTCAAAAGGCAAACTCGCCCAGTACTTACCATTTTCACGATAAATTGAAACAACTTTTAATTCACCTTCTAAGTTCTTAGCACCTTTGAATCTAATATCATACCAAATTTTGATCCCTCGAGGTTTATCTAGACGTAACTTTCCCGCAACGATCTTAGCCCGATCAGTTTTAAAACCTTGTCTAGGAGCTTTCTTGGACTTAAATTTTGGCTTGCCCCAATCAGGTTGGGATCTATCAAAGAAACTTTTCCAAGCCTTACCTAGATCAGAGATCGCTAATTGTAAACAACGAGCTGACAACAAATATTGCCAATCTTCTTTATTGGCTACTAATTCATCACGAACTTTGCGTTCACTAGGTCTAGCTTTCTTGTCGTCTAAAATCAACGAGCTATCGTACATATCATTCCATAGAGCTAGACCTTGATTCCAACAGTATCTACGATAGTCACATAAGTCATCGAGAACTTTTCTCATGGCTTGATTTGGATAAAGTCTTACTTTTTGAGTTCTTATCATCACCTTCACCACCTTCAAAGACTTGTCATTTTTTAATTTACTTTTTTACATAAGTCATATAAGCGACAAGAAAAGTCATGTACAATGCTTACTAAATCATTTTTCTGACTATGTGTTGATATTCTAGCATATTACTTGTCGATTAGCAGGAGTAATGAACTTTTAAAGTTCTAAGATATAATACTTATCACACATTTTATTTTTTCTATAGGTGCTATATCATATTTGAATATGTTTTAATACGTTTTTAGCAACACCATTCGATCGTAAATTTGCAATTAGTTCAAGCTTTAGCATTAAATGAATCAGTACAATCAACACGTATTGAAGGTACTCAAGTAACATTTGCCGATATGATCGATGATGTTGCCAAAAGAAACAAACGATCTGAAGTGTTAGAAGTTACAAACTATCAAAAAGCGTTAGAATTAGGTATAGATTTGATCCAAGCTAATAATCCAATCACTTCTAGAATGATTCGCCGCTTGCATTCAGAGTTGATGTCAAATAACGCAAGAGGAACAACCTCATCAGCTGGTGAATTTAGAAAAGTGCCTAATTTTATTGGACCAACAAATAAAATCGAAGATGCCGTATATATTCCGATCGATGCTAATCTAATACCTGAATATATAACTAATCTAGAGTATTATATCAATGGTGAAAGCCATCGTACTTTGAAACGCTCTATAAGTAGCAATGAAACATTGTTAGATAGTACCACTAATCCTTTATTAAAAATTGGTATTATTCATGCTCAATTTGAATCGATACATCCGTTTTTAGACGGTAATGGTCGTATGGGGCGAATTTTGATCGTTTTAGCAGCTATGCTTTTTGGCGTAACTGATTATCCGATTTTCTTTGTAAGTGAGCAGTTGGAGAAACAACGAATCAGATATTACAATGCGTTAAATGGTGTTAGGGGAGCTGATCCAGATTGGTATACGTGGCTTGATTTCTTTATTTCAGCTGTTGACTTAATGACAGATGAGCTTTTGTCTAAGTTAAAGAGAATAGATGATTTAGCTCGAAAGGGAATGCAGTTGATCGGAGATAAATCAACGATCAAGAGAATTTGGCTTGCAATGAACCATATGCTACCGTTCAAGAAATAGCTCAGCAGTTAAATATAGCAACCTCAACTGCAAGAATAAATCTCAATAAGTTAGTTGATTTACATCTAATAGATGTTGATCGCGCTAAGAAAAAAATAAAGTGTACGTCAATTACGACCTACTCTCGATATTAAATTAAAAAATTCCAATATTGAAATATACATCCATAACTAAAAATTTCTTTTTATCGCTCGCTTTTTGCGCGATAAACTTTCCACACAAAAACCGGCTAGTCTGAAAGTTATTTTCGACTAGCCGGTTTTTACTATACGTATTGTTGTAAAAATTTGGATACTTTATCTTTTTGAGTGTTGATCAAGCTGATCCGAGCTTTGATCGCATTTTGGTCCATCTTGATCTCACGCGCTAAGTCAGGGCGTTCTGCCATCGGAGCAAAGAAGGCAGTGAATTCACTGAGATCTTTATCTGAAGCAAAAGTCCGTCCGATCACAGTGAGATAACTTGCAAATTCCATATCGCCTCCGACAGTTTCTTCGAGCCACGGCCACTCGGTCTTGAACCATGTCCACGCAAGTTCTTTTCCAACTGGGTTAGCTAGCACACCGGCAAACCACATCCGGAGATCTTGCGGTTTGATGAGTTCGGCATTTTTGAAGTTTTGAATAAGTCTGCTCAATTCTTCTTTTGTCGTAAATGCAACTAACGCTCGTTGCAAGTCAGTTTTGTAACTACCATCAGTAGCTGTTTGATACTCTTTGAGTAGAGTCGTTAAAAGCTCTGGTGTCCCGAAGTTTACGACTTCATTTTTCAAAACGACAGCGCGGATATCTGCAGCAAGTTTTTGCCAAGCATCAGTATTTTGCTTAAAGAGTTCGTGTAAAGCTTCGACTGTCTGGTGATCTTTAGCAAAGACGGCTGTTTGTAAGATAAGTGGACGCAGTAAAGTATCATCAGTTGGTTCACCTGCTTTTTTCGTTAAGCCTAACCGCTTCAAATGAGGAGCACATAATGCAACGCCAAAGTTTTTCAAGGCTTTTGCATCAGGATCGACAAAGCGTTTTAAGCTAAAGAAGATCTCGTATAAAACGTCATTGACGATAAAGGCTTTTCGTGCTTTAAAGCTTGGTAAGAGTTCAAGCAACGCATCATAGTCGAGCTGTTGGCCTTTTGCTAGTAAGAAGTTATCTTGCAGAAGCTGAAAGGCTGTGATCGCATCTAATTGTTCAACGTGTTCTAAAAGTTCATGGCGTAGCGTCTCATCGTATTTAACGATGTAATGAGCCTCATTTTTTAAGTTGAGTAAAAATGGGCTTGGCATGTTAGGATCTTGTTTGGCATCAGCGACGACGAGTGTTTTTTCTGACATCAAAGCCGGTAAGGCGGCGTAGTTGCTCTTTAGTGGGATCTGCCAAAGTTTTTTTGAAGAGTGCGTTTTGTCATTGAAAAATTGTTGTTGCTCTAAGCGTAAAGCACCGTCAGTAAGCTTGGCCGATACGACCGGATAGCCAGCTTGCTCGAGCCAAGGGCGCATGATCTGACCGATCGCTTTTCCTGAAGCTTCTTCGAGCGCCTCCCACAGATCAGCCCCCGTAGCATTAGCATATCGGAATTTAGCAAAATAGTTTTTCAAGCCGACGCGTAAAGCCTCATCCCCGATCAAAGCCCGGACCATGACTAATAAACGTGAACCTTTAGCGTACACGATCGCCCCGTCAAAGAGAGAATCGATCTCAGCTGGATCTGCGACCTCAACGTGAACTGGTTGGACGCCTGCTGTAGCATCGCGTTCAAGTGCTAGAGGTGTTTCTGAGATCTGGAATGTCTCCCAAATATGCCATTCTGGGAAGAGCGCATCAAGTGCAACGTACATCATCATATTGGCAAAACTTTCATTCAACCAAAGATCATCCCACCACTGCATCGTGACGAGATCACCGAACCATTGGTGGGCTAACTCGTGTGCGATCACTAAAGCAACCCGTTGTTTGACGGGTAAAGTCGTATTATCGGGATCAACTAAGAGCAAAGCTTCGCGATATGTCACAAGCCCCCAGTTTTCCATCGCTCCGGCTGAAAAATCAGGCAGAGCGAGTTGATACGAATGAGGGAGCGGATAAGGAGTTTCATAGTAAGCTTCAAAGAATTCGATCGAGCGTTTCGCCACATCTAAAGCAAAATCGAGTTCTTTTGGTGCATGAGCTTTAGTTGAGAAAGCTCCGATCGTCACTCCAGAGCTTGTTTTAGTCGTTTTAGCATTCAATTCCCCAAACGCAAAGGCGACAAGATAAGTCGACATCTTTTTAGTTGTTTCAAAATGATGGACGCCTGCAACACAGCTAGTCTCGGGCATATTGCTCAAGATGGTTTCTCCTGGGTGTTCATCAAACTTCAATGAAAGAGAAAACGTCGCTTTAGCAGCGGGTTCATCGACACAGACAAATGCTTGGCGGGCTGCATCTGTTTCAAATTGCGTGCCGATCAGTTGCTTTGTTTCACCGTCAAGTTCATAGTAGGACGGATAGATCCCCATCATCGTATCTGTCAGCTTAGCCGAGTAAGTGACTTCGATCACATGCTGTCCTAGCTCTGTATGTAAGATCAAGGCGTCTAAAGCTTCGTCCAGTTCAAAGAAAGTTGGTTTATTATCGATCAAAACTTCGGTGATCGCTAGATCTTTTTGGTGTAAAGCGATCGTCTGGGCGTTAGCTTCACCAGTCACTGTTGTTTTACCGTGAAAAATTTTCTTTTTGCGGTCGATATCTAAAAAGATCTCGTAGTTTGTAGGTTTGAATAGCTCGTAAAAACGGGTAGTTTTATCCATCGTGTCACCTTCTTCATTTAGATACGGATATTATAAGCTTTTTTTTAAGAAATTGTAAACAAAAAGGCTAGTCCTCACTTAGAAACTAGCCTTAATGTTAGTAATATTTTTTTAGTTGTGCTTCAAAGCTCAAAAGCTCAGGGGATAAAAGGTAAGGCGCTTGTTGTAATTCGACGATCGAACGACAACCAACTAGCGCCATCACACTTTTGAGCTCAGCTTTTAAGTTTTCGATCCGTTTGATCAAGCCACCGACATCTTCTTTAAGTAGGATATGCAAAAATTCACCTGAGATCCCAACGTTATCTGCGCCTAAAGCCAGACATTTGGCGATATCGAGCGCATTTCTGATCCCACCAGAAGCAGTCAAAGAAAAATCAGCGTGGTAAGGTTTAGCACCGAGTAAAGTTTCTGCTGTCGTCAAACCAAATCCGGCTAAAAACATATGATCTTTTTCTTTGCGGCGCTCATTTTCGATCGTGATAAAATTTGTTCCACCTTTGCCCGAAAGGTCTAAATATTTGACGCCGGCCGCCTTTAATTTAGGTAAAGCTAAAGGCGAGATCCCACCACCGACTTCTTTGACTAAAAGAGGCTGGGGAAGTTTTGCTTGGACTTCTTTGATATTGTCTAAAGCATAAAAACTCCGATCTCCTTCAGGCATCGTCAGCTCTTGGGCCACATTGACATGGAGTTCTAAAGCATCAGCTTCTAACATCTCTAAGGCACGTAAACAATTTTCCAAAGAATGTTCTGCGCCTAAATTACTTAAAAGTAACGTCTTAGGACCAGCCAGTTTGCGCATCTTTTTAAAGCCAGCTTCCGCTTCTGGAAAACGTAAAGCAATACTTTGAGAACCAACTGCTAAAGGTAAGCCAGTTTCTTTTGCGACTTTAGCTAATTTAAAATTGAGTTTATCTGTTTCTTTACTTCCACCTGTCATCGCATTGATAAAGAAAGGGGCTTCGATCTTTTGACCAAGGAAAGTCGTTGAGATATCGATCTCGTTTAAAGCGATCTCAGGCAATGTTTGGGGGAGCAGACGGACTTGTTCTAGACCATTAGTTGCATTTATTTGATATTGTTTTTCAGCGATAAAAACATGTTCATCTTTACGATGGGCGTGCTTATCCATTGGCTCCACCTCCTTTAGCAGTATAGACATTGATCAAAAGTGGGGTGATATCGAGTTTTTTCCATGTTTGATAAAGCTCTTTATAAGGTAGACTTTTATCGACTATTGCGATCCCACAATCGCCACCACCAGCGCCCGAAGTTTTAGCTTGACCGCCAAAAGTTTGAGTACTTGTGATCAAAGCTCGTAATACAGGCGTTTCGATCGGAGTTTGTGTCAACTGAGCTAGACCTTGTAAAAGTTGGCGGTTATGTGCGATCTCAGCTTGAAAGGCCTCCAAAGAATCAGTCTCACATGCGTGGATCATCTTTTCGACACACTCTTTACTAGCTTGCAAAAATTGGGCATACGTCAAGGATGAATTTTTCTTTGAGTGGTCGACTTGATCGACTAATTTAGCAGTCGACGCTGGCGTTTTTGTCCAACCGATCAATAACCGCAAAGCACTTGGAGGTGTTAAACGCTTGATCTTTAGTTTCGGCCAGGGACGGTGCAAAAGTTCATTTAAAGAATATTGTTCTAAAGCTTTTAAAAGCCAGGAGCGATCGCAAGAATAGTAGGCGAGCCAACCGGTGAAACTACTGGCGGCAATATCCCCAAGTGAACCATTTTTTTGGACTGAGTAATGCGCTAAGGCTGCTAATTTAAAAGTTTCAAGTGCAGTGAGCGTGACTCCATAAAAGGCAGCGATAGCTTTGACGGTTGCCACCGTCACTGCCGCTGAAGAACCAAGACCGTACTTTTTGCCGTCTGGGCTATCAAGATCGCTGTCAAAATGTAATGTGAAATGTTTTAATGTGATACCTTGTTCAGAGAGGTAACGTTCAGTAAAGTCTAAGGCAGTCGTCACATAGGCAAATTCTTTTGTATCACCTAGAAAATGAGCTTGACCGTCAACATGGTGCCACGTCACTTTTTTAGTGGGGAGTTGCCTAGAAGTGATCTCGCCACCTTGCTCAGCTTCTTTGATCTTGGCATAGACGAACTGATCGACTGCAATTAAAAGGGCAGGGTGACCTGATTTGACTACAGCATATTCACCTGCGATATAAAGTTTTCCAGGAGCTTTGACAGTAAGCAAAAGATCAATTCCTTTCTAAGAGCGTTGCTCCAGGGCCTGGAGCGGAGACTAAAAGTTGCTCTGCTCTAAAATGTTGTTTTAATTTAGCTAAGATCGTCTCGAGATCTTGACCTTGACAGATAACTTTGACGTTTGGACCAGCATCCATCGTATAGTAACAAGCGATCCCATCTGCGCGTAATTGTTCGACAGCTTGCATCGCTTCTAAGCTTTCTGGTTCAAAGTAGTTGAAATGCGGATCAGCACTGAGATTTAGGGCGTGCATCTTCATCGCACTTTTCTCAGCTAAAGTTCCCATTTTGACAAAATCTTCTTGCAAGATCGCATCTTTGATCAAAGCGAGATCTTGTTCGGTACTTTCGACCCAAGCTGGGTAATATGGAGAAGTTTGGACGACATGTTGCATCCCAAAACGCGAGGAGATCTTCTTTTTAGCAGCGTTGATCACGATCGCGATCATTTTGATATCCCAAGTCGGCGCTTCGATAAAAGGTTTAGCAAAAGAACTCTGATCATCATCGCCTTTTTGCCATTCGACAAAACCACCATAGATCGAACGACAGGCTGAACCCGATCCACGTCGTGCTAAACGTGAAAGTTCAGTCTTATTTAATTTAAGCCCGGCAGCTGTGCTAGCAGCTAACGCTAAAGCAGCATAAGCTGAAGCAGAAGAGGCTAGTCCAGCCATCGTTGGGACATGGTTGACTGAAATGACTCGGGCGGGCAGATCTAAGCCACTTTTTTGGCGGACTAGATCAAGAAAGGCACTGACTTTTGTCGCTTCACAGGCTTTACCATTCAAAGAAAAGTGATCTTTTGTCAAATTCTCATCAAATTGGACTGTCGTATCGGTATAAAAGTGATCAAGTGTCAAAGAAAGTGAACTATTTTGGGGAATGATCAATTTTTCGTCTTTTTTGCCCCAATATTTGATGAGCGCGATATTTGTATGAGCGCGCGCTGTTATTTTAGCAGTTTGCATAGTCAGTTCCTTTCTCTTGTGACAAAGGTTCGATCCACGCTGAGATCGCACCATTTTCAAGTAAAATTTGGGCTAAATGTTTAGCTTCGGCTTGATCAGAGACTAAGCAGATAAAGCAGCCTCCACGACCGCCCCCAGTCAATTTTGCGCCTAAAGCACCACTTTCTTTAGCAAGGGCGATCAGTTCGTCAAGTTTAGCGTTACTTACACCAAGTGCTTTCAAATGGCTTTGTGCCTGATCTAACAGTTGACCAAGTCCGATGACGTCATTTGTGGCTAAGGCTACTTTAGCTTTATGAGCTAAGGCGCCTAACGCATCTAAATGAGCGGCCGTTTTTTCATGATCATTTTGGAGCGCTTCTTTGACAGCTAAGATCGCTTCAGAAGTCTGACCTTTGATCCCGCTATCGCAGATCACAAGGTAAGCATCCATTGCGATCGGGATCGAGGTGATCTCTTGGTCACGGATCAGCCAGATCGGTGTTTCAGAGGCACTTGTCGCTGCATCGAGACCACTTGGATTTTTATGGGTTTCTTTTTCAGCGATATTAGCTAGACTAAGGAGCTTTGTATGCTCAAGGGGAAAGTTGAGTAGTTGGGCTAAAGCCCGGACGATCGCGATCGCAACTGAAGCAGACGAACCCATCCCGCGTTCGATCGGAAGCTCACTTTCAACTTTTAAAGTTAGACCTTGAGTACTGTTATTTTGCACTAAAATGTATTCGACTAAACGTTTGATCCCGTTCATAAATGGTGGGACTTGTGCGAGTGGTCCCGTATAATAACGACTTTCTAAGATCAGTTGATCATCATTTCGAAAACTTGCTTGGACTGTTGTTTTTAAAGTTTTTAAAGGTAAAGCGATCGCTGGATGTCCGTAAACAACAGAATGTTCACCAAGCAAAATGATCTTTGCATGACTAGTCCCAAGACCAAGTTTTTTTCTAGTATCGATCAAAGGAGAGCATCCTTTCTAATATTTATCTTTACGTAAAAATACCATGAAGGTACGTCCAACTTAAATAATAGTTGAAACGGTCAAACTAAATTATACCTGTTTCGTGGCTTGGCTACAAGGGAACTTCTTCTTAGAACATCCCGCCAAAAACATGTGAGAGTGTGGTAAAATTGTTTTCAGAAACGATTTATTTAAAGCGGTGATGATATGACTAAGTCAAAAACTTATGCAGTAGTCGATCTGGAGATGACAAACCCAACTTTAGATGGTAGTGGTCGGATCATCCAGTTTAGCTGCACTTTTATTGAAAAGGGACAGATCACAGATACATTTAGTACTTTGATCGATCCTCAATTACCGATCCCACCTGAAGTTCAAAAACTTACAGGGATCAATAATAATGATGTTCGCAAAGCACCGTTATTTATCGATGTTGCTGAAACGATCTATGCGTTATTACAAGATACAGTTTTTGTAGCGCATAATATCATGCAAGATTATCGCTTTTTAAATGCCGAACTAGAACGTGCAGGTTTTCCGCCTTTAGAGTTAAAAGGGATCGATACTGTCCAATTAGCGCAGATCTTATTGCCAACACTCCCGTCCTATCGGTTAGTCGATCTAGGTAAGTATCTCGGGATCGAACATGATCGGCCTCATCAAGCAGATAGTGATACATATGTGACAGCCGAGCTCTTCTTACTTTTACAAAAACGCGCCCAAAAATTACCGGTCGAAACTTTAGCTAAGCTCTGTCAGCTGAGCAGTGCTTTGATCTATGATACGGCTGATTTCTTCAAAGAAGCGTATCGAATCAAGAAAAAAAGTGGAAGTCCACTCTCGCATGAGTTGATGCAAGTTGAAGAGCTGATCATCAGGCGTCCTAGCTTTGTAGCGAAAAGTGAACGCCCCTTAGCGTTTCCTAAAACAAAAGCAGAACAAAAAGAACTTTTTTCAGGGGTGATCGAATGGCGCAAAGAACAAGTCAACTTGATGGAAACGATCGCGACCTTTTTAGATTCTAAAGAAGAAAAGCAATTATTGATCGAAGCACCAACGGGGATGGGCAAAACTTTAGGCTATTTGATCCCAGCTGCTTATACAGCGACTAAAAACAAACGTATCGTGCTCAGTACAGCAACGACTGCTTTACAAATGCAGTTAGCCGATGAGATCAAACAAACACTGACGACGTTGTTGCCTTTTGAAGTCGAGACTGTCATTTTAAAAGGTAATCAACATTACCTAGACCTTGATAAATTTTGGCGTTCTCTCAGTCAACCATATAACAATAATTCGCGTTTATTGCAAATGAAGATCTTAGTGTGGCTTTTGCAGACAAAGACCGGTGATCTAGATGAATTACGCTTGACGACCCAGCAAGATCCGCTTTTTGAAAATGTTGCTCATACTGGTGTCTTAGGGCTCGATAAAGCCAGTTCCTTTTACAGTGTCGATTATTTGCGCTTACGAGCGATCGCACAAAAAAATGCGACGTTTTTAGTTACAAATCATGCTTATCTGTTGAACCACGCGTCTGAATTGGAGACAGATGAATTTGAGTTGATCGTAGACGAAGCTCAAAATCTCCCGCAAGCAGTCATCAAAAATGTGCAGCAAGTACTTGATTTTGATGAGATCAAGATCTTGAGCGATAGTTTGTTAGTCAAGATGGAATCTAAAGTTTCCTTTTCCTTTGCACAACTCATCGAGCAAAAATTTGTGACACAAGAGCAATACCGGCGATTCCAAAAAAATGTGCAGGTCTTGGATCACGTCACTTGGGAGTTGAGACAGCGCTTTATCGAACGCTTTTTACGTTTGAGAAGTGCTGGGATCATAGAATGCCCCCTTTCAAAGAAACGTTTTTTAGGGTTTCTCAAAGAAAATATCGGACTGATCACTAAGATCACTAAAGCGCACATGGCGTTTTTACAAGATATCGTAGCGTTCAAACAACTATTTTTTACTGCTACTAGAACAAAACAACTCGCACAAACGGCAGAGCTATATCTTTTAGATTTTTTTAAACTAGCCGATCAACTAGCCACAAGTTTTTTGGCTTGGGCCAATCTTTCCTTTGAAAAACTTGAGACAAGTACAGATCAACAACTTATTTGGCTCAGTTTGGCATCACAAGAGACTGCCCACTTACGCCTTCATTTTAGCTATTTGGAAGGAGGCGACTTTTTAAAGCAAAATATTTATCGTAAGTTCCAGCATACGATCTTTTTAGGGGCTGGTCTCTTTACAAAAGAGACGCGCGCCTATACGTTACGGCAGCTAGATCTGCCAAAAGAGACGCGTTTACTGAATTTCAAGAGTTCCTTTGACTATGAAAAGCAAGCTACGGCCTTTCTGGTAAAAGATGCGCCTAATGTCTTGCAAACACCTCCTGATCTTTATTTAGACTATTTGGCTCAGACATTGGCAGAATTGACAACGACAAATAAATGTCAAACGATGATCTTATTTAATTCGTTAGATGAGATCACTAAAGTCTATGACCGCTTAGCCACATTGGGTCTGACAAAAGAAAGAGAAATCTTAGCTCAAGGTGTGAATGGTAGTCCTGAAAAGCTCAAGAAACGGTTTGTATTAGACCAAGATAAAAAGGCGATCTTACTTGCAACAGGAACATTTTTTGAAGGAGTCGATCTGCCTGAAAAGTTGTTAGAGTTACTAGTGATCGTACGTTTACCTTTCCAAGCACCAAACACTTTGTTTAATCAAGTGCGCTATGAAAGGGCAAAAGAAAAAGGCTTAGATCCATTTTGGAATATCACAGTCCCAGAAGCTGTTTTACGCTTGAAACAAGGCTTTGGCCGTTTGATCCGAACGCCAAATGATAAAGGCGCGTTTGTTTTATTGGATGAACGGATCTTATCTAAAAGTTATGGTAGCGAATTTATGCAGGTCTTTCCTGAAAAATTACCAATCAAAGTTGTTTTAACAAAAGAGCTAAGTGCACAAGTCAAGGACTTTTTAGCGCTAGCAAAAGAAAATTTTTAAAATAGGTGGTAAACTTGGTATAATTGAAATTAGCT
The DNA here is from genome assembly GCF_029889745.1 of Ligilactobacillus faecis. Taxonomy (NCBI): domain Bacteria; kingdom Bacillati; phylum Bacillota; class Bacilli; order Lactobacillales; family Lactobacillaceae; genus Ligilactobacillus; species Ligilactobacillus faecis. The sequence continues at coordinate 1,761,607 of NZ_CP123639.1, forward strand.
AGGTAATTTTATTAAGTATATAAGGGTGAAAGATATATCAATGGAAAGAAAAATGCGAAGTAGGAAACGTTCCAAGCGGTTACGCATAGTTGGCGGGATCAGCGCTGTTTTATGTGTGATCTTTGTACTTTACAGCCTGGCAGTCTCACCAATGAGAAGAGCTCATGACCAAGCTTTTGAGCTTGCGCAAAAATACGCGTCGTTAAAAGATGATGAAAAATTCTATCACTACAACCGAACGCAAACGTACTATACACTTTTAGGAACAAACAAAAAAGGCCAAAAGATCTATGTGATCGTGGCGCAAAACGGTAAGAAGATCAATATTTACCAAAAAAATGAAGGAGTCAGTGAAGCTAAAGCAAAAGAGGTGGTCAAAAGTTCAGATAAAGTCAAAAAGATCACGCATGTGGCGCTAGGACTTCACAAAAATAAACCTACTTGGGAAGTCAGTTATTTAAATCAATATGGAAATTTATGTTATGACTTGCTTGATTTCAAATCGGGTAAGATCATCAAAACGATCCAAAACATTTAACGATCAAGGGGGATTTTTATAGATGGAATTATCAAAAAGAGTGCAGGCAGTAGTCCCTTCAGCAACGTTAGCTCTCTCAACTAAAGCAAAACAGTTAAAAAAAGAAGGTCTTGATGTCGTCAATTTGACTGCTGGTGAACCTAATTTTCAAACGCCACAACATATCAAAAAAGCAGCGATCAAAGCGATCGAAGAAGGGCGTTCTGATTTTTATACCCCAGCGTTAGGGATCACAGAATTGCGTCAAAAGATCGCTGAGTACACAAATGAACAATACGGGACTCACTATGGGATCAAAAATACAGCTGTTACTGTAGGGGGGAAATTCTCACTTTATGCGATCGCCCAAACGATCTTAGATCCAGGTGATGAAGTTTTGATCCCGTTACCTTATTGGGTCAGTTACAGCGAACAAGTTAAGTTAGCTGGAGGCAAAGCAGTTTTTGTCTTACCAAAAGAAGGGCATTTGAAGATCACCCCAGCTCAGCTCGAACAAGCAAGAACAGACAAAACTAAAGCCGTGATCATCAATTCACCGCAAAATCCTTCAGGTGTGATCTATTCGCGTGCAGAATTAGAAGCACTTGGAAATTGGGCTGTGGAAAATAATATCTGGTTAATTGCTGATGACATGTATAATAAGTTAGTTTATAATGGAAACAGCTTTGTTTCTTTGGTCCAACTTTCAGATGCGATCAGAGAACAAACGATTTTGGTCAACGGTTTTTCCAAGACGTATTCGATGACAGGGTGGCGTGTTGGTTATACTTTAGCGCCTGAACCAGTGATCGCAAAACTCAAAGCTGTAGTCGGGCATGCGACAGGCAATCTAGCGGCTGTCAGTCAGTATGCAGCTTTAGAAGCGATCACAGGTGATCAAACTTGTGTCGAAGAGATGCGGGCTGAATACGAAGAGCGTTTAAATACTTTTTATCCGCTTATAAATGAGATCCCAGGCTTTTCGATGAAGGGTAAACCAGCAGGGGCTTTTTATCTTTTCCCAGATATTCGCGAAGCTTTAGAAAAAACAGGTTTTACTGATGCAGATCAATTTGCCCAAGCTTTACTAGGTGAAGCTTTTGTGGCAGTCGTACCAGGCGAAGCTTTTGGGATGCCAGGACATATTCGCTTGAGTTATGCAACTTCGATGCTAGATCTGGAAAAGGCTGCCCGTCGGATCAAAAAATTCGTTGAGCAACATAGTAAATAATTTAGGAGGTTTTTAAGTGGAAACTATCAGCATTATCAACGCTAAAGATCATGTCGACCAAAAAGTAAAGATCGGAGTTTGGTTGACAAATAAGCGTTCGAGCGGTAAGATCGCTTTCTTACAATTACGCGACGGAACAGCTTATTTTCAAGGAGTCGTTGTTAAAAATAATGTTTCTGAAGAAGTCTTCAAACTAGCTAAAGAAGTCAGACAAGAAGCAAGTATGTATGTTATCGGTACGATCCACGAAGATAAGCGGTCTCACTTTGGTTATGAGATCGAGATCGAAGATATTGAATTGGTAGGAGAAAGTGAAGACTACCCGATCACTCCTAAAGAACACGGGACAGACTTTTTGATGGATAACCGGCACTTATGGTTGCGATCTAAACGCCAATTTGCGATCATGCAGATCCGTAATGAAATGATCCGTGCAACATATGAATTTTTCAATAAGGAAGGTTTTATCAAGCTTGATTCCCCGATCTTAACGGGAAGTGCGCCAGAAGGGACGACAGAATTGTTCCACACTGAATATTTTGAAAAAGATGCTTATCTTTCTCAATCAGGTCAGCTTTATGCTGAAGCAGGGGCTATGGCATATGGCAAAGTCTTTACTTTTGGGCCAACTTTTAGAGCTGAAAAATCTAAAACAAGACGCCATTTGATCGAGTTTTGGATGATCGAACCAGAAATGGCTTTTATGCACCAAGAAGAAAGCTTAGAGATCCAAGAACGTTATATCGCTTATTTAGTTGAAAAAGTTCTAGAAAACTGCGATTATGAATTAGATATTTTAGGACGCGATAAAGAGGTGCTCAAACGTTATACTGAGCTACCTTACCCACGGATCTCTTATGATGAAGCGATCAAATTATTGCAAGACTCAGGCAAATTCCCAGACGTAAAATGGGGTGAAGACTTTGGTTCACCAGAAGAGACTTATTTAGCTGAACATTTCAGTAAGCCAGTCTTTGTCTTGAACTATCCAAAAGCGATCAAACCATTTTACATGAAACCTCACCCAACACGTGAAGATCTGGTGATCTGTGCTGACCTTTTAGCACCAGAAGGCTATGGTGAGATCATCGGCGGTTCAGAACGGGCGACAGATCCAGAATACTTAGCAGAACAGATCGAAAAAGCCGGTCTTAATAAAGCTGACTATGAATGGTATTTAGATCTTCGGCGTTACGGTAGTGTACCACACTCTGGTTTTGGTCTTGGATTAGAACGTGCAGTAACTTGGATCACGGGTGAAGATCATATTCGTGAGGCGATCCCATTCCCACGTTTATTGAATCGGATCTACCCATGATCGCTCAAAAAAAGCGGGACATGACATTTGTTATGTCCTGCTTTTTTGCCACTGAAAGGGAAAAATGATGGATGAAATATTGATGAGATATTTAGATGCTGGACAGGTGGTCGTGTCCAATCTATTATTACACAACTACCGCGATCTCGGTTTAGATGAGAGCGAATTTATTTTGATCTTACAGCTTTTAAGTCGCGACCAACAAGGAAAGACAGTCGACTTAAATGAGATCTCACAAGCGATGCATTTACAAGACAGCCAACTAGGTGAGGTCTTGCGCGGACTTTTAGAAAAGAAGATCTTACGTTTAGTGACAAAAACAGATGCTGCTGGGAAAAAATATGATAAGTATGACTTATCTCTTTTATATGCGAAGTTATTTAAATTCCAAAATGAGTTGCAAGAGAAACAAGTTGCAAAACAGACGCAAGCAGATGCTAAAAGTGTCTACCAAGGGATCGAAGTCGAATTTGGACGACCGCTTTCGCCAATGGAGCTTCAGACGATCGATCTTTGGTTAAATACGGAAAAATATCCACCCGAGTTGATCTTGCTCGCACTCAAAGAAGCAGTCTTGAACCAAGTTTATAATTTGAAATATATCGATCGGATCTTACTTAGCTGGGAAAAGCAAAATATCAAAACGAGTGCAGATGTCTTGCGTAATCAACAAAAAAGGCGTCATGCTTTTGAAAATACAGAAAGACCTAAGGAACGCGGAAATAGAGCTAAGCCAAGTATTCCAATGTATGATTGGTCAAAAGATGATTAAGATCAAGCGTTGAAAGGAATAAGAAAATGTTGAATAGTGAAGAAACAGTCAAAGCATTGAATGTGATGGGAGAAGTTTTTCCAAATGCAACGACCTCTTTGACAAAGACCGATCCTTTTCATTTTATGTTGTCAGTTATCTTAAGTGCCCAAGCGACTGATAAAGCCGTTAATTTAGTGACGCCAGCGTTATTTGAACGTTATAAGACGCCAGTTGACTTGGCAAATGCGAGTCTGCCAGAAGTTGAGAGTTACATCAAAACACTAGGACTTTACCGGAATAAAGCCCGTTTTCTAGTCAAATGTTCCCAAGAATTATTAGAACGTTTCAATGGTGTCGTACCGAAAACGCGTAAAGAATTGATGAGTTTGACTGGTGTCGGGCGTAAAACGGCCGATGTCGTTTTAGCTGAATGTTTTGGGATCCCAGCTTTTGCAGTTGATACACATGTGAGTCGGGTAGCGAAACGTTTGGCGATCGTGCCACCTGAAAGCGACGTTTTGACGATCGAGAAGATCTTGATGCAAAAAGTTCCTAAAGATCTATGGATCAAAGGTCATCATCGTATGATCTTTTGGGGACGTTATCAATGTATGGCCCGTAATCCTAAATGTGAAACTTGTCCTTTACTGGATATTTGTCAAGAGGGGCAGATTCGGGTGATGCGGTAAAAAACGAACAAAATATTTCATATGGTTAGAAAATAAACAAAAATACAAACAAAGTAATGAACTTTTAGTTGATCTATGATAAATTAATAGATGGCATAAAAATTATGAAGTGAGTTGAGAATTATTATGAAGAAACTAAAGGTCTATCGCCTGTCTTTAGGGTGGCAGATCATTATTGGTCTTTTATTAGGGATCGGTTTAGGTGTTGTTTTTACAGAAAATAAGAAATTTATTGCCTTTGCAAATGGTTTAGGCTCAACATTTATCAACATGATCTCGATGATCGTTTTACCGATCGTCTTTGCAAGCTTAGTTGTTGGGATCGCTAATATGGGTGATATCAAGAAACTAGGACGGATCGGCTTGAAAACATTGATCTATTTTGAAGTCCTTTCAACGATCGCCTTTATTACAGGCATGTTAGTTTCAAACTTTGCTAAGCTTGGGTATATGCTTGATCTAAGTAAGTTATCACAAGTTGATATTTCGACTTACGTCAAGACAGCTAAGCAAGCTTCGCATAGCGGGTTAGGTTCGATCTTGATGTCGATCGTTCCATCAAATTTCTTTGATGCATTGGCAACAGGACAAATGCTACCTGTGATCTTTTTCTCCTGTCTCTTTGGTCTAGGGATCGCAGCGATCGGAGAAAAAGGTAAGATCTTGTTACAGTTCTTCCAAGCTGTAGCTGAAGTCATGTTCAAGATAACTGGTTGGATCATGCATTTTGCTCCATTTGGGGTCGCAGGGTTGATCGGGGCCACTGTTGCTCAGTTAGGGCTAGAATCTTTACGACCATTAGGTTTATTTATTTTGATGTCTTATATCACGATGATCTTCTTTATCTTAGTTGTTTTAGGGATCACTTCACGTCTCTTTGGCTTTAGGATCATGGATCAATTACGCGTCGTTAAAGATGAATTAGTGCTAGCTTTCACAACGGCAAGTTCAGAAGTTACTTTGCCTCGTTTGATGGAAAAAACGCAAAAACTAGGGGTCGATCAAGCGATCAGTTCGTTTGTGATCCCAACAGGATATACGTTTAATTTAGACGGTTCGGCGATCTATCAATCATTAGCAGCGATCTTTTTAGTGCAAGCTTACCATATCAATTTATCTTTCTCACAGCAAGTAACGTTATTACTAGTATTGATGGTCACTTCAAAAGGAATGGCAGGGGTCCCAGGGGCGTCTTTTGTCGTCTTATTAGCTACGATCTCAACGGTCGGAGTTCCTGTCTCAGGACTGGCTTTGATCGCTGGTATCGATCGGTTAGTCGATATGGGCCGGACTGTTGTCAATGTTGCTGGTAATGTTACAGCTACATTGATCATAGGTAAGTCAGAAAAAGAATTTGATCAAGCAAAACATGATCGTTATGTCGCAACTTTTTATAAAAAGTAGATGAACTAAAAAACGGGGCTGGGAAAAAACTACTAGCCTGAACTAAAAATACCTGATCAAATCTCGTTTTTGAGAAATTTGATCAGGTATTTTTCTTTTATGCTTGTTTTCGGATCGTTTTTTCAAAAATCCTCCCCCTATTTCTTTGAATAGGTGCCATAATTTTGATATATTGATCGTCAAAAGTATCAGTCCGATCTCATTTCGAACTGCTTTCTCTCCTCTAACATGTACTCGGCGTACGCCAAAATTACCCTTCATATCTCCGAAAATGGTTTCAACATCTGTACGTCTTCTCGCGTAGATCTTTGAACCCTTTTCACTTGAAAGGTCTTCTGTGGCACTATTTTTAAAAAATTCCCAGTTATAATTTATGGCTTTAGTTCGCTGATAGCCTTTAGGCGTCTTAGCTAAGTTTTCAAGTTCTTTAGTAGCCTGGAAAATATCAGCTACATAAACTTTAAAGTTTCTTTTGAATCCATATTTGTCCACACTTGAACTGTATCTTTGAAACTTAAATACTACACCGTCAGGATCTATATAATAATCATCTTCTGCATGATATGTCCAATTTTTGATATTGCGTGGATCTTTTTTGTATTTACGACTCTGTTCTTTTTGATACATTGGATAGGGCATCAATGGGATCTTTTCAAACATATCAGTAACAGCCTGATAGTTAGCTTCATTCCCATATCCAGCGTCCGCCACTATATATTTGAATAGTTCTAAGTTAGTAAAAGATTTTAAAAATGGCACTAATGTCCGTGTGTCCGTTGGGTTAGGAAATATATCATAATGTAGGACAAAGCGACCGCTAGTCGCGATCTGTAAATTGTAAGCAGGCTTTAGTTGCCCATTTTTCATATGATCTTCCTTTAAACGCATAAAAGTAGCGTCATTATCTGTTTTTGAGAAGCTATTTCGTCCCTGAAAGATCTTCCTATTACGTTCGTATCTTTCTTTTCTTGGCAGAAGATCAGTTTGGAGTTTGCGTTTGATGCTTTTTAGTCTTCGACGAGCTCGCTTATTTTTTGAACCACCTTTTATGACTTTAGGTTCAGTAGCGATATCTTCTTCAATCGCATCTAATTTAAGATCGGTCCCCTTAATAAGCTCCTTTATCGCATCACTGGACCCCAGCATATCTTTTGAAATAGCGATATCAACTTGGTGTTGGATCAGCTCGTCATAGGTCTTAGCTACTCTTTCATCAAGCGACTTTTCAAACTTATCAGAAGCATTTTTCCAGGTAAAACTATAGCGATTAGCATCAGCTTCTAATTTAGTACCATCAATAAATAAAGCTTCATCGGCATCTAACATACCATTTTTAGATAGAAGCAAAGTAAACAGCACAAAGGTTTTTTCGATGATCTTTTTAGCATGATCACTTGACCGAAAGTTATTGATAGTCTTATAACTAACAGAAGTATTTCCACTTAACCACATCATTGGAAGATAGTATTGATTCAATTTAGCGATCTTTCTACCAGAAAAGACGGATTCAAGATAAGCAAATAAAGTCATTTTTAAAAGCATAGCTGGATGAAAAGCTGGACGACCGGTATGTGAAGTGTCCTCTAAAAGAATATCTTGGGGGATCGAATCAACAAAGCGACTGATCAAAACAGCAATATGATCATCAGGTAATTTCATTGAATAAGTGATATCTAATTCCAGCTCAGATGTGTTATAATTTTTATACATGGTAGGTCTCTCCTTTATTGGTTTTGGTCAACTTAATATTAGCAAGAGATCGATCATATGAAAAGGCTCACGTTGAAAAAAATTCGACGTGAGCCTCTTTCTTTATTAGAACTGAGTTTTTTCCCAGCCCCGTTTTTTGTTATGGATTGGCTGGTGGAGTTTGATTTTGCGGTTGCTCATTGCCACCGTTATTTTGGTTTTGAGCTGATTGATTCGACTGTGCACTAGAACTCGAGGACGGTTCCACTGAACTAGTCGAGCTAGCCGAACTTGATTCATTTGAACTTTGCGAAGAAGTCGACGATTGATTTTCACTTTCGTTTGAAGTAGAACTTGAGGAGGTCTCAGACGAGCGCGTAGAACTTTCGCTTGTGGATGAAGAAGTTTGACTTGTCTCAGAACTTGAAGCAGAGCTTGTCGAAGATCTTGAAGTAGAACTTGCTTTATCGACTAAGGAAGAACTTGGCGCTGCTGAACCAGCAAGATAAAGTTCACGAACTCCATTGATATAACGCGTATAGACATTACTTGGACGCTTCCAATCGGTATTTGATCTACCTTGGGAAACATAAGTCATAATGTCTTTATAAAGTAGAGAGGCTAAAGCGATCGAATTACTGTCGAGGTAATTTCCAGCTTCGTATTGATGGTCATAACCGACCCAGACTGAGATCGAATAGTTTTTAGTGTAACCATTGAACCAAGAATCCATGGCAGCGTTTGAAGGAAACTTATCTGCGATATCAGATGGATAAGCGTTCGTCCCAGTTTTACCAGCTTGGTAAAGACCGGCGATATTTGCCTTTGTTCCTGTTCCTTCAGGAGAGGTAAGCACGCCTTTTAGCATATCAGTGATCATGTAAGCTGTCGAAGACTGCATAACTTGTTTGCCAGTACTTGAAAATTCTTTTCGTTCACCATCACCAGTGACGATCTCCTTGATATATTGTGGTTCGTAATATGTCCCACCGTTGGCAAAGGAAGCGTAGGCTGCGGCATTTTGTAGGGTTGATGATGGTAAGCCGATCCCATTTTGATATTCAAGCGTCTTTTTATAATCAAAGCCCATTTTTGAAATGAAGTTTTGAGCCTTAGTGATCCCGACCGCTGAAAGAGCTCGGATCGCAGGAACATTTCGTGATTCGACCAATGCTTGGCGCATCGTCATGTTGCCTTTATATTGATGATCGAAGTCGTATAATTGGATATTTGTGCCTGGATAGACATAACTAGTATCTTTCAACATGTGATACGTAGCCCAATCTAGATATTCGATCGCAGGAGCATAGTCGAGTAACGGTTTAGCTGTCGAACCATTTGTACGATCAGTTTGGACAGCCCGGTTCAGACCAAAAGTAACATCGCCTGTTTTGCGTCCTCCCAGCATGGCGACCACGTTTCCGTTGTTGGGATCGATCACTGTTGTTGCGACTTGAAGTTGGTCGTCTGGGAAGTTGAGATATTCATCGGTATTTGCGATCTCGTAAAGGCGTTTTTGAACAGACATATCTAAGTTTGTGTAGATCTGTAAGCTATCTTTATATGGATCGTACCCTTTTTGACGTGCTTCTTGGATAACTTGTTTGATATACGGATCAGCGATCTTTTCAGTCGTAGTTGCTGTTTTCGTTGAAGATTTTTCAACTAGACCAGTTGTGACATTTTCGTTTTTAGCTTCATTTGCTTGAGTTTGACTGATCTTTTTATTAGCGACCATAGCATCTAAGACTTCGTTGCGTCGTTTTGTTGCAAGCTCAGGACTTGAATACGGATTATAAGATGAAGGTGCATTTGGGATCCCAGCGATCAAAGCTGTTTGAGCAAGATCGAGCTGATCAAGGGTCTTGCCAAAGTAATATTTAGCAGCTGTTTGCATCCCGTAGCAACCATCGCCCATAAAGACTTTATTGACATAAAATGTCAAGATCTGATCTTTGCTATATTGGCGATCGAGTTGTAAGGCTAGCCAAGCTTCTTGAGCTTTTCTTTTGAGAGTTTGATCAGAACGTTTAGTCGAGAAATAAGAAAGTTTGATCAACTGTTGGTCAAGCGTACTACCACCTTGAAGCCCCGCTGAAGAGCTTGAAGCATTTGACATGGCTGCTGCAACGATCCGCCACGGGTCGACACCATGATGTTGATAGAAACGACGGTCTTCGATCGAAACGACTGCATCTTTGAGTTGAGTCGGGATATTTTTTTCTGAGACATAAGTACGGTTCTCAGTTCCTAATGACATCAATTTTTTACCATTTGAGTCATAAATGACAGTCGAACCAGCACTTTCAAGCTGTTGTTCACTGAGCTTAGGTGCACTCCGCGCATAAGCAAAGAAAGTTAAGGCGCCGACTGTTATCGCTAAAACAAGAGCGGCGATCAAGGATAAAAGGATCTTTGACCACAGTGATCGTTTGCTTTTAGAAGATGATTGACTTTGTTTATTGCGTTTTAAACGACCATTTTTCTTCGGACCGTTTGTCCGTGAGTATTTAGGATTATTATTATCCATAAGATTACTGCTATGTCTTTACAAAAGACATAGTTTTCCTTTCATAAGATTTTTGGAGTTTGACTTTTTAAGGTTCATGCTCGAGTAAGTGATCAACATATTTTAAATAGGGGATCCGCGGATGGAGTCCATACTGGATCTCAAACCCTTCACTTGCGATCACGCTTTTAGGGATCGATTTAGAGCCAGTAAGGCGTTCGTCCCAGTAGCGAAAAAGAGTTTTAGCTGGAAGGAGAAATAGTTGATCGTGTTTAACGAACTTGATGATCGTAAAGCAGATCCCGGCTTGAGCTTGACAAGCTCGCATATGTTCAACTTGATGCTCATGGAAATTACTTAATGGAAAAGACGTTTTATTTTTAGTTTCTTTTGCCTCAAAATCTAAGTATTTTCCGTTATAGACTCCATTATAATCAGTCGTTGATGCCTGTTTGAAGTAGGCTTTTTGGATCACAGCAGCGCTACGCTTAGGATAATAGACATCTACGATCTGAACAGGAGTAGGTTTTTTATGAACAACAGCGATCCCAGTCTGAAGATAGAATTTATTGCTTTCGTTTATCTCGTCTTCTAGTGACATCCCTCGTTTACTATAGATAATATTTTTATGTCTGATCCTTTTAGCGGGATAGTCATTTTGCGTATAGGGATCGCCATTTGGATAATGAAAGACCATTAGCCATCACGCTACTATATAAAACGTTATCAAATATGTTCGTAAACTAGCGCGACCACATTTGAAAAAGAATCATATATTCCTTTCTTGAGTTTATTTGCTATCGGCAACACAAGCTAGTTTTAAGGTGCTTGGGCTGATAGTTTTTGGGTGGAGCACACTTTGTTCTTATACTGTGGCTGATAAATTTGAACTTATCTTTTGATTTATCAGCGATAAAGATCGGTCACAACGACATTACAAAACTAAAAAAGCATGTTTGTATATATCTCGATCAGCAGTTGTTAACTCCTATCCGATTTATTATAACATATTCATTGATAATTGGGCGAGAAGCCAATGGTTTTGACCACAGGAAGATAGCATGACTTCTCGTTATATATTGAAAGTTGAGCAGAATCTGCAAGAAGTGCTTTTGCATGCTATAAAACTGGTGTTACAAGCATCAGTTGATAGCTTGAGATGATTGGCGAGCCTCAGTTTCTTTTGTAAGCCACATATATGCTATTATAATAGCTAAAAATAGAGAAGAGGTGTAAAAATGCGTTTGTGGGTCACAGGCTATCGTAGCTACGAACTTGGGATCTTTAAAACAGATGATAAAAAGATCGAAGTTATCAAATATGCTTTGCGCCAATTATTTGAACGCAAATTAGACGAGGAACTAGAGTGGATCATTTCTGGGGGGCAGCTAGGAGTAGAACAGTGGGCTTTAGAAGCTGCACTAGATTTTACTAAAGAAAACATCAATGTAAAAACAGCTTTGATGTATCCTTACGCCGAATTTTCTAAAAATTGGAAAGAAGATAAGCAACTCAAATTATACGAATTAGAGCAGACTGTTGATTTTTCGGCCAGTGTCAGTGACAAACCCTACACTTCACCCGTTCAATTACGAAATTACCAACGATTTATGGTAGAACATACAGATCAAGCGGTCTTGCTTTATGATCCGGAATATCCAGGCAAAGCTAAATATGACCACGAATTTCTTCAAAAGACCGCCCATCCTTTTGAATTGATCGATATGTATCAATTACAAGATGCAGCAGAACAATATGCAGAACAACAAAGGATCGACTATGAGTAATAATTGTTGAGGATTGAAATTACTATACAAACAAATAAATATACTTTACAATAAAGGATATTTTTGATACACTAAGTAGTGTTATGAGTTAAGCTCCTAATATATAAATTGAGGTGTAGTTTCGATGGAAAATGTAAATCTTACGCCTAAGGACATCGTAAATAAACATTTTACTAAGGGCTTACGTGGGTATGACCAAAATGAAGTCGATGAATATCTTGATGCTGTTATTCAAGATTATGAAACTTATGCAAAAGAAGTGCAACGTCTTCAAATGGAAAATGACCGTTTAGTAAGTAAGGTCGATGAATTAACAAAACAAGTCGCTGTAGGTAACTCAGGTCAGACAACACGGCCAACAACAAATGTGGCGAATATGGATGTATTGAAACGTTTGTCCAATTTGGAACGGCACGTATTCGGTGCGCAACTCGATGATGAGAGTGACCGTAGTAATCGCTTTTAAATTAAGTTATTAATATAATGTGTAGTTTTCTGGTAATCGCGGTCTATTTGATATAGGCTGAGGAAAGTCCAAGCTTGCACAGGCTGAGATGCCTGTAGTGATCGTGCTTGCTGAAAAAATAAGGCAAGGTATCGTTTAGGCGGTAACGGCAGATAAAAGGGCTAAAGTCTTTGACCATGTCCGAGTAGTCTTGAAAAGTGCCACAGTGACGAAGCAATAGTGGAAACATTATTGGTGGAACGAGGTAAACCCCGCGAGCAGGTAACCCAAACTTTGGTAGGGGCGCTTCATGACGGAAATGAACTAATCATGGGGGTAAGTCGTATGACTTACAGATAGATGATTACCACCGATTCTAGCTCCCTGGGCTAGATGACGTACAGAACGTGGCTTATAGAGGACTACATATCAGGATAGCTAGGATAGAAGGTAACTTTTATCCTAGCTTTTTTAATATGAATATAATGAAAGGGGCTCCTAGTCAAAGATAAGCTAGGACAAATTAAAGTTATGAAACAATATGATTTGATCGCAACTTGTGCGGCAGGGATCGAAGCCGTTACGGGTAATGAATTGCGCCATCTAGGCTATGATGTAAAAGTTGAAAATGGGCGTGTCCGCTTTAAAGGAACGATCGCAGATATTTTAAAAACGAATCTTTGGTTACGAACAGCTGACCGTGTCAAAGTCATTGTCGGTGAATTTCGGGCGACGACATTTGACGAACTCTTTGAACGGACAAAAGCCCTTGCTTGGGAAGAGTATTTACCGTTAGATGCTAATTTTCCGGTAGCTGGAAAATCGCAAAAGTCGAAACTTCATAATGTTCCAAGTGTGCAAGCGATCGTGAAAAAAGCGATCGTTGAGAAATTATCCTTGATCTATCATCGACGTTCTTTTTTACCAGAAACAGGGGCTAAATACCCATTGGAAGTAGCTTTGAATAAGGACCGCGCTTTATTGACGTTGGATACAACGGGAAGTAGCTTATTCAAACGAGGCTACCGTCTTGAAAAAGGTGGCGCGCCATTGAAAGAAAATATGGCTGCCGCTCTTGTGTTGCTAGCTCGGTGGTATCCTGAAAAAACATTTGTCGATCCTGTATGTGGTTCTGGAACACTTCCGATCGAAGCGGCCATGATCGGACATAATATCGCACCAGGGATCAAACGTAATTTTGTTTGTGAAACATGGGACTGGATCCCTGATGAACTTGTTGAAGTACTGCGACAAGATGCGCAGGCACAAGTCAAATTCGATCAAGAACTCGATATTTGTGGTTACGATATTGACGGACGGATGATCGAGATCGCTCAAAAAAATGCTATTGCAGCAGGTGTTGACAAAAGTATCACTTTCAAACAGCTAGCAGTCAAAGACTTTAAAACAACTAAAGAATATGGTGTGATCGTTGCTAATCCACCATATGGTGAACGTTTGAGCGATGCTGCAGGAGTCCACCGTTTGTATCGTGAAATGGGTGATGTTTATCGTCCGTTAGAAACTTGGAGCAAATACATTTTGACAAGTGATCTAGAGTTTGAAAAATATTACGGACAAAAGGCTACCAAAAGACGTAAATTATACAATGGAACTTTGCGAACCGATCTTTTCCAATATTGGGGAAGACGTAAACCACGTGCTTAAGCATGGAGTGCTTGGAGGGCGAGATTGTGTGCGCCTTTATTTTGAGTATCGGGGATCCATTGATCGATGATCAAGGGAAGTTCAGCCCGCAATGCATTTAATTGAGTTAATTCCTCGGCAAAAGAGCGACTATAATTTTTTTCGAGGCTATCGATCACGATCTTACTATCGCTATAAAAAAGGAGCGTTTCAGCCGGAAAGTGTTTGCTTACTTCTGAAAAGCCGGCGATCGCAGCTTTAAACTCTGCTTGGTGATTGTTTTTGGCTGTTGTTTTTTGTTTGAGTTGATATTGATGTTCGTTGTGAACGATCAAGATCCCTAGACCGACCTGATCGTTTTTGATGGCTGCGTCAGTATATAATTTGATCATGATAAAACTCCCTTTAAATTTAGACTGTCTTCATTCTAAATTTTTATTAGATCTTGAGCAAGAGAAAGGTGTTTTGTAATTGAAACAAAAATTTTATTGTCAACCTGATATCCCTACGGCAGTCACTTGTTGGTCGTATACTTTGATGATATTTTTAACAAGTCTATTTTTATGGTTAGAGATCACAGTTTTTCAGATCTGGACGGCGATCAGCTTCGGTGTTTTTTTGCTAGTCGTAGTTCTCCAAGTCTTGAGGCGGAAATTGATCTTGACTGAAGATGAGATCGTGCTAAAAAATGTTTTAGCCCTTAATAATAAAACAATCAAATTTAAAGATATCAAACAAGTGTCACATACAAAATATCGGTTACAGATCAGTGATCGATTTCGAACTTATGAAGTTTTGATGCTACCTAAAAGTGTGACAAAAGCTTACGACGAACTTAAAAAGTTCGGTTTTTAAGTAGTCTTAAATGTTTATTGAAGGTATGATCCACTATTTTGGTGACAAAAGACGGATAATACTTTATACTGGAGATAAATCAATCAAAGGAAGGTCCTCATATAGTGAAAGATATTGAAATTGCACAACAAAGTGAGATGTTACCGATCGTTGAGGTCGCTAAAAAAGCTGGGTTAACTGAAGATGAGATCGAACAATACGGTCCGTATAAGGCGAAGATCAAATTACCGTTAGTACAAAAAGAAAAAACAAAACAAAAATTGATCTTAATGACAGCTGTCAATCCAACACCGGCTGGGGAAGGAAAGTCAACAGTAACGGTTGGTTTAGGTGATGCGCTTAGTTTATTAGGTAAAAAAACAATGATCGCTCTACGTGAACCGTCTTTAGGACCGGTAATGGGGATGAAAGGTGGTGCAACTGGAGGGGGCTATTCTCAAGTTGTACCAATGGAAGATATCAATCTTCATTTCACAGGCGATATGCATGCATTGACAACTGCTAATAATACGTTAGCTGCTTTAGTCGATAATCATATTTATCAAGGAAATAAATTGAATATCGATCAGCGGCGTGTTATTTGGAAACGTGTTTTAGATATCAATGATCGAGCTTTACGAAATATCGTGATCGGTCTTGGGGGGATCACCCAAGGTATTCCTCGTGAAGATGGATTTGATATCACAGTAGCTTCAGAAATGATGGCGATCTTATGTTTAGCTAAAGATATCGAGGATCTTAAAAAACGGATCGGAGCGATCGTAGTTGGCTATACATTTGACCGCAAACCAGTGACTGTTGATGAATTAGGTGTGACTGGGGCGATCGCACTCTTATTGAAGGATGCGTTGAAACCTAATTTAGTCCAAACGCTAGCTCATACACCAGCGATCGTTCATGGAGGACCATTTGCTAATATCGCACATGGATGTAACAGTGTTTTGGCAACAAGAACTGCACTTGAATTAGCTGATTATACGGTAACTGAGGCTGGCTTTGGAGCTGACCTTGGTGCAGAAAAGTTTTTAGATATCAAAGCGCCACAGTTAGGTAAATATCCAGATACGATCGTGATCGTTGCAACTGTTCGAGCCCTTAAGATGAACGGGGGGATCGCTAAAGATCAGCTTGATAAAGAAGATGTTGAAGCTTTGCAAAGAGGTTCTGAAAACTTAAAACGGCATATCAAGAGCATGAAACGCTATGGGATCCCGGTAGTTGTGGCGATCAACCAATTCACAGCTGATACAAAAGTTGAATTAGAGACATTAAAAGCGATCTGTGCGACTGTAGATACACCAGCAGTCGTAGCAGATGTTTGGGGTCAAGGTGGCAAAGGAGCATTGGAACTAGCTGAAGTTGTCGCAAAAACTTGTGAAAAACCTGTGCAAGTCCAAAAACTGTACGCTAGAGAAGACAGTTTAGAAGAAAAGATCACCAAGATCGTGACTGAGATCTATGGTGGAAAAGATGTTCAGTTGAGTCCGAAAGCTTTGCGACAACTAGCACAATTTAAAGAGCTTGGTTGGGATAAATTACCTGTCTGCATGGCCAAAACGCAATACTCACTATCAGATGATCCAAAAGCATTAGGTGCGCCGGTTGATTTTACGATCCATGTACGCGAATTTGTTCCTAAGTTAGGCGCTGGATTTATCGTAGCTTTGACAGGTAACGTTTTGACGATGCCAGGTCTACCTAAAGTTCCAGCGGCGATGGGAATGGATCTAGCTTCAGACGGTACAGTCACAGGACTTTACTAGGTCAAATGAGATAGGCTGTAGTTTAGACTACAGCTTTTTTGCTGATAAATATTGATGATTCAAAAGAAGGTTAGAAAAGATGCCACTATATATTTTGCTGATCGGGATGATAGTTTTACTTGATCAACTGATGAAATACTTTATTCAAGCAAATATTCCGTTAAATGTCAGTTATGAAGTTATTCCTGGAGTACTTTCGATCGGACATGTGCGTAATTATGGTGCTGCCTGGAGCATGATGTTAGGGCAACGCTGGTTTTTTATCGTGATCGGCTTGCTTGCGCTAGTTGTTTTAAGTTATTATTTGAAAAAATTGTATCAAAATTGGCTTTATGCTTTAGGGTTTGCATTTTTGATCAGTGGAACACTTGGAAATTTGCTCGACCGTTTACTAACGGGGTATGTTGTCGATATGTTCGAATTGGATTTTATCAATTTTCCCGTCTTTAATATTGCTGATTGTGCCTTGACGTTAGGAGTGATCGTTGTTTTGATCGCGATGATGCGAGATAAAGAAGGTCTATTTGTATAAGATAAAAGCATCATTCAAAAAAGGGCACATATTGTTTCGTTTAAACCTAAGGAGCGATAATTATGGATCTAACTAGATGCTAGAATACATTATTTTTGTTAGAACAGTAACTCTGATGATAATTGTTATGAAATTGACCTTGTTAGTACAAAGCAATACGGTGACGAATATGAAATAAAAGAGATGTCAGATACAGGGACGTTATTCTTACAGTAGGGTGATCACATGACAAAACTAAAAGATAAACTTGGTTTTAACCTCTTTTATTGGGACCGACACTTTAGCGAAGCGCTTGATCTGATGCAACAAAAAGGCGTGAAATATGCGCGTTTATATTGGGACTTTCAGAGTTACGAAATCAAAGATGATGCACTTGCTTGGCACTGGCGTGATGATGCGATCAAACAAGTCGTAGATCGAGGGATGATCCCAGTATTGCCATTTTCAGCTGGGGAGATCACAGGTGAGCGTACCTGGGTCGATGAGACTAGATCTTATTTTACGGTCGATGAGATCGCTAAGTTCAAAAAATTTATTACGCAAATAGTAGAGCGTTATAAGCAGTACAATATTATCTATGAGGCCTGGAACGAAGCCACCGGATCTTTTTGGGTCTGGTCGTGGCATGATGCGCAAAATGATCCTACGGTGATACGATCATACATGAACATGAATAGGTATATTGCACAACAAGTCAAAAAGATCGCACCTGATTCTTGGTTTTGCGATTTAAGTAGTGTGTACTATCCTAACGTACATGAACCCTTTGGAAACAATAAACTAGCTAAGGTCATCGAAGAGCTAAAAAAGGATGTCAAACAAACGGACTATATATCTTTTCATCCATATCCGTTGCAAAGTATAAATAACGGCATGCCAGAAACTCTGATACGTGATGGAAAGATCGACGATTTAGATATCCCGTTGATGTATACTGAGTTAGGCTATCCACTTGAAAAAAGTTGGCAAGGTGAATGGAATGTAGCTCAATCTGCCGATAAGCTCGTTAGGTTGTTATTGATATCTGATGCTATCGGTATCGATGCGATGATCCCGTATACTTTGCGTACTGGTCAGGACTATTCTTTAGCCAACAGTCGCAACAAACAACTAGAGCTAAATTATATCGGGCAAGCTGTTTTTGACTTGCTTGATGAACTAGGCGATCATACATTTATCCGACAAATAGACACAGGATCACACGTAGATTTTAGCGATGATCTATATGTACTCGAGTACCACAAGGGCGCTCAGTTAAAGATCGCGTATTGGACTCCAAAAGAGACGATCAGGCAACAAGTCACTTGGCAAGACTATAGACCAGAGCTAGTTTTTGAGACAAAAGTTAAATTTTTAAATTATAGCGATCTAGCTAAACAATAGTAGTAAAGAAGAGATGTAGCGCAATTGGCCGCAGTTGTAGAGCTTCATGTGGTCTTTTTAGAACAGGTTTTCTTGACTGAGTGGATAAGGATACGGTATGCGCGACAAATTGTACAAAACAACAAACGAGATCAGAAATACAAATCTGATTTATTCGGACAAACATTACGATACTAGAATAGACACGAAAAGCGCCACACTCCAAAAATATCGAGTGTGGCGCTTTTTTGTTGCAAAAAAATTAGGCTCTTTGTCAACCACTGTGTAAAGTTAAATTTTTTTAGAAGTTCCAAGATAGGTTTGAAGGTAAATGCGTGCTTTTAAATGATCAAAGTTTCTATATCCATAGGCAGTACGTTGTATCTGTTTGATCTTCCGATTGATCCCTTCCAAAGGACCGTTTGTGTAACGTGAATACATTGGATCTAAAGCAGATATGATCGCGTCTAAATTGTCAAAGAACGATAAAAGAACTTTTTCAGATTTAGTAGCTAAGGTACGCTTAATAAGGTACTTTTGATGAACTTCGTGAATACGTTGTTTAAAGATGTCTATTTTGTTTTTAGTTGGAGCGACGATGATCTCTAATAAACGTTGATAGTCCCAGTAAGCTTCATTAAAGGTTTGATCACCAACTTTAAGTCCCGAATTTACTAAGCGCTCTGAAGTAGTCCAAATTTTTAGTGAACGTTCATAAAATTGATGGGTACAATCTAGGTCGTCATAGCGTTTTAAGAATAATTTCCAATTCCGCTTAAATAGTTTGTAGTTTTTAGAGCTGCGTTCAAAGCTATTCATCAAATCAGTTCGCATAGAGTTAAGTGCTCGGTTAAGCATTTGAACTATATGAAAACGATCAATGATGATCTTAGCATTAGGGAATAGAGTTTTAGCAATATCAACGTAGTAAGAGTTTAGATCACAACTGACGGTGCGCACTAACTGTCTGACGGATTCCGGGAATTTCATAAAATACTTGATGATAGTATCTTTAAACCTATTAGGTAAGATAGTTTGGATAACATGATTATCCGAATCAAGGCAAATAAAATGATAGCCATTGTGAGTACCTCTAAATTCATCAAAGCAAAGATGGAGCGGTAAGAAATTGAAGTTATTCCGAAATTCAGAACGAGTATGAGATAACATACGGTTAACTGTTGAAGCAGAAACACCTTCTTCATAAGCGATCGTTTTAGCGGAAATGTCATGTCTTAGTTTAGTGGCAATCTTAGCTCTAAGTGAATAAGAGATCTGACAATTTGGAGGTAGGAGCGTAGTTTTGGCAGAAATAGTTGAATTACAATTGCGACAACGGATACGAGCTGAACGAGCTTGGATAGTAGTTTGATGAGTGGCGTTGACAGCTGGGATCCGAATGAGTCGTTTAGGAGTGTAACCATTACGGTAAAAGGTGGTAAAGCCACAATTAAAACAACGAAAGTTCGTTAATTCGTGAGGCAAGAAATTGATAGTAGCTTGAAAAACTTTATAAGAGATACCATTGATCTTTTCATCATAAGGTTCATTAAAGAAGTGAAGATGAGGATCACTAATATCAAGACAAGATTTAACTATCGAATCAACAGAATGTGTAGTATAATTTAAAGAGGTCATAATGTCACCATACTTTCTAATGATGTTTTCGTGGTTGTATACACAAGAGAAAAAGGTGCCATTATGGCTCTTTTTTTGTGTAAAAACTTTTATTTACATACCATATCAAAAAAGCTGTGTAATGAACAGATTATCATTACACAGCAAAAAGTATAGAGCCAAAAATTACCTCCTGACAAAAAGTCAGAAGGTAAGACTGGCTAGGTTGATTAGACCCATAACGAGATTAACTCGTTGCTCACACTTTCATATTAGAAAAATATTTTCTTTTTGTCAATACATAAAGTATAATTGTAGCGGTACATAGAAGCTGATTACTTCTAAGTTAAGTACCAGTTGCGAGGTGAAACTCGTCGCTCACAAAGTTAGTAGAATTAGTATTGGCAGTCCTTGTCGATCTAAATTCAGATATTATCTATGATTGGTTGAAAGACCGTCACTAGACGAAAAACGCCACACTCGAAAAAGATCGGGTGTGGCGCTTTTTTGCCATGTTAGAGGACATTTAGAGGACAAAATACCCCGAATCCCTTGGTATATCAATAATATCTAAGGAGAGTACAGGCTAGCTTTTAAGTTTTTAGATGAAATAATGACTATTAAATCTAGATTTATTAATAATACGAATGATTAAAAGAAACATTGAAAATTGAATTTGTTGTCCCTTTGTTGTCTTTTATAACTCATCTAACAATGATTCGATCTGATTGTCTGAACGTTGTTTATACTCGTCTATCAGATAAGCATATTTTTTTGCCGTGATCGTCATATCAGAATGACCCAATCTTTTACTTATAGCATACAGGTCAACCCCTTTAAAAAGCAAGTAGGCTACTTGAGAATGACGCAGTGAATGAAAGTGAAAGCTTGGTTTATCGATTTTTGCTTCACATAGTAACTTTTTAAGGGTCTTATTTATGCTGGTAGGAGTAGGGATGGTTTTATACTGATTTTCAAAGATCATTTCAGAATCATTTTGCTTTAGTTGTTCTAGAATATCTAGCAATTTTTTGTTTACTCTTATTGTACGATTACTTGCATTACTTTTAGTTTTCTTAAAGCCAGTCTTATACATATAGTCCCACGATTTATTGATGGAGATAGTTCGATCAGTAAAGTTTATATCTTTCCAAGTCAATGCAGATATTTCACCGATACGTGCACCCGTGTAGATACCAACTAAGATCATGTACCGACTTGTAAAATTTGGATTTAATTTAGCGAGCGTTACTGTAGTCAGGCGTTTAAGTTCATCAAGATTCAAGTATTCAATATCACGTTTTTCCGTTTTATAAGCTACCTCAACATTATAAGTGAAATCTTTGGTAATTATCTCATCTTGAATGGCTGAGCGCACGCATGCTCTGATGATGCTGTTTAATTTATAGACGGTCTCTTTAGATCTGCTTTTACCGTATTCATTGATAAATTTTTGGTAGGTGATCCGATCTATCTTGCTGATTTGAGAATCTTCAAAATATTCTTTCAAAAGTGAAGAAATATTCTTATAGCGTGCGTTAGAAATATCACTTAATTTGGGCTCTTTAAATGTTTTCCACCACTCGAAAAAGTATCTAGAAAAAGGGGTATCTTTCTTCAGATTGAAAACACCATTTTCTTGTGATTCGATCTTTGCTGCGTAGAGTTTGGCTTCATTTTTGGTTTCAAAACCGTTCTTTGACACTTGCTTTAGTTGTCCACTGCTGTCGCGTTTAGAGATAATAACTTTCCAGCCAGACTTTAATTTTCTATAACTTGCCATTTTATTACTCCTTTGCGAATGTATGTTCTTTTTTGTGTCTTATAAAACCCGCCACAGAGGACGGGATTGAAATTTATTCAAACCATTTAAAATCATAGCGTCTAAATACTCTGGATGTTCCAATTGGAACGCCTGCGTCATCAATCACATCTGTGGAGATACCTTGATGTACATCCTCATATTGATCAAGCTTATAATATTTTTGTATATAGCTATAAGTGAATCGCATAGCACTTCTCATGATACTTGTGCGCTCTTTTTTGCTTAAATTAAGAAATCCTTTGTAAACGTGAATATAAAGCCTTTTATCTTCTCCACTTTTATCGCTAGAATACTCTATTTTATCAATATAGTTAGTCCAAGCCCAAGCTTCGTCTGGAGTGCCGTCATCAGTGGGGTTACCATCCCCGTCTAACTCTCCTCTTGCCCAACCTTTAGCTTGTTTCAATCCAGCAGCAATATCCCTATTAACTTGTTTTTGTTTATTTACTTTCTTCTTAGGCTTTGAGGAACTAGAATTATTTTTTGAAGATTCACTACTTGATGAAGATTGTGAAGAGGAACTCTTTTCTTCAGATGCTGAATTTGTTTGTGTTGCTTCATCTGAATGAGTTTGATCAACCTTCAATGCGTAAAGTAAAGGAACTTTTTCCTTTTTATTCTTGACAGTTTTATATGTTTTTGTACCTTTTAATTTTCCGTAGACTGTTACTGGGTCATCTTCAGCTAAAGACGAATTTTTTTGAACAAGAGAAGAGAATTCCAAGTAGATGATATCGTTAGGATTATCATTTACAGAAAGAAGAGCACTAGAATCATCTACCATCTGTAAAATTTTTCCAGAGAAGGTTAGATCTTCATTTTTATATTTTTTGGTTTCTTTCGAGATATTCGCATACTCTACATTTTTATAAGCAGAAGGTTCTTTGATCTCAGTTCCTTTAGTTGGAGGAATAATAACTTTTATTTTAGAATTTATAGACTCTATATCAAAAGTAGCATCTTTCTTTTTATTGCCAAGATTTTTATCAGTGGACAAATAGTAAACAGATTCTTCACTATCGATAGAAGCAAGATAGGTGGAATAATTCCCGTTTTTATTGGCTTTTATGCTGGAAATAATAGAATAGTGTTTTGGGTCATTGCCATCCAAGTCGGCAAGAATATATATTTTTTGTTTTTTATCTGCTTTTCCTTTTACGGAATAATAATCTTGTCCATCCTCCGAGTAACCTTTGTTATTATCAACCTTTCCTTCAGAATCTAAATTTGATGCGGTTAATTCCTGAGCATTAACATGGATACTAAAGCAAAGTGCGATTAGAACTGTAGTAAAGAATAGTAAAATTCTTTTATATTTACTCATTCTGTCATCCCCTTTTTATTTCAGCTTTTAATGTCGTCAGTGTTTGGACGTATGATTGATATACTTCTTTTTTTGCGTTTTATATTGATTTATTTTAGTTCTGATTGTGTTTTAGATGTTAATTGACCATTGGTAAACTTGAGCGTTGCATTAGCATACGAATTACCTTTGATACCAGTTAACCAAATAGCTGTAATCTTTGTTTCACCACTAATGACCAGTTCATTTAAATTATCAGGTTCACCGTAATTTTTGATGATTTCATCGTATGATGCACCAGTTTGGATCTGGTTAAATGCATCTAAAGTTAATTTTTCTTCACGTTTTCCAAATTTAAATCCGCTAAGATCCTTAGTTACAACCTTATCATCTACAAAGTGAAGCATTATAGTGACTCCATTTTTAGTCCAAGTACCAGTTTTAGCGGAAGTGCCTTGAAATTTTGTAGGCTTACCTAGTGATTTTTTAACTTCATCAAGTGTTGAACCACCATTTCCGGAATCCATAATATCGCCAACTTTGATACTATTAAATTTGTTACGAAGTTCTGTGTTTTTCAAGACAACTTCACTTTTAGCACTCGATGAACTCGATGATGTATCTTTTTTTGAATCAGTCGAGCCGGCACAAGCAGATAAAACAATGGAACAAACTCCCAATAAAGCAAAAGATAATAATTTCTTTTTGTACATAGTAATTCCCCTTTTTACGTAGCCGCTTTTAACGTTGTCAGTATTTGGACGAAAAATTTTAATAACCGGCTTCAGTTTGAATTTCGCCAGAAGTTTGTAGTTCATCTGGTGTGGACTCGAGTGCTTCTTTTGGTGACATTCCGAAATGTTGAACTTTGTAAACTACAGGAGTCACACCGTATTTATTAACAAAATCAGTTAGAGTTCCATCAAATGGTGGGAGCTCATTGTTTGAGTTACTGCTTTCTTGCGAAGAATTGGAGCTATCAGAACTTGAAGATGTATTTTCGGTTTGTGCTAAGCTTTCTTGATCAGAAGAAGTGGTAGATGTTGATAAAGTATCGTTGCTTTTATTCAAATCAGAAACATCAATACGCTTAGCGTCAAGAGTGAGCGCTGGCTTTAGTTCATCTAATGATTTTGTTCTTGCTACGAGTTTATATTTTGATGATAGATTATCGACTTGGTATCCGAGCATAAACTCGATTGTTTTTCCTGGGTGAACTTTGTCAGATGATGCGTCATACAAGTCATCGTAAGGTGTATTGATAGATAGACCACCCACTCCCAAATCTGAGTCAGAGTTCTTGCCAACTCCATAAACCTTAATATATTGCGCTAAAAAATCCCTAGGTGATTGAGATTCACTTGAATTATTAGTAAACTTTCCAACAACTAAAACAGCTTTGATCTCTCCTTCGACTGCAGGATTAGTCGTTTTAGTTGTTTCAACTTTAGTAATCGTTATGGATCCATCATCATTTTTAAATGTTTTACCACTAAACCCTTTTTGGGATTGAGAAGAAGTTCGTTCACTTGAAGTTGCTTTATTGGGGATATTAGTATTTGAACACCCAGATAAAGTCAAAACGGCAATTAGAGCAAATAAAATGCTAGCTTTTTTCAAAGCTAAATCATCTCCTTTAAGTTTTATCAGTTTTAGAGTCATAGCTTAAAAATTATTATTTGAATAAATCAAAAATAGAAAAAGTTGTTTTATTATATACTTTGTTGTAAACAGCTTTTTTAGGATTTTTTATAAAACCAGTTCCTTTTTTACCATATCCAGGTATCACTGCTCTTTTTAATGAGCGTTTAGCCCTACCAGTCGTTCGAGCAGATATCGATTTCTTTAAACTGGGTTTTCTCATACCAAATTTCATAAGACGACTTCCTTTTTATTTCAGCTTTTAACGACATCAGTATTTGGTCAAATATTTTACATAACGATAAGGCTTACATTTCTAACCCAATAATACCCCAACCTTATTCTTTATTATCGTCTCTACGATAGGGATATAGTTGAGGGATAGATTGTTGGCTGATAAAAATGTAGTGCAGTTAACATCTTTTAAGTCTATATCGTTAGTGTTGCACCAAGTGTCTAATGTATGTTCGATCATATAAAAATTGGCTTTATATTCCATTTGAGACCTAGGTATGTAGTCTTTGTATTTCCCAATAATATCGTTATCATTTGCGACATGTCCAAGTTCATGTAAAATAACTTGCTCAATGTAGTTATTGTCTAATCCAGAACGCACTATTATAACATTAATATCTGGAGTTTCTATACAGAAACCGTCATTTTCAATTTCGTCGCTGATTTCAAGAACAGCATTGTATTTTTCTAAAAGTTCATTAATACGGCTATTCATACGCAACACCTACTTTTTTGTCGTAAAATACCCCTTTAATATCCCACGAACAACTTCTCTATCGTTATCACTCATAGGTTTACCATCAAATGATTTGGCGTTGTCTAAGGCTTTTTCCAAAGCTGTATAATCAATATCATCACCGTCATTGCTTTTTTCTTTTCTGCCTAATAGGTAGTCGGTAGATACATTGAAATAATCGGCTACTTCTATTAATTTAGTTGAATTAGGAGCAGATTTTTTCCATTTATACAGATAATTTTTACTGAGTCCAAGATCTGCTTCAACGTCTACAATGCTCTTACCTCTAGAGTCTGCAAGATTTTTAATTCTATCAAAAACTGTTTCCATAATAGCCTCTCATTTTTTGCCAAAAAAGGCAATTTTGTTGTTGACATCTACCAAAAAAGGCAATATACTTATTCTTGTAAGTTGATGATGTAAGTAAGAACAGCAAAAATTAATTGGTAGATGACAAGCTGTTATTAGAATGAACAAGTTTACTTTGTAAGCTTATTTATTTATGCTCTTAGTCTACCAATTAAGATAGAAAGTGTCAACTGAAATTAACCTAAAAGGTAGGTGGATATCTTGTCAGACTTAACTTATAAAGAGAAGATGACGATTCAACTAATGAGAAATAAGAAAGCTGGATTAAAACCGGCCAATCAAGCAGATATAGCTCGGCGTTTTGGTTTGAGCAGAATGTACACATATTCTGTAATTGCAGAAAGTCAAAGAGGTCCTAAGTCAAATGAATGGCGTAAAAAATTCGCTGCATATGCAGGGATGGAGGTGTGATGAATGATTATTACGATTGACGAAAAAGATTTGCAACGCATGATAGATGAACGTGTTGACGAACGACTTCAACGAGCCAATCAACCAGTTTATTGCAAAGGTTGGTTAGAGCTAAGAAAAGACATCACCGACTATTGTCACTTGACAAAGTACAAGCAAGCCAACAGAAGTTTTGCAACGCTCCAGAGTTTTATTTACTCAGCGATCAAGTTCTCGTTGGGTATCAGCCGTTTGTCTGAGATGTCAGATGCACAAGCTGTGATTGCGAGAGAAGTATTTGAATTTTTAAAAGAAAAGCGAGGTCAAGCAGAATGGATGAGTTAGTACCAGTACAAAAACAAAAAGATGGGTCAGTTGTTGTTAGCGGTCGTGATTTACATGACTTCTTAGATGTAAAAACAAAATACGCTGATTGGTTTAAGCGAATGAGTGAATACGGATTTGATGAAAATGTTGATTTTGCCGTGTTTCTCAAAAATGAGAAGGACGATACAGCGTTCGGAGGATCTAGAAAAATTACAGACCACGTCATGACCCTAGACATGGCAAAAGAAATTTCAATGATCCAACGCACAGAGAGAGGTAAGAAAGCCCGGCAATACTTCATTGAGATCGAGAAACGCTATAAAAATCAGCAACCACAATTGCCGACATCCCCAACCGAGATGCTGAAACTAGCAATTGATTCAACGCTGGAAACGGCTGGCAAAGTTGAGGCGCTAAACACTCGAATGGACGAATTTGAACAAAACGCTCCGATCGATCCGGGAGAATATAACTATTTGAGCAAGCGGATCAGCTCAGAAGTTCAAAATTACGTTGTGTCACATCACATGATTTTGAACCAAAAGCAACGATCACAGCTTTATAAAGATGTGAATCGGGGTGTTAAAGAAGTGACTGGGGTCAAAACAAGATCACAATTGCGAAAGAAAGATTTTGATGTTGTTGATCGGTATTTGATGAACTGGACGCCTAGCCCAGCAACATTGATGATCATTGAACAACTTGCAGTTGAGAATGAACAGACGAAATTGATGTAAAGGAGTGATGAAAAATGCAATTACCTTTGGAGCAACTTGAAGAGTACTTCAGAGAAGTAGCTCGTGAGGCTGTTAAAGAAGCAATCGAGAAAAAAGAACAGCAGGAAGAGATTGCGTGGAATATGGAAAAATTCAGAAAAGAGTGTTGCTTTAACCATTCGGCAGCTTGGGTAAAACTTTTTATCTTTGACCAATTTCGCGATGAAATCGTTATTAATGGTAAAAAAGGGTGGCTGATACCAGCGCGAGGGCGTGGATCTTCATATAAGATCTTTGCAAAAGAGGCTCGTCAATGGATAGATGCTAACAAGTATCGCATTGATTGGGATGCAAAATTGCCAAGGGGGTGATCACGAAGAGAAATGGAGGTAAACAGATGGAAAAAGACGACAAAAAATACAGAGATCCCTTTGAAGGGATGAGCTTCAAAGGAGTCCCTGTATCAAAAAAAGAATACCTGAAGGCCTATGAAAGCTATGTTAATCGCTGTTCTGGGAAAGCCAATCAGTAGTTCTATGGGAGTTAGCTAAGAAGAAACGGAGGTAAGTTAAGCAATGGATATGGTAATTCTAAGCCAGGTTTGAACTAAAAAAGAGCCTATGCAGGCTCTAAGCGGATATATTCATTACCGACTGCTGTGAGATCAGATAATGTATCTGTAAGTTTAGAGATTGCTGAAGTAGTTGATGTTGCATTACTTAATGATTCAGCATATTTCATTGCACCACCAACTCCTTCTAATTTACTTAATTCTCTACCAGTAAATGTGCCACTTACGACAGCTTTTGGTTTAGCAGTTTTCAATTGTGTTATCGTTAGGCTTTTTATCCTAACCTCTAACGGTTTCCTGTTAGTTCAGCATATCTGTTCAACTCAAAGAGTTGTCGGGCGCTCGTGGAGTAATAACTCTATGCGTTGCACCTTCAAGAACAAAGTTCAAGCTTGGCTCAGGGTTACCATATCTAATGACTTAGGTTTTCCTTGAATTCACCCGATACGCGCACTACATCGCTGTAATGTGGGGCAATCAATATCCAGAGTGATTATATCGCAACATTTTGCGATAGGCAATAAAAAGGAGGTAGCAAATGTGGGAAAAAGTATTAGCAAGGCGTGAAGAATTAGGTTACACGAATTACAAAATCAGTAATCTTACAGGTATTCCTGAGAGTACGCTACGAAGCTATGAAAAGCGAGGTGTGAAGCCGTCGTTTGAGAACGTATGCAAGATTGCTGACGTGTTAGGACTGGATCTAGATGTTTTGAAAGAGGAGGTATTGAAAAATGAGACGTAGCACTTGCGTGGTGGCGTTACTGATCGGTTTTGGGATCGGTAGCTTCCAGACGGATTGGGTCATGAATTGGGCTTTTATCTTAGCGTGGGTGGTGGGTGTTGTATCAGACATTATCCGCCCAAACGAAGAGCTACAAAGACGAGTCGAGAAGTTCTTTTTCGGCGATCTAGGCGACCTATAAAAAAGGGTCGCATGGCAGTGCGACCCAAAACAAAAATAAATTCAGTTAAAGTATAACACAAAAAGGAGCGGAATGATGAACATACAACAGGCAACGAGGAGTGCCACTTTAAATCATTATCTTGGAATGAGACGACAGCTTTGGTGCAAGGATAAATTGGTGTTAAAGCCTACTGATACGCAAAATTGTACAGAAATGTACAGAGAAGGGAAGATTTTATCAAGTCGTTGGAATCCTAATGCCGAGGACTTAATAGCGAATGATTGGGAAGTTTGTGCAATTAATTCTGAAGAATTGGATTACTTCAGAAAGGATAAATATTGATGGAGTCATGGAAGAAGGATGTGTTGCTTGTTTTAGGCAATTATTGCAAGTGTCGAAGCGACAGGATCCACTACCTTGAATTTTTATTAAGTCGAGTGGATGAGTTAGATAAGCGCAACTTTTTGAAGAATTATCTTCAGTTGGAGTTGAAGGCAGATGAAGAACAACAAAATCGAGTTCGTTAAGCTTGCTGGTGATCTAGCAACGTTCAAGGTTAGTGATGTAGCAGCTCTTTCAAAAGAATTAAGAAGAGGGATACGTCTGTTTGAGTTAGAGCCAAGCATTAGCAAGCGACAACGTAAATACATCTATGCATTGATCGGAGATCTAGGCGATGTCATAGGCTATGAGACGAGCTATGAGAAAGCGATCTTGAAAAAAGATCTGAAGCAAAGTTTTTGCGATGACACTGAGACACCCTTATTTTCGCTCTCAGACGTTTCAAAAGATGTAGCTGGACAATTTATCGAGTATCTCATTGAAACGTGTCTAAGAGAAGGAATAGCGCCCACAGACAAACTTGTGTGGCAAACAGTTGATGTAGATCGTCAAGTTTGGTGGTGTTTGAAGTATAGATATTGTACAGTCTGCCACAGCAAGCAAAACTTACAGATCAATCATGAAGATACAGTTGGAGTCGGTAATGATCGACGACATATTGATCACAGAGGGCATAGATTAGAGTGCTTATGTGCGAGACATCACACCGAGTTTCATAGTATTGGCGCAGTTCAGTTTTACAACAAGTATCACTTTCACGGGATCTTGCTAGACACTGAACAAGTTGTTGAAATCGGTTTGATGAGCCAAAAACAGTGTGATCGATTTGACGAAATCTACAAACAGGAGGCGTTAAAGAATGGAGAACCAAGCAATCAATGAACTTAGAAAGAAGCGGTGGTATGAGAAGGATGGAGAGTATCGGTTATTTTTGTTTCGTGACGTCAATGGTGTGTTTTACTACCAAACAGAAAATGATGTCAAAAATAAGAAGATCACTGGAACGCCTGACCCAACATGGTGGATCAATTCACGCAGAGTCTATAAAAATTAGAAAAGGAAGTAGTCGAGATGAAGCAAGCATTGCACAAATTAAACCAACTAGGGTTCACGCAAGTCCCCAACGAGGTCCTTGATGATGAACGCTTGAAATGGGCAGACAAAGGGCTGTTTGCTTATCTCTGGCGTCAATCTGATGAGTGGCAGTTCTATGAAAATGAGATCATTAAACATGCTGCAGATGGGCGTGATGCATTTAGAACAGCTAAGAACCACTTGATCGAATTTGGTTATCTGGTGATCGAACAGACCAGAGACAAAAATGGACGGATGTCATTAGGAAAGTGGTACTTGAATCCTTATCCAGGGCGAAAAATCGTTAAAAGTTTAGAAAAAGACCGAGATAAAGGCATTTCTACCGTGGACGGGTTTTCCGTCGACGGGAAAACCGCCGACGGTCTATCCGCCGACGGAAAACCCACTACTAATAATACTAATAGTAATAATACTAATAACAATAATACTAACAGTAAGAAAAGATTATCGTCCGAACTGGCAAGCAGTTCAGACACTCCCCCTAAAAAAACGAAAAAGAAGCGTCAGTATGATCTTGATTCTAAGCCATATCGTTGCGCAGTAAAGCTACAAGATGAGATCTTAAAAAATAAACCTGATTTCAAGAGACCTGATCTACAGAAGTGGGCTGATACGTTTCGTTTGATGAATGAGCGTGATGGACGTGTATGGAAGACGATCGGAGAGGTGATCATCTACGCGACACAAGACGATTTTTGGCGAAGTAACATTTTGTCTGCTGACAAGTTGAGAAAGCAATTTGATCGGTTAGAAATGCAGATGAGCGAAGGTAAAAAGGGTAAGCGGGTCGTTGCTAAAGAATCTTTACCGGATTGGGCAAAGGGTAAAGGACAAGAAGAGCCTAAGAATTTAGATCCTGAAGAGCGTGCAAAGTTAGATGACGATATTGACCGATTGCTTGCAGGACTTAAAGAAACTGACCCAGATAGAGGAGTTGAAAGTACATGAGAAGTAAGCTGGAAGAAAAAGATATTCTTCGTGATAAATATGGACACCCCTTGCGTGAATGTGACGAGTTACGACAAGGAAATACAAAATACGAGGTAGAGATCATCAGACCTGGATTTGCTGTGCTATTGAATAAAGATAATCAAAGTGAAATGATGGTGACGCCGAAAGAAGCTGAAAATTTTGAACTTGTCCGAAAGTTTAAAATTCGACAAAAGAAAGGTTGGAGACGCAAATGATGAAGAAAAAACAAACGATCAATCTTGATCTGCAAAATTTAGCTGAAGGTGGGGTTTATGAGAAGATGAATCGAGCTTTTGAAGAAGCGATCGAAAACATCTTAAATCCTAATACTGATCAAACGAAAAAACGAGAGATCGACATCAAGATTACGTTGCAACCGTCAAAAGATCTTCGACAAATGGAAACTAACGTACAAGTGAAAACAAAACTGCAACCAGAAATGGCTGTGCCAACGACAGTTTTGATCGGAAAAGATGCTGACGGGCGGGTACATGCAAATGAATTGAGATCTGGTGCTGAAGGGCAAACGTACTTTGATCCACAGGACAGTACGCTCAAAACTGATACAGGCGAGCCAGTAGATGAAGTTGAAGCAGAGTCACAAGGTAAAGTGATTGATCTACAAAAACGGAAGCGAGGATAAAAAAATGAATGATTTAGGTAACGCATTAGAACAAGTAATTGAATTGGCGCGTAAGGCGTATGAAGAAAAAGTTGTTGAAGTTGATGGACACAAGTATGAAGTTGAAAGTGATGGTTTGAGACTATTACGACATCCCGAATTTCCAAAAAATAAGGTAGTGTTGAGCACGTTGACGGGAATGATCGACTTTATCGAACGTGAAGGCAACGCAGAAGAAATGATGTTAGTTGTAAAATCTCCGACTGAAGTCTACCTAGTAGGGAAGCTTAATGATCATGGTGAGCGACCAACATATGCAGTAGCTCAAGCGGATGTACCAGAATTTCGCTATGAGAGTTGGTATGGTCAATCTGAACTGATCATTGCTTTGCAAGCTGCATTTGTTGAGAACAGCGAAACAGATAGAGATATCTTGTTGCAAGTTATCGGAAACTTGAAAGAATCGCATGTTAATTCAGCTAGTGATGATGGTGTTAGCCAAAGCGTTCAGATCAATACAGGTGTTGCCAGCGTTGCAACTGCGCGCGTTCCTAACCCAGTTACATTGCAACCATATCGAACATTCCTAGAAGTCAAGCAACCAGAAAGCAAGTTTGTCTTTAGAATGCGTGAAGGGATGGAAGCAGCACTCTTTGAGTCGGACGGTGGTATGTGGAAGATCGAAGCTAAGCAAGCAATCAAAGAGTACTTAGAAACTAAGCTGGAGAGTTTAGATATCAAGATGAGCGTAATCGTTTAATCTACCGAAAATTCGGCTAATCTGCAGAAATTATTGCAGAAAAGCTGATTTAACTGCATTTGTTTCAACAGAAAAGCATCCCCTTATTGCTGAAAAAGTGCAGGGGGACATTACCGACAAGATCTAGCAAGTGGGTCTTGTTGGTCGAACTAACATGATTTGACTGATCATAGTTCACTCTTAACGCTTGCAGAGAGTTTAAAGTTAATTGATCAGATACTCACATATAGGATCGTA
The DNA here is from genome assembly GCF_029889745.1 of Ligilactobacillus faecis. Lineage (NCBI taxonomy): Bacteria > Bacillati > Bacillota > Bacilli > Lactobacillales > Lactobacillaceae > Ligilactobacillus > Ligilactobacillus faecis. The sequence continues at coordinate 1,794,555 of NZ_CP123639.1, forward strand.
AAACTAGAACTCAAATAAACCCCGCTTTTGTAGCGCAGAACGGTTCAAATCCGTTAGCGGGGTATTTGCCTAGGAAGGTAATTAAAAAACGGGAGGCGCTAAAAATTGCACAAATGAACCTTATGACTTAGGGATGACGATCGCTGAATATAAAAAGCATATTGGTGTGAACGTAACATTGTCTGATGAGCAGATTGCAAAAAATCAGAGTAGAAAGTCCCGTATTACAAAGGATTGGAAGGTAAGTAGGGAGGACAAGAAATGACAGAAGAATTATTTGAGCTAGAAAAAGAAACAAAAGACATCAACGAGCCGATGGTAAATTGGGCTCGAGTGATCGTCGAAACAGACGAAGAGAACCCTAAAACCATAGCGCTGATCACAAATGAAGATTGCGAATCAGCGCCAGACTTTAGAGTTCGGGTCAAGCCGGTATATTAGCCTTTAGGCGGGAATGGATCATGACCGTGGCTATCTCTACTTTGGATACGACCGTCCCTGCCATGCGTAATTAGCTCTGTGTGCTGATTACGAGCAATATTTCGTGCGATATCTACAGCTGCTTTTTTGGTATCAGTGTGTACTGTAGATTTCTTAGCACCAGCGCCTTTAACGTCCCAACCGCCTTTGGGGTTAGGAACTACATGTTGATTTCGTGCCATTTATAACACTTCCTTTATGTGAATTTCAAATATGAGTTTTAGGAGGCTGCATATCTGATACAACTAATATAATACTATATTTAGTATTAATCAAGGGGGAGGTACTATATGTTGTGGTTAAAAATCAAAAAAGAGTTAGTGGAACAAAATGTCTCAATGTACAGACTCGCTAAAAACACCGGTATCAGTGCATCTACTTTGCAGAATTACAAGAATGGAACTGAACCATCATTCAAAAATATGTGCAAGATTGCTGACGCATTGGGTGTCAGTTTGGATTATTTCAGAGAAACGGAGGGATGATCAATGACAGGAAAGAAACGCAGTCGGAAACGTGACAAACGTAAGCGACGTCAGAAGAAGTTAGAGCGAGCAAAGGAAAAGAGCGATGCTCGTGCTTAAGTGGCTGATGTTGATCGCATTTGTGGGGCTATTGAGTGTGATCGCGTTTGCTCACGATGAAAAATAAAAATGGCAATTTTACTTGAGAGTTGACGAAATTGAACAAGCAGAGGAAATAACGATACTTTATATCGAGGTCACAGTGACAGAATTGTAAGACGTGGCGGGTGGGAAGTGCGAAGCAAGCGAGATGATTTTACAGTAAAAACGTCCCTTTTGCTCCTTTAGGTAATTGACTGATACAGCTTCGTACTAGGGTCTTACAGGTTAGCGGTGGCTGAATAAGTACCGCTGATCATTACCGGCTAGAGTTTTGTAAGTGGGCTTTAGCTGGTAAAAAAATAAAACTAATAGTTACAAGTTATGATACACACAAACACTTACGGAGATCTGAGGCGTGATCAATTAGATACTCACAATGTTGGTTGGTAAACGTCTTAAGACCCCACAGTAGCACGCTCAGACGGTGCGAGCCCGTCGGTGGGGTATTGCTTAGATGAGATTTGCGAGTGATCGCATCTAAGACAACCAAATAAACGACAACTCTAACAACTCGTAAACGTTCCATAATAGATCGTTAGGCAGTGCAATTCTGCCAATGGGACATTTTACCTTGAGCAATAAATAAAACGCAAAGGAGCGAAGAATATGGATGAATTTGAGCAAATAGCAAGCGGGCTAATGATGCCGATCAAAAAGGTAGTCCCAGAAGATAACCGAAAAGTATTAGATGAAGTCGAAAATAAGCTGGCTGAAAAGCTACAAGCGCAGTACGAAAGAGGTCAACAAGATCTCGCTAAGGCATGGCAACAAAAACATCTAGGGGGTCACAAATAACAAAAAAGCTAAAGCATCGATCAAGACACTTTAGCTCTCTCAATAAATCTAAGCAATTAATTATAACATGAGGGAGAGCGATCTGATGGAACTTGATCTAAAAAAGGCGCAAGAATTTCAATTACAATTTGACGGAATGGAAGTCGATACGATCGAAACAGCTGCTAAAGTGCGCAAGTTCTTCAAGCAAGATTATCCAAAATTGATGTTATGGGCTGGTGTTAATGCTAGCTACATAAAATCACCGGTGATCACGGATGAACCTAAATCGCCTTCCTTTGGCAACCGAGCAGAAGAAAAGATCAGTAAACGTATTTATGCTCAGCAAACACTTGCTAGTGTTAGTAAAGCTATTGGCGTGATCAGCGAAGAAAGTCGACTTATTTTGGTAAGCGTGTACGTGGAAAATAAAGATGCATGGGGTATGTGTGAGATCCTCGGGTGTGAACGTGCACGGTATCAGACAAAAAAACGCAAAGCAGAAAATGAGTTTGCAGATGCGTTTGAAACTTGTTGTTTGTGGTGGAGTGACTTGCATGTTTATAAATAGACTCGCATTTTACACGCCTAACCGAGGCACATTTTTTCTTGAAGCTACATAAAAATATATGTTATGCTTAGCTTGTAATTAATGAAAGGATGAGGTCCTATGGTAGGGATTGTAAGTAATCGCAAAATGACCTTTGATGACAGAAAATCGTTCGAATTATTTGAAACGAAACTAGGCAAGGGCGTCATGAATAATGTTACAAAGGAAATGCTAGATAAGAAAACTAAAAACATCACTATCACACGAGGATCTGAGAATGTCGGAAGAAAAATATAATTTTGAGCTTGTTCCGTTATCCAGTGTGGTAGACTTCGAAAATTTGGTTTCTGACTTTGATTGTGACAATGATGACATTAATGACTTCTTAAAAAATAATTGCCCTAAGTATGAGTTGGAAAGACGACTGGCTACCTTTTTATTGATAGATAAAGCAAACTCTTGTCTTGCTGGTTTTTATTCGACAAACATAGGTATGTTGACTACAGAGGTAAAAGATGAGGATGATATGCCTATTGAAGAACAACATAACTACTTAAATTTGGCGTATCTTGCTGTTGATCGTGGCTACCAAAGAAGAGGTATAGGCACAGCCTTAATTAAAGAGGTTTTTAAGTCTGTATTAGTAATAGCATATTATGTTGGGATTGAAATGGTGTTCCTGCAGTCGCTAGACGAGAGTGTGAACTTTTATAAAAAAGTGGGTCTCCAATTAGTATCAGGCCCATCACCTGAGGAATATCAAGCGAATGGAAATGATACTGCTGATATGCAGTTCGATATGTTCATAAGAATAGATGATCTATACAAAAAGGGATATCTTCCTTATGAAAATAATTTTATAGCTAATTCTATTGATATTGACAGTGGTAATAAATAAACCGATATATGAGATTGATCATCTTGTATATCGGTTTATTTTTTTATGGATGAAATTCACAAAAAAGTTAGACATAGACGATACAAAAAGGATACCCAAGCCAGACGTGTGTCGGACTATAATGATATTGTCCAAGAAATGGATGAGATACAGTTATTTATCAATTAATCTATTTCAAGTAATCTGACGGCTCAGAACGTCACTAAATAAATCTAAGCGTGTGGGCGCGTTAAGTCCGTGCCACGTAACTATCCGAGAGAGTGGCAAAATGGTTCATCTAGTGACAATTGTGCTAGTGCAATTCTAGCTTGAACCTTAGCCATTAATATCAACTTGAGTCAGCTGTAACAAGCTGGCTTTTTATTTTTTTAAGGGAGGTGATTACTTGAAGCAAACAAAAGATGCAGGATTAGTTAGTTGTAATTATGAAGCGTGGCTAATAAGTAAACTTAATCATGATCTAAATAAAGGTTCAAAGAAAAAAGGAGACTGACACATGCCACGTGTAAGAAGATGTAGACAACAGGGATGCCATGCAATGGTCAACTTCCCACACCATTATTGTACTAATCACTTTGAGCAAGAAGCAGAGTATTTAGCTAACCGTCAACGATGGGCACGTAGTAGAGAACAAGGATACCAGCACAGGTATAACACCGTTACGCGTAATAGATCGAAAGATAAGACTGAACAGTATAACTTCTATCGATCGCGTGAATGGACAAGACTAAGACGCTTGGTTTTGGAACGTGATCACTATCTCTGTCAGTATTGTCAAGCGTTCAACATAGTAACACCAGCTAAGACGGTCGATCATATCGTACCAGTTGAATTTGATAGTGCACTGAAGTCAGATCTTAATAACTTAGCTGTTACATGTTATATGTGCCACAGGCTTAAGACAGATTGGGAACAAGATTATTACGGAACAGGGCAAGGAAATAAGCTAAAGAACGTTCCAAAAATCACTGAAAAAAATCTGGTGGCAAAGATGATAAGAACATATAGCCCTGACAGGCTGTGAGAGCTAAATATAGAGCGTTTTATTATTTATGATGAAATTATCACGAATAAATTTATTAGACCCCCCGCCCCATTTAAAGCGACGGAAGAGCGCACACAATGGCGTCTTCTTATCCCAAACGTCAATTTCAAAAAATTTTTTATAGGGGGGTCTTGACAAGGAGGTGATGTGATGCCTCATAAGGAGCTACCTGATAGACCTCCATCATATTTAAAGGGAACGGCGGCAGCGATGTGGCGTCGACTGGTCCCAATGATAAAAGCTGATCCCGTTGTAAACGACATGGATCGTACCGTAGTTGAAGCTTTTTGTACTAACTATCAGCTGATGCGCCAAGCTTATGATGACATTCAAAAAAATGGGATAACTAAACCGATATACAAAACAACGATCTCACCGGTAACCGGAGATGTAGTTGCTAAAGACTTTACTGGATTCAAGCGTAATCCATCAACTCAAATTCTTGATAGCGCAACTGCAAAACTTAGATCATTGGGTAATGAACTAGGACTTACGCCGCAATCACGCGCAGATCTGATGAATATTCGTTTGGATGATGATAATGATGGAGCAATGGAAAGTTTGAAAGAATTTTTTGGAAAGAGTTGATAGTTGACTATGAATAAAAAAATAGATCTAACACAGTCGCATGACGTTTTAGGTGAGTATAGTAAGCTTGACTTTTCAAAAATCAGAGAAAATTATACAGATCCAGGTACAAAATACTGCTTTTCAGTCCTTGATGGAGAAATAGTAACTGGATATTTGATAAAACTTGCCTGTTTTAGGCATTTGCGGGATTTACAGCGCCAAAATACAGCAGATTTTGAGTATGTTTATGACATTCGTGAAGCTGAAAAGCTTCTAAAATTTGCAAGTATTTGTCCGAATGTTGACACAGGTGAGCCGACTAAATTAATGGCATGGCAAAAATTTATTTTTTGTATGCTATTCGGTTGGCGTAATGCATCAGGTGGCAAGAGATTTAGTCGTGCGATCGTTTCTGTTGCTCGTGGTCAAGGTAAAACGTACTTGATGGCGATCTTAATGTGCTATTCATATCTTATCGAGTCGATAGGGCTAGGAAATCAAGACTATCTAGTATCCAGCATCAACTTTAAGCAAACAGGTAAGCTGTTTGGTTACATTCGTACGATGATCAAGCAGATCGTTTCTAGGGTTCCATTTAAAAAATTAGCTGAAGAAACTGGGCTGTCACCACAATCTGAACAGATCATTGAGCGAAAAACTAACAATATTTTGCGTGCTATTTCGTTTGAGTCAGGACAATTTGATTCGTTTCACTTTACAACAGCGATAGTTGATGAAGTCGGTGAAGTCAAGACACGTGATAAGACTTCAAAGATCATTTCTGGACAGGTCAAAGTTCCAAATCGGCAGTTTATTCAGATTTCGACTAGTTATCCAGACCCAAGCGTCCCATTTCATGAAGATCAAAAGATGATCCAGCAGGCTATGGAACAAGACTGGAATCGGGATGCCGATACGTATTTAGGGTTGATCTGGGCGCAAGATAGCTTAGAAGAAACATTCAAAGATCATTCATGGCCCAAATCGAACCCGTTATTGTATCTACCAGGTCAAAAAGAAGCCCTTATCCAGGGCCTAAGAGATAAGCGGGATAGTGACATGCTGACTGGAAATATTGCTGATTTCCAAAATAAGAATTTAAACTTATGGTTGCAGGAATCGACAAGTAGTTACTTAAAACTTGCTGATATTGAGCAAGCGATCATTGAGGAATTTGATATCAGTGGGCGTCAAGTCTATATTGGCTATGATTATTCTATGTTTAGTGACAATACCGCTATTGCGTTTGTTTATCCATATGAAGAAAATGGCAAAGCACGCTGGCATATTGAACAGCATAGCTTTATCCCATGGCAAAAGGCTGGGTCGATCGAGGCTAAGGAAAAACAAGATGGTATAAATTACCGCGAATTAGCTAAAAAAGGATATTGTACGATCACCAGTCACCCCCAAGGTTTAATAAACGATGATCAAGTCTATCGCTGGCTGATGGACTATGTGGAAGATAATCAGTTGAGTCCTATCTTTTTTGGCTACGATGCTTGGGGAGCAACTAATGCGATCAAACAGTTAGAGCTCAACTCTGGCTGGAATTTACAAGCTATTCGGCAACGCACATCTGAGCTTAAGGATCCTACTAAATTTTTACAAAAGTTATTTGTTGAACAAACAGTGACTCGTTTAGATGACAAGATCATGGAGAAAGCGTTGCTCAACGCTGAACTCATCGAAGATAAGATCGGGATCCAAGTCGACAAGGCCAAAGCTACGCTCAAGATCGACGTGGTCGACGCGCTCATCGATGCAATGTATCAAGCTATGTATCATTTTGAAGACTTTGGCATTGCTAACGATAAGTCACATCAAGTTGAACTTATGACACAAGAACAAGTTTTAGAGTGGTTCAATAGTGAAGAATCGGGGTTAGGAGGTGATTTTATTGATTAGTAGATTTTTTAGATTGCTGTGGTCAGTGATTGACGTATTATTTTTTGTTTTAGGCATTGTAGCGCTCGTATACGGTGCCTTTTTGTTTGGCAAGATCGTCGGTTATATGGTCCTAGGCATCTCTTTTATCGTGTTAGGGATCATGACTGAATTAGCTGGCGGGAAAGGAGGTGACTGAGATTGCCTATTTTCAAGATCCAAGCTTCCGCTAAAAGTGCAATGAGTGTCCCGGTCGATGATCCAACGGTCATCGATCTGTTTAATGGTAGTCAAGCCACTAAATATATCAGTGCAGGTGAAGCGCTACAGAACTCAGACATTTATTCTGCGATCTTCCAACTCTCAGGTGATCTAGCATCAGCTTATCTAGTATCTAGTAAAAAGCGCTGGCAATACATCATTGATAACCCAACACCAACAGCCAATAAACACGCTTTTTGGCAAGCTGTGTATGCTCAGCTATTGCTAGGTGGTGAAGCTTTTATCTATCGTTGGCGTAATCGTAACGGGATCGATGTTCGCTGGGAGTATTTAAGACCTTCACAAGTCAGCACCTACTTGTTAGACGATGGGTCAGGGTTGATCTATACTGCGACTTTCGATGAACCTGATGTCGGTGTGGTGATGAACATCCCGCAGTCTGATATGCTCCATTTTAGATTGCTATCTAAGACTGGCGGTATGACAGGTGTTTCACCGTTGAAGTCTTTATCACAAGAATTCAATATCAAACGTTCATCAAACAAGTTGACGTTGCAGGCATTGTCACAAGCGATCATTAGCCCCGGCATTTTAAAGATGAACAAAGGTGGTTTGCTCAACTGGAAACAAAAAGCCGCTCGTTCAAAAGAGTTTATGCGTCAATCACAAGCCGCAAACAATGGTCCGATTGTCATCGATGACCTAGAAGAATACAAACCCTTAGAGATCAAGTCAGATATCGCTAAGTTGCTAGCACAAGCTGATTGGACCGGTACACAGATCGCAAAAGTGTATGGTATCCCTAATTCCTATTTGAATGGTCAAGGCGACCAACAGTCATCTATCGATCAGATCAAAGGGATGTATGCCAACGCTTTGTCTCGGTATATGGAAGCGATCACTGCAGAGCTTAATGATAAGCTAAATACTACGATCACAGCTAATTTAAGACCAGCGATCGATCCGTTACAAGATGGCTATGCTAATACATTAGCTGGGTTAGTCAAAAGCGGTGTGATCGCGTATAACCAAGCAACGTATCTGTTAAAAGAAACGGGTTATTTTCCTAATGAATTGCCCGATCCGATCAAACAGCCAAAAGTTGAACCAGTGAAGGGAGGTGAGAATGATGACGATCCAGATCAAGGGTCCGATCGTTGATGATGCCACAGGCTTGTTTTACGACTGGCTCGATATGCCAAGTACGACACCTAACAGAGTTACTGAAGCGTTAAAAAAAGAAGACTCAGAGACTGTAAACGTTGATATTGCTTCTAACGGTGGCGATGTATTTGCTGCCTCTGAGATCTATACTGCATTAAAGAACTCAGGCAAAAAAGTTAATGTGCGTGTTATGGGTTTGGCGGCTTCTGCAGCAAGTGTGATCGCGATGGCTGGCGATAAGGTAAGTATTTCACCGACTGCCCAGATCATGATCCATAAAGCTTGGACGGATTCAGCCGGTAATGCAGACGAGCTTTTGCACGAGTCGAACGTATTAAGTAGTATCGATGAGTCGATCGCTAACGCTTATGTTGCTAAAACAGGTATGAAGCACGCCGACGTACTGAATTTGATGGCACAAGAGACATGGTTAGGCGCTAAAGATGCCGTTGATAAAGGTTTTGCTGATGAGATCATGTTTGCAGAAGAAAAAGAAGCTCGAGTGCTTAATTCTCTTGAAGCAGTGCCAAGTAAAGCGGCAGTCGACAAATTACTCAATATGATCGCAAAAATTAAAACAGCTGAGGAAAATAGCTCGATCAAATTGTCAAAAACTTCTGAGAAGGATCTCAGTGTAAGACAGAAGAAACTGAATATTTTAAAAGAAAAGGACGGTATTTATTAATGAATATCAATGAACTAAATGATGCATGGATCGCTTCTGGCCAAAAAGTAGCTGATCTCGATGCAAAGATCAATTTAGCTGTGATCGATGATGATTTTGTCCAAGCTAAATTCGAGGATCTTAAAGCCAAACGAGACAATGAAGTGGCGCATCGTAACGCTCTCAAAGAACAATTAGACATTGCGCGTAAGGCAAACGACGTTGTCAATGCACCTAAACGTGAGCTCACCAAAAAGGAAGAAGATACCAAAGAGAAGTTTGTTAATGAATTTATTGGAATGGTCAAAGGCGATCCTAAAATTGTGAATATGGTCACGTCATCTGTTGATGAAAATGGCGATAGTGCAGGCTTAACGATCCCTAGTGACATTCAAACAGCGATCCATACATTAGTACGACAGTATGATTCACTTGAACAATACGTCAACCGCGAAGCCGTTTCGACGCCAAGCGGTAGCCGTGTATACGAAAAATGGGCTGACATCAAACCATTGGCTAATTTGGATGATGAAAGTGCCACGATCGGCGATAACGATGATCCAAAATTGACAGTGGTCAAATACTTGATCAAGCGGTACGCAGGGATCACGACAGTAACTAATACGCTACTTAAAGATACAGCCGAAAACATCATCTCTTGGTTATCAACTTGGATCGCACGTAAAGTCGTTGTAACAAGAAACGAAGCAATCATTAATGTGATGAGTAAAGCTCCCGAGAAGCCGACATTAGCTAAATTCGATGATATTGTAACGATGATCAATACAAAGGTCGATCCAGCGATCAAGAAAACATCATTCTTGATGACCAATACTTCAGGATTAAACGTCTTGTCGCAAGTTAAAGATGCGGTGGGACGTTATTTGCTTCAACCAGATCCAAAGCAACCAGACCAATATCTGTTGAAAGGTAAACGGATCGTCGAAGTAGCCGATCGTTGGTTACCAGATAAAGAAAATGCCCACCCACTCTATTATGGTGACCTTAAACAAGCTGTCACATTGTTTGATCGCGAAAATATGAGCTTACTTGCTACCAATATTGGTGCGGGAGCTTTTGAAAAAGATCTGTATAAAATCAGAGTCATCGATCGTTTTGACGTTGTTCAAACTGATAGCGAAGCTTGGGTCGCTGGATCATTTAAGAAGATCGCAGATCAACCCGCAAACTTGACGCCAGCAGCAGACGCTCCAAAACCTTAGTAATGTATGAGTGTTGATAAAAAACGGCTAAAGCTTAGTTTGAGGATCGATAGTAATTTTGATGATGAATTACTTGATATGTACCTCAGTGCCGCTAGTGATTTTATTAAAAATGCAGTCGGTGCTACTGATGATTTTTATATCAATAATGATCTCTTTGATACAGCAGTCGTTGCTTTAGCTTCAAGTTATTATACTAACCGGACTGCACTATCGAATACGCAAACTTATACGATCAATATGACGCTTAATTCGATCATTGGTCAATTACGTGGTCAGTGGTCGGAGGAGAGTGAAAATGAAGAACATCAATCCATCAAGAATGACGTTTAAACTTGAATTTGGTCAAATGGTAAGTGGGGGCACAGTCAACCCTAATACCGGTGCTAGAATGAAGGTTTTTAAGCCTAGTTTCAGTACTTTTGCTGGTCAATGGTCACTGAGAATGTCTGACACATTGTCTTTAGCAGGTTTAGGTATCACTGATGCTGTGGTCTTTTTCGTAAGACATCGCGAAGATATTACAGGTGATATGCTGATCAAAAAAGATGGGATCATCTATAAGATCAATAATATTGCTTATGATGACGGCTTGCCACCTGACGGGTTCGATCTGATCACTTGTACGCGGGAGGTATCAAAACATGGGTGAAGTTAAAAATGCTGATAACTTTGAAAGGATCCTAGACAGTTTAGCTGAGGGTTTTGGACATGCTGAACGGGTCATCGTCAATAAAGCGGGAGCAGAGGCTTTTGAAAAGATCATGAAACCTAAAGTTCCATACAGTACAAAAACACATTCTGGAAAGTCAGTTCATTTAAGAGATAGTCTTGTTACTGAGCAACATCCTAACGGCTCGATCTCAGTCGGATTTACGGCTAAAAGTCATAAAGGTTATATTGGACGTTTTCAAAATGATGGTTGGGATGTACGTGATCGCAATGGTGTGCAACATGGTCATGTGCCTGGAAAGCATTTTTGGGAAGAATCAGCCAAAGAAGCGCAAGTCGTTTTACCAAAAACGATGGCGATCATTGCAAAACAGATCATTGACGGGAAGGTGAAGCCATGACGCCGGCCGCATATATTTTAGGTTTGGTCAATGATAATATCGATAGCATCGATCACCTATCAAGCGAGCATGTCCATGCTTTTATGATCGATCCAAGCGATAACACGACAACAGAATTGATTTTAGTAGTCAGCGAACTAACGGATGACGGTAGTGATTACGGTAATGATACCGAGATCAATATCATCCGACAAGTTCAGCTGACTTTTTATTACCCGCCTGATTATCAATATGATATGACGGCTATCGAAAAGAGCGTTAAACGTGTACTTTTCAGCAAAAGCATTCGCTGTTTTTCTGATGCGGGACATGTGATGACGCCTGATAACCAAAACATCACTAATACTTTGAAATTCAAATATAAGGAGGAGTCATAATGGCTACTATTGGTTTATACGGTATTTACACCGGCATTCGTGGTGCTGACGGCAACGTTATCTGCGACGATAAAAAAGGTTTGAGTGCTGACGGGATCTATTTTGTCGGTACTGATAAAAAGGAAGGTAACTTAGGTTCTAAAACAGCAAATATCACGGGGTTAGCTGCCACACCTACAAAAATTGATGGGAATAACCAAGTTGTTGATGTCAGCAACCCACCTTCTAGCCCTTCAGTTGCATGGACAGCAAACGAGATCAACCACGTTGTCAAAGAAAAGATCTTAGGCCGTGTCTCAAACGGCAAAGGTGGCTACTTTGATGCAGACGACACAGTTGAATGTCCTTTGATCATCGTTTCGCAAGCCACGATCACGCGTAAAAAAATTTACTTCTGTTTTGGTCGAGGTGTATTCAATGAAGCGAGCCATAACGTTGGAACAAACACAAGTACAGCTGAAACTCGCGATGATGACAACTTGACATACACAGCGCTGACTTATGATAAATTCAACAATAAACCATATGCGATCTTCTATGAAGAAGACGAAAACTTTGATGAAAAAGCAATGTTTGACCTTGTTTTCCCGGGACAAAAGAAGTTTACGAACTCTAAACCAGCTACACCATCAGTTTAATTTTTAGTCGATAAATAGCGAACACAGAGACGATTAATGTGAGACGAAAAAAAGGAAAGGAAAGTTATTAGTGAAAAATACAGTTAAAGTTGACGCAAAAAAACTTGGGTTAAAAGAAGATCTAACGCTGATCGATTCACCCAAAAACATCAAGATCGTAGGTAATTATTACAGCAAGATCCTAAATATTTTTGCTGAAGATGATACTGATGATGAAAGTATCACAGTGCCAGTCGTTAAGAATATCGTTCAAGTGACTGCGATCGTACTGGAAGCACTGACAGAGCTTTTGGGACTAACAAAAACAGAGAGTCAAAAATTAGAAGAATTATCTTTTAGTTATATGGTCGGTATCTTTAACGATATGTTGAGAATTTGTTTAGGTATTGATATGGGTATTAATTTAGACGAAGAAGAGGACAAAGAAGACCCAAAATAACTGCTCGAAAAGAGCTAAAACAACTGACTGGTTTCTTAGAGGATATTGATTATCTTGCTCAAATGGCTATGCAAAAGGGTATTTCCCCAAGTGATTTTTATAACTCATCATTTAGTGAGTGGCAGTCGGCTTGGAATGCCAAAGCGCCTGAAGAGCGAGTACAAGATCCATTGGAGTTGGCCCGTAGTATTGGAGCATTGTAGGAAAGGAGGAAAAGCATGACAAAAATTCAAGGCTATCAGTTTTCTATCGATATGACTGATAACGGTATGACTAGAAGCTTGCGTACGATTCGGGATGAAGCAAAATTACTTAAATCTGCAATGCAAGCTAATTTTGCTGAGATCAGATCTGGTGAAGGGATCATGGCAGCTTATGCTAATAAGGCTGAAGATGCCAAGCGTGCGATCGAAGGGCAAAGAAACTATATTGAAAGACTGAAAAAGGAACAAGATGGTCTAGATCTGACGACTGAAAAGGGGCGACAAGCCTATATCAAGTTTGAAAATCAGATCAACAGCGCTAAGCGAACGATCGCAAACTTGGAGTCACAAGAAAAACAAGCAGCTAATTCGCTTGAATTGCATAGATCAGGTATTTTAAGGCTAAAAGATGCACTGGAAACGACCGAAAAAATTAACAAGAACTATGTCGAGCAACTTAAAAATGCAGGGATGAAATATACTGCACAAAAAGCTCAAATTAAAGGACTTATCGATACTCAAAAAGTTCTGGAGACACAGTTGCAAGCAGAGAAGAAATTGCTTGTACAAGTTGAACAAACATCGGGCAAAGCATCTAAGACTTATCGTGATCAAGCGATTAAATTATCTGAGCTGTCTAGAAAATACATTGAGAATCAAAGAGAAATTAGCGGATCAAATAAGCTGGTATTAAAGATGAACGATTCGCTACTCGAATCTAGAGATCGTTTAGTAGCAGTTGGTAAAACAGCAAAAGAAACATTTGGTAATGATTTAAAGAGAGCAGCAGAAGTCACTGGTGCAGCGCTTACTGGAATTGCTAAGATGTCTTATGAGGGTGCAAAGAAAGCTACCGAAGTATCTAGTCAATATAAAGTTATCTATAATAACCTAGTCACCGGTGGTGAAAGCGCAGCTGAAGCAACTAAAAAAGTTAAAGAGATGCAGGAAGACGGCGCTAAATATTCTATCAAATATGGTGTTTCTCAAAAAGAGGTTGCAGATGGATATTTAGAACTCGTTAAGCGCGGTTACAGTTCGAGTCAAGCTCTAGGAGCTATGAATACTGAGTTGCAAGGATCCATTGCATCGGGTGATGATTTTAATGATGTTGTTAAAGTTGCCAGTGGTACTCTAGAAGCTTTTGGAATGAATGCTAAATCAGCCACTGAAATGACCAAGAACACTAAATTGGCTGTTAATGAGCTAGCTTACACAGCAGATACTACTGCTACTGATTTCCATGGAATTGGTAAAGCTATGGAGTATGTAGGCACAACATCACATCAAGCCGGTTTTAAACTTAGTGAGACATCGGCAGCCCTAGGTACTTTGTCTAAGCAAAATATTGACGCAGATAAGGCTTTGGTAAAACTGGCCGCTTGATCAGAAATGATCTTGAAAAATAAATCCGTTAATTCGGGGAAGACTAAGCTATTGTGATATAATTGACCTAGGATTTTATTAGCTTAGGAGACATACGATAATGGACTATATATTAGTGCTATTAGGCAAGATTATTGAATCCCAAACATGGTCAAAGTTCTGGGACTTTTGTGGGGATCTGATCATTAATTTCTATGAATATTGTGAAAAGCATAAATTCATAGGAATGATAATTTATGGAGTTTTGGCACTTTTAATTGTTTTGTTGTTCAAATTCATACTTATTCCAGTATTTTTAACGATAGTAAAATACGTGTTTGGAACCATATTCGCAATTATCCTATTAGTCGTTATCATAGTAGGTTGGATAATTGATTTGATATTTAAATAGTATGTTGATCCCGAGCCAAGCTATGGGAAAACTCATAGAAGGTGTAGAGACTAGAAAAAGTAAGCTAAGAATTAGGCACGTTAGGAAAACGTGCTTTTTTTATGCAGAAATTTCCACGAAGGCGGATGACCCTAACGAATAAGACGAGGGCCAAGAGATAGTCCGAACATTATGGAAACATAGTGAATTAGAGGATAAAGAGCCTCTAAGATAACAAATTGGGTACAGGTCTGCGTAAAGTCATCAATAGTTTGACTGATGCCGTTGAAGCTCAAAAAGCAGCACAAGAAGGTTCGGGTAAGGCTATTGAGACGTATACCAAAAAAATTCAAAAACATAAAGATAAGATTGTTGAATTGGAAGCAGCAGTCAAAAATGGAACTAAGAGTGGAAAAGCAGCTGCTAGCGCCATCAAGAGCCAACAAGATGCTATTCGGGATCTAGAAGGTGAAGTAGAAACTGCCAAAAATACCAACAATGGATCTGTGTTAGATCAAATTGGTCTTAAACGTTCAGATATCGTTGATTCCAAAGGAAACTTCAGAGATTTGACTACTATCATGAAAAAGCTGAATGAAGTAACTAAAGGAATGGGTAAAGAAAAGAAGGCAGCCGTCTTTAATTCTTTATTTGGTACGACGGGGCAACAATCTGGCGAAATTTTAGCTGAGAATAGTAAGTATTTAGGTGAACTTACCAAAAAGGTTGAAGAGGCCGGCAAAAAAGGCAATTACGTTCAAGAATTAGCCGCTAAGAATGCTAAGACGGCTGAAAACTCAACTAAACGTTTCAAAGAAGCTTGGAGTGCTCTAGAAATTGAATTTGGTGCTAAACTCTTACCATATATGACGGACGCCGCCAACCAGCTGACCAAGCTATTTGATCAAAAGGACTTTCAAAACGGAGTTAAGGTAGCAGCTGAAGGTATTGGCAAAGTTGCCGGTGGTATTTTGCAAGTTGGTAAATTAGCTGTTGAACACACTAAGACTGTTGCTGTTTTTGGTGGTGCCTTGGCTGGTTTATGGGCTGTCAGCAAGGTTGCTATTTTTATCAAAAAAGTAAAAGAACTCAAATCGCTTTTTGGTAAGAATAAAGCTTTGACAGATGAACAACTTGAAGTGGCTACATTGACAAAACAATATCAAAACTTAGCACTTGCAAAAGAACAAGCGAGTGGTGCTTATTCTAATACACCAGTTGCTGGTGGCAGTAGTAAAGCATCTAAAACGTCTAAAGTAGCTAATACAGTCTCACAAGTTGGAAATACTGCGCTGGATGTTGGAGATATAGCAGAAACTGCACTAGGCACGACAACCAAGGGTGGTACTATGTCCAAGGGTGCCAAGATCTTAACTCTTGGTAAATCTATTGGTGCTAAACTGGGTACAGCAATTGGTTTGGGTATTAGTGCGTATGATGTTGGATCATCTATTTATAGTGCTGTAAAGTCTAATAAAGCAGAAGCTAAATATCAAGCTGCCGGTAAAACTGCAGGCACGTTGATCGGTGGCGGGATCGGTTTTGCTTTAGGTGGTCCAGCTGGCGCAGCGATCGGTGCTAGTTTAGGTGATCAGATCGGTGGGTCAAAAGTAGTAAGTAACATAGTTGGTAAGTTCGTAAAATCTTGGAATAAGGCGATCAAAGGAACGAAGATCAAAGCGCCTAAGATGAGTCAAAAAGAAGCGCATAATGAACTTCTAAAAGAGCAAAAAGATTACTATAAGAAAAAACAAAAGCAAGACTTAGATGATCTTAAAACGCTCAAAAAGAACGGGCTGATCAGTAACGAAGAGTATAAAAAGCGTGTTGCTGATGCTAAAAAGCATTACAAAGATCTGGAAAAAACAGCACGGAAGTCAGGATCTGCTCAATCAGCTATCGATAAATATTATGCTATCCAACGGCAAAAGATCGACACGGACTACAACAAGCAAAAGAAAAAGATCCACGATAAATATGATCTTGAAGTGTTAAATGCACAACAAACTTTTGGAAAGCGGTCTGAACAGTATAAGAAAGCTGTAGCTAAGCGTGATAGAGCTTTAGATGAAGCTAGTTCTAAACATAAAAAGAAGATCTATGATCTAAATGTCAAATATGCCACAACTGACATGACAAAAGAAGCTAAAGCGCATGTAACGTTGACTGGTAAGATCAAGACTGAGTCAGATAAACAAGGTAAGATCTTAGAAAAATTGACAACTAAAAAAGGCAAATTGAGCAATAAGCAGCTGCAAGATGCTGTCAATGATGCGCAAAAAGAATATCAAAAGGTCTACGATCTATCGACTAAAAAGTTTAATGGCGTAGCTAAAAATGCAGATAAACAGCTTAATAAAGTTAGGGATGCAGCTGATCGCCAACGCAAGTCAGCTATCAAAGCGGCTGAAGATCAGTATAAAAAAGTCGTTGAAGCTTCTGAGCGTCAATATCAAGGTAATTCTAAGTGGGCCAAGGAACAACGCGCACGTGTCAAAGAAGAAGCAGAAAAGCAAAGAGATGCTGCTAAAAACGCTGCTGAAGATCAATATCGAAAAGTTACAGAAAAAGCTCAAAAGCAACATGATGAGACAGTCGATAAGGCTGATCAACAGTATCAAAAGACTTTAGAATTAGCTAATAAACAACAAAAAGACATTGTCTCACAGGCTAAAGAGCAATCAAAAGGTGTTGTAACGCATGCTGTAAATCAAGCAAATAGCTCGATGGATGCCAACTCAAAGCAAGCTAAAGGATCATCAAATATTTTCAGTAGTTTACACAACTTTTTTAACTCGATCGCTAAGCTTTTTGGCAAGGAAGACAAAAGCTCAGCCAAAAAGCAAGACTATAGTTATACGCCAGTTACGATGCACGGTGGTTATGCGACTGGTGGTCACGTAAATTACCAAGGTAAAGCGCTTGTTGGTGAAGCTGGACCGGAATTGATCTATCGA
The DNA here is from genome assembly GCF_029889745.1 of Ligilactobacillus faecis. Lineage (NCBI taxonomy): Bacteria > Bacillati > Bacillota > Bacilli > Lactobacillales > Lactobacillaceae > Ligilactobacillus > Ligilactobacillus faecis. Next base: position 1,812,101 of record NZ_CP123639.1, read on the forward strand.
CCATATAGCGGTAAGGTCAGTGTTGCCGGCCAACGTGGACCACAATTCATCGATGTCAACCCAGGCGATCGGATCTTAAACGCCAACGATACAGCCAAGGTCATGTCTGGCTCGTATGTCGGTAGTTTACCAGGATATGCAACGGGCAATTCATCGCTTGGCGACTTCTTTAAAAAAGTCAGAGATGGCGCAGAAGATATCTTTGATGATCTGACAGACGGGGCAACTGAGATCTTAGAAAAGATCACTGATCCTAAAAAGACATTAGAAGATATGACTAAAAAAGTTTTTAATTTGGATAGTGTACCTGACGCCGGTCGACTTCTAGTTGATAGTTCAAAAGGGATGGTCAATCAAGTTACTGACGGCTTTGCTGGCATTATCAAAAAGTTGAAAGATCAGCTTTTTGGAGACGATAGTGGCGGTGGCGGTAGTGCAAGTTCGCCAAACGGTAAGATGAGCAAGAGTGAATTTGCTAAGGTCGCACATCGAGCTGCCGGCTTGATGCATCAAAAATTATCAGCCAGAGACATCGATCATTTATATTGGCAAGCGTTTGTTGAATCAGGCGTAAATCCTGCGACTGGTGGTGGTTATGACGACCATGACGGTACTGGTTTACCAGTTGGGTTGTTTCAGTACAAGTTAGGAACTTGGAATGCTTGGGCTGTCAAAGGTCACAGAAATATTCATTCTGCCTTAGATCAGATCATGGCAGTCTTGAACGATTCGACTTGGCGCCGGGACTTTGCACCTATAGGCGTTCGGCGTGGTTGGGGTCCACTTGGACATAAGATGATGGCAAATGGTGGGCTCGTCACGCAAAATCAGATGGTCGAAGTCGCAGAAGGTAACTTACCTGAAATGGTCGTACCGTTAGATCTCTCTAAGCGTTCAAGGGCTTATCAGTTAATGCAACAGTCACTTGACTATTTTGCGCAAACTGATAACCGAGCGGGGCACTCGCAAAGTAGTAATGACGATATTATCAAGGATCTATCTGCCACTGTTAAAGATCTCAAGAACTTAGTCTCGATGTTATTAAACGTTAACGGTCTACAGCTTGATGCGATCAAGAACGTAAACGGCTACGATAAGAACAAAGTTTATCGAGAAATGGCGAGTGATCAACGTATAGCTAATTTTCAACAACTTGGATTGTAGGTGATAAAGTGGAAATTTATGGCAATCACTTTCGCTATCCTAAGCTTTGGATCAAGCGAGGTGATGAGGACGAGATAGATATTGAATCTATTACACCCAATTTACGGTATCGCGGAGATGACGAAGATCCGATCGTAACTAATAGTTACACAACTAACTTAGGGTCTGACGGTAGCTTTTTTACTGGCAGTACGATCGATAAAAATGTGATCAACGCTAAATTTTATTTTAAATTTGGCGATTGGTGGGACTACAAGCTTGCCAAACACGACATCTATAAATATTTTTCAAGCAAAGATGTTTATCGCTTACGCACTGACGGCGAACCAGGGATCGTTAAGTATGTGCGAGCTGGAAATTTTACGATCGCACCAATGGAGACGTACTCCAATGTGGCGACGTTTACGATCCCGTTTGATAACCCGAGCGGATATAAGTACAGCCTAACGACCTCAGACCAGCTTATGCGCTACGATCAAGAAGCATGGCCATTATATGGTGGGAATATCCCAAACGGTGAAGATCCGGCATACCACTTCATAGACAAACAGTCATTTAGAGTGTATAACGCCAGCGATATCGCAGTTGATCCATACTTTCAACGCCATGAATTGAATATCATTATGCAACACTTTGGGCCTGGCTTTAAGTTGATCAATAATACTAATCAAACAAGTTGGACCTATAAAGGGACGCTTGGAAGTAACGATCGCCTTATTTTGGAAGGTATCAATACCTTTAAAAATGGGCAGTTAGACAACAATAACACTGATTTTGGTTATATCAAGCTTGAACCAGGCTGGAACGAGTTTTCCGTATCTGGTGCTAACGATCTTGATATAACCTTTTCTTTTCCCTTTATTTACGTAGGTTAGGAGCTGAGCTGAGTGGATATTTTAAAAGCTTTACAAAATAATAAATTCGTCTATTTTGGCTTTGATCCAAGTGGTGAGACCAAAAATGATCCGTGGCGTGCGCTACCAAACATCAGCATTTCAAGTGATGCTAAAAATTGGTCAAGTGTGCTCAACTTTCCTAAATTAGAGGGGCTAAGAGACGGCTTTATTTGTCGCGTTGGTGATGTCTATTATCTATTGGGTACTTTAGCGATGTATAAGACGTCTGATTTTAAGGTCTTTGAAGCGCTCAACATCGATCTGATCAAACAAGCAAGTGGGTATACAGATATCTGGGCGCCAGAGATGTTTGTAGATAAAGAGGGTAAATATCACATTGTCTATAGTGCCACCAAGAACGGTCAGCGTGGTATTTATGTTGCCGATTTTGACGTCATAACTGATAAGGTGTCGAATGCCTATCAAACTGTCGATGTTGACGTTAAGAGCTCGATCGACCCTAATGTCACATACTTAGACGGTAAGTATTACCTATGGCTCTCAAGTGCTAGACTTTTTGTTTCGGATAATTATCTAGGACACTATACCGAGGTCGCCACTAATATCATCAATGATCCAAGCGCTAAATGGTACGAAGCCCCTGAGATGTTGGTTGCAGGTGACTACTTATATCTCTATCAAGATAAGATCGATAGCCATGTTGAGGGTGTTTCAGACTCGGGATATATGGTCTATCGACGGGCCAAGCGCATCAATCCGATCATTTGGAGCGATGAACGACCAGTCAAAGGTTCTTTTAATATGCGACACGGTAGTTTTTTGTATAACGATACGATATTTGTTCGTGAACCTACTTATGAGCTACCGACAAGTAATTTTGATGAGGTCGTTACTGTTAAAGCGATCGGCATCGAACAGACGATGCCTTTGAACTGTATCTTGTGGTCGACTTTTGCCGTACAATGGGCTCAAAACAGCACATATCAACTAACATTTACAGCATTTGATGATGGCAGTGCTAGTTTTAAAATGCTGCTGAGTGCTGAGAGTATTGTCACTTTTGACGATCAACAATATGTGGTCAAGCAAGTAGCGCCTAATCTACAAGGTTCAACCAGTCAAGTTCAGATCACGGCGACACACATCTATAATGACATTGCAAGAGTTCGTCAGTACGACACACGCAATGGTACACTGACGTATTTGCCACAGGATATTTTGGAGTTCTATCTGGGAGCTAAGAATAATGACAACGTAGGCTATACGTATTCTGTCTATGGTAGCTTTGACAAGCAACAGATCCAAAACTTAGGTGATTCTAGTGGCAAGGATATGTTAAGCAAGATCTTGAGTACGTGGCCGTCATCGATCATTTACCCAAACAATAAAGAGATCGGCGTTTATAGCCCAGAGGCATTCAAGAAATCATTTGGGCAACGGATCGATTACCGAAACAATACGCAAGACATCAAAATAACGATCGACAGTACTAACTTGAGCAACAAAGTCAAATGCTTTGGTAAGCAAAAAGAAAACAGTACCGACAATGCAAAGGTTGAATATTATTTTCAACCCTTTTTTGTTGAAGACGAGCAATCTATTAAAGTTTGGGGCGTGCATCCCATGGATAACATCTCTGATGAACGCTTCACAGATAAGCAGAACATGGAAAACTACGCCCGATCACAACTGCAAAAAGAGCCGATAATCAGCTTAGAAGTTACAGCAAGTACGAACTTCAAACCGATCGCTGGTGAAGTCAGACATTTAACGATCACTGAAAATGGGTTTGAAACAGATGTAACGCTTATCGGCTATACATGGTACCCGTACAATAAGACACAGGCGACTGTTTTGCAGTATGAGAACTTGCCAGCAAGTATTTTAAATACGCAGTCGCTGATAAATAATCGGATCAATAACATCAACGAGCTAGCGCAAAAAGCTTTAAATAAAGCGACAACAGCGACAACAACGTACTACTCAAAAGACGATCCAACAAAATATAACATGGTGCGTGTTGGTGATATTTGGGTGCGTCCATTAGATGAAGGAGGGTAAAACTTGAATGAAGTAACAAATAAACATATCGATCCAGACCCCAATTTAATGGAGAAAGTACCGGCTCAAATGATGATCTACGATGGTAGTAAATGGCTCGAGATCAGCAATCAACAAACGATCAACTCGCTCAATGATACGACGGTTGATCTGCAACAAGAAGCAAAAGAAGTCAGAACGTATGTTGATAACGTTGATAGTGACTTCAAAAAAGCTCAAAAAGCTATCAACGATACGATCGCAACTGAGACCACTCGCTTAGATAAGTCGATTTCAGATGCAAAACTAGACACTAAGTCAGTTAACGATCGTCTGACTCAGATCAATGCAGATAGTCAAAAGACAATATCTGAGATCCAGACAAATCTGTCTAATATCGATATCAACGTTACAGAGATTGATAAAAAAATAGACAACGCCACGGCTGAAAGTCAAAAGCTGATCGAAGATCTACAAAAACAAGCAAGCGACTTGAAGTTGAATGTTGCTGATCAATTTGACCAGAAGAGCATTGAAATTCAAACGGCAAAACAACAAGCGATCGCTAATGCAGATCAAGCTTTAAAAGAATATCAGACACAAGTTCAAACGCAATTTAGTAGTGTTGACGGTAAGATAAGTCAAACGGTGCGTAAAACTGATTATGATCAACTCTCAAAGCTCGTTACTGCAAATGAAACAAGATCTATTCAAAACCAAAATGCAATAGAGCTAAAAGCAGATAAGACAAGTGTTGATGCTGCAAATACTAAGATCACTGATCTTGAGAGCTCATTAAGTGTTGCAAACGATGCGATCAAAGCAAGAGCAAAACAAACAGATATTGATAAGCTAACCGATCGGGTCAGTTCGGCCGAAGCTTCTTTAACAGTCAACGCCAACAATATTAGTTTGAAAGCAGATAAAGCAAGTGTCGATAACTTAGATCAGCAGGTCAAAAATATTAGTAGCGCGATGCTGACTGTTGATAGTGATCAGATCAAAAGTTTAGTAAATTCAACGAATGCTAACAGTGGTCAAATAGCAGTTTTGAGTACGCAAACACAGCAAAACAAAGATACGATCAAGACGTTAGCTTCTAAAACTGACTTGGATCTTTTGACAAATACTGTAAATCAAGCTAAAAGTGAATGGACACAGTCGTCAGATGGTATCAAAGCCAGTATATCGGCTGTCGGTAGCAAGCTTACTAACTTATCTTTTGGAGGCCGAAACTTACTCAAGCAATCACAACTTGGTTCAAATTATAAACATGATGCGTGGTATGAGACATTTGGCGGAGTCACTTGGAATAGCGACACAGTTGAGCTTAATATTGGTGATAAAGACTGCGTACAAATTGAGCAACGTGTATACGATATTGAACCAGATACCGATTATGTGTTTAGCTTTGATCTAAATTACGCTGATGGACAACATCTTGATAAGCAAGGGTTCATTTTTTGGGAGTTTACCGCTAATGACTTTAAACAAAATACTAAAGTCTATAAAGATAATTGGAATATTGCTAATATGTCAAATTTTCCTAATACTCCTGGACGAGTAGGTAAAAAACTTGTGCTCCATACGCAACCTGATACCCATGCGCTCATATTTATGGTCAGATCAGTAAAGGGCGCAAAACAACCTTTTAGGATCAGTAAAGTCAAGTTTGAAAAAGGTAACGTGGCAACAGATTGGACACCAGCACCTGAAGATATTGATAGTCAATTGAACAGTGTAAATAACACGTTAACGACATACAAAACTGACTTTGATTTACTTAAAGATGGAATGACCTTAAGAGTAGCTGAGATCAGTAAACTCAATGATCAGATAAACGGGCTCAAAGTTGGTGGTCGAAACTATTTGCAAGGATCCTTAGATTTTACGTGGCCAACAGGTATTGGTCAAAATAACGTTACTCCTACATTTGAAATGCAGGGCGAAACTAAGGTAGCGCATCTAAACAGTCAATACTTTGGTGGTATATACACTAAATGGGGTGGCGCATTTCCAAATGGAGAACTGCAAGTCGGTGACGATTACACGTTATCGTTTGATGCCAAAGGAACAGGCGTATTTAAAACTGTAAAAAACGAAAGCGAGGCTAGCGACGGATCTTTATCTGGAACTAGTCTCACTTCAAACTGGAAACGATATAGCGTATCTGGAAAGATCAATAGTCTTAACAAGGCATATGTCATCTATTTTAATGCTGGATATGACGCATACATTAGACATGTAAAAATTGAAAAGGGCAATAAGCCAACCGACTATACACGAGCCCCGGAGGATATTACCAATGATATCAACAGCAAATATGCTAGTTTAAACGTCAGAATAGATAGTATCAACTCGACAGTTGCGACGAAGGCCGATAAATCATATGTTGATCAAACAGCAACAAATATAACTAACGTAGTGGCTAATAAAGCTGATAAAAGTTATGTAGAGCAAACAGCCAAAGCCATTACAAATGTTGTGTCGACTAAGGCAGATACGTCCTACGTAAATCAAAAAGCTGATCAATGGCAATTAGCTTTACAAAATGCTCAAAATGATCTATCTGGAAAAATCACGGCCACTAAAAATGATCTATCGACTTTGTACAACTCAGATACTTACAAAGGGATGCAAAAGATCGTTCAAAATTCTGCTTTTTTACAAAATGCAAATGGATTCACTAGTCAAGTTCAGCAGCTTATCGGCGATCAGCTAAAGCAGGCTAATTTAGTCTATAACTCGGAGTTTATCGCTGGTACAGATAGTGTGATCGATGGTTGGACGACAAATTTTGGGCTGAAACGTGGTACAAATCGGTATGACAATTATAACGGCAGTACAACACTTGGGATGGACGCAAGCGGAAATGCTGATGATCGTTGGGTTAACGGATGGTCATCATTTATCGCTGTCGAGCCGGGTGAAACAGTCTCAGCTAGTGTAGTTGTATTTTACACGGGTAATGTTCCTCATTCGGGTATTTGTGGGCTGGAGTTAGAATTTTGGGCCAATGCAAGCGATCAATATCGTAAATCAAATAAAATGACAACTGTTAATGTGTCAGATGTACCGTATGATCATGCTAAATTACTCAAATTAGAAAATATTACGATACCGAATGGAATCAATCAAGTGAGGGTTAGCCTTATCATTAGAGGTAAAGGTAACGTAATGTTTGCTCATCCGATGTTTGTAAAAGGCTCAAGTGTCGGTGTATATCAAGCGTCTACAGTGGGCCAATTTAGTAAGCTTACTCAAACGATCGCAGGACTTAAAGCAGAAGTGCATGATAACAGTAATAATTCTGTGATCGCTCAAACTGCTAGAATGATCGCCCTTCAAGTTTCAGGTGATAAAAACAAGATTATCTCACAGATCAATGCTTCGACTGAAGGAGTGATGATTGACGGCAAACATGTGATGATCAATGGGAATACACGGATCCAAGGGACGCTCATGGTCAATGATGTCGTGATGCGCTCACAAAACAATGCTGTGAAATTCAGCCCAAGTAGCTTAGATATGGTTGGCGCTAATTCAATGCTAAAGTTGCAAAATGATTCTATTCATCTAGGGTCGACATCTAGCGATCCTAGACAACAGTGGGGAATGAAACTTAGTGATGATGGACTCGAGTTAAGTGTGCCAGCTAAAAAATTAGGTGCTACGACAAATAATCCAAGCGACTATAACCATGAGATCCAAGGTTACATCAAAGGTGGTGGTTGGGATTATCGCAAGATGGATACGGTTGGTAATGGGGCCTCAGGAATAGAAATGGGGTTGATGACTAAGCAAGTCTGGGGCGCGCCTTATGGTGGAGATTACATTGCTATTGGTCAGTACATCCCTTCAAGTAGCGGTGGAAAAATTTTACAACCTGCGATCTCATATTCAGAGACTGGTTTCGGATGGGCTCCTAAAGATTTGCATATCTATAAACCTACGTATTTTGGAAGTGAAGTCCATTTTGGTGCTGGTAGTGCTCAGAATGGAATTAGAACCGCTTGGGTTTCGTGGTCTGATTGGAATAACGAAAAATATCCTTGCTTTGTAAATGATAATGGTAATTGGGGCGGTATTGCATTTCCTCAGAATGGGAATGTTGTTTTATTTAACCATGCTGGTAAACGCTATAATATTTACGAAACAAAAGATAACAAACTTTATAACAATTACGGAGGATATTAACATGGAATTCAATAAGACGATCATTTTATCTGGCGACGTTCAAAACGACGCTGGCAAAACTTTTGCTCAGATGCAAACAGTTTTGAAAGGAGATGGGTCAACACCAGTTGTTATGACGATGGGGACTAATGAGATCCAAGGCTTTGATGACACTGGAAAGCCTATCTTTGCTGAAATCGACGAAGATAAACTTAAACAAGCGCAAAAAGAGATGCAGGCAGAAGCTATCAGGCAACAAAAAGAATTATGTGTTGAGAATGGTGTGGATCCTGAGCTTGTAAATATTATCAATGCAGAAAAGAAGGTGAAGTAAATTGGATAAGATGACAACGATCTTAAGCAAGTTGACAATGAATTTAGCTAATAAAGAATTGCAGATCGCTAGCTTAGAAGCTGATAAAGAAGAACTCGAACAAAAAGTAAAACAACTTGAAGAAGAACAGCAAAAGTTGCAAACAGTAGAAACAAACAAAGAATAAGAGAGGGGTAATAATTATGGCACTGGTAAAAAACAAAGACATCACGTTAACAGCATTTTCAAAAGTTGGAGATGATAAAAAAGATGCTTTGCGCATGACAGCGTCGCTTTCAACAAATGATACAAGTAATGACGCAGTTAACCAATATGTGATCGATAGCGAACTTTACATGGCTCACAAAGCAGAGGTGCGTAAGGATATCGCAGCGTTTCAACAATATGTCTATGAACAAGAAGATCAACTTGCAACAGAAGTCGCTGAAGACGAAAAAACACAAGCATAAATAATTATTGGAAATAAAATAGTAAACAGGATGTGATTTTATGGTAATGACACATATAGACCCACCAAGCCTTGATATTTGGGATGAACCGATGTCGTTTGCAGATCGGAATGCACGTAACCAAAAAAATCATAACTGGTATGTATTACGACAATACGGTGCTGATCTAGGTTTATGGATCAAAGGTTATATGGATGGCTATGATACACGTTTTGATAATTTGATCACGAGTGTAAAGCAACCTGATGAAGTCGTTGATGCTCGTGTAGATCGGTTTAATGTAGTTTATCCTACTCTCAAAAAGAGGCTCGATGCTTTGCAGTTAGATAAAGCAAGTAAGATCGATAGCTTTGATGTTGATGATTTGCGAACAGTGATGTTACGTGATATTTCTAACTCGAGCAGACCACTTCGGATAGGCAATACACAGTCAATTGGGGATAGTGGTACTAATCAAACTAACCAAGGCTTGATAGTTTGTTCCATTGGTCGTTTGTCACTTACGGAGGTGATCAAGATTGACTAAAGCAGTAAAGCTTGTATTTGAAAATGAGTTTGGTGACCAAGTACAAATGTATCCAGAAACGCACGCAGATGCTATTTATGGTCTGCGTGCGTTTTTAGATGAATATTTATCAAGCACCATTCAAGTCAAGGCTGGCACGGATCTAAATACTCTAACATCAGGTAATTATCAAGGATCCAAGACGTTTGTTATTAATGGTGTATCAGTGAAGAATGCTCCAGTCATGTTTAATAACTGGGGATCACTGACAGTCAATGACATTAATGGTAATACGTGTACACAAATTTTGATTTCAAGTAATGGTAAGCGTTGGACAAGGGGCGCCGGTGGCCAAGATAAAATTTTTAATGAATGGAGGGCTTTTTAATGGGAAGTTATATTGCAGATATTAAGGATGGGGCAAACAATAGCATTCGACCACAAACAGTTTGGGAAGCGATCCTTAATGCTCCTGATTTTGCTGGACAGATCCAAGCTGCTAAAGACATCGCAAACGGTAAGATCGATAAGGGACAAGCTTTAGCTTATTTTGGAAATGATATCAATGGGGATACTGATTTAGATACAGTTGTAAAAAATGGGATCCACATGATATATGCAACCGGGGGTAATCGTGCTGGAACACATTTTCCAGGGCGCAATAACCAAGCTTCAACGAACGGAGCTTGGGGCGTATTGCTTGTAATGGGAAATTTTGGTAAAAATGCTGATGGTGGGCTTGGAGTTCAAGTTGCGTTTATGGTGCCAGGTGACATCTATATCAGATCGCATGACGGAGCAGGTACAGGACACTGGGAAGATTGGCGTCACTGTAGCTTTACTGTGACACCGTAAAGTTAAAGTTGCGGTGGGCGGAATTTAAAGAGAAAAGAAGGGGTGTAATGCAATTACACGAAGTTGTAGAGCTACTATGTAGCCTTTTTGGTACTGGTTTTCTTGGCTGGGGGGTCAGGGAATTGGCAATCTACTTAGAACATAAAAAACAGGATCGAGAATTATCGGCAGAAAGTTTGCACGAAACCGACAGACTTTTGAAAAATGGTGTGATAGCAATGCTACATCATGAGTTATACGATAACTGCACCCAATATATCAGTAATGGATATGTTACTCCAGGTCAACTTAATGATCTGGAGTATATTTTTAGCAGTTATAAGGATCTCGGTGGAAATGGTACAGGCGAGATCTTATATAACAAAGTCAAAGCGTTAGATGTAAAGGATGATTAGGAGGGAATATATATGACTTTAACGGATATGATCGTAACGATTTTAACAGCGATCATCACAGCGGTGATTGGATATTGTGGTAGCTATTTTGTCAAAAACAGTCGAGCTTTAAGCATGCTTCGGGCATTAGAATCACTGGCTAAAGATGCAGTGATCGCAGCGCAAAAGTTAGGTGTCACAGAGTATCTAACAGGATCCATGAAGAAAAATCACGCTGTCCAAGCTGTTGTTCAAGCGCTCTTAGACGCAGGGTTAACGGTCAAGGATAAGCAAGTGGTGATCAATGCAGTTGAGAAAGCCTATGCTCAACAAGCAGAGCTACTCAAAAATTACCCACAAGCGCCAAAGCCAACTCCGACAGATGAAGAGTTAGAAAAAGCTAAAGAAGTAGTGGCACAAAAAGAAGCTGAGTTAGTAGAAGCTAAAGCAAAGGTAGCAAATCTAAACGCTTAGGAGGTACACATGAAAAAAAGATATATCGTTGGGGCCGTCTTAGCTACGGCTCTTTGTTGTGCAGTCGTAACCGATCCACATACAACACAAGATGTAGAAGCCGCTCGTACTGATATGGTTGATGTGTCAAATCACAACGACTATATGACAGTGGGTAATTTCACCGCTATGCGTGATCAATATGGTGTTAAGTCAGTCGTGACTAAAATTAGTGAAGGGACATACTATCATGATTGGACAGCGAAAAATAACATCAGCACGGCACAGCAATCAGGCTTGTACATCAATGGCTATCATTTTGCAAGATGGTCCAGTGTTGGCGGGGCGCAAGCCGAAGCTAATTATGCTGTGGCAATGGCTAAAGCAGATGGCTTACCGATCAACGCTGTTTTAGTTGCTGACGTTGAAGCTGATCAACAACAATCGATACCTAAGAATATTAATGATCTAGCAGTGATGGAATTTAAGCGAATCGTTGAACAAGCAGGTTATCGTTATGATATCTATACTTCTCAAAGCTGGAAGAATAACGTTGTCAGTGTACCAGCCGGGACTGGGTGGATCGCACAATATCCATATAATGTGACTGCTGATCGACATACGCAACACCATGCTTGGCAGTGGGCAAGTGACGCGGTATTCAATGGCTCTTACGGACATTTTGATGTTTCGCAACTCTATGATAACTACTATACTGGTGGCCAAGATAAAAATGCTGTGATCAGCAACAGCGATACGCACCACGTAGATAATCAAAGTCAAGCTAAGCAAGAGCAACCAGTACAAACTTCAACCAAAGATGAAGACTATACGCAGACTGGCGTGTTTACAGCTAATACTAAGCTTAACGTGCGTACAGCCCCAAACACTAGCGCACAGATCGTAGCCCAATACGATCCGGGCGAAAGCCTGACGTATGATCACGTCTACATCAAAGGTGGATATGTCTGGGCACGGTATATGAGTTATAGCGGTAGTTATCACTATGTAGCAATGGGGGTGATGGGTGGTCAAGAATACGGTACACGACGTCAAGTTGCACCGAAACAACAAGTGAGAAGTTATCAGGTCAGATCTGGTGATACACTTGGAGCGATCGGGCGAAAATTAGGTACATCAGTATCACACCTACAAAGCGCCAACGGGATCAGAAATGCCAACTTGATCTATCCGGGACAAACATTAAGATATTAGAATAATGCGACAAGCGCCACACTCGAAAAAAATCGGGTGTGGCGCTTTTGTGTTATACTAGCATTGATAGGCTAGTCACCCTCTGGACCGTCTACGGGCGAGGGGGCTTTTTTGTGCAAAAAATTACCCTCTGACAGGAAGTTAGAAGGTGAGACGGTTGTAAGTGACAGGTTGAAAGAGAGGTGCTAGCTGTCAACTTAAATAAAAAGGACGTATCCGAAGTTACTCGAATACATCCTTTTGAAACTTTGTTGTCCAAATGTTGTCCAAAACAGCTGGAAACCTTGCTACATCAAGTATATATAAGGAGAGTACAGGATTTGAACCTGCGCGCCGGTATTAACCGGTTCGCCGGATTTCGAGTCCGGTGCATTACCACTCTGCCAACTCTCCAACAACAAAAAATATTATAGCAATTATCATAAAAAGTTGCAACACTTAATTTAAAAAAGAGACCAGAAAAAGGTCTCTTTTGCTTATTTGATAAGTTGAAACATTAAGATCCCAGCCGCAACAGCGACATTGAGCGATTCGGCTTGACCTTTGATCGGAATATATAAGTTTAAAGATGTTTGAGCGAGTAGTTCTTGACTCATCCCATTACCTTCATTGCCCATGATCAAAGCGAAGTTTTCATGTTGGCCAACTTGATCGTAGCTTCGGGCATCTTGATTCAATTCGCTTCCAAAGACAGGGGCGTTAGCTGCTTTAAAAGCTTGGATCCAAGGTAAGAGGTCGCTAGAAACTAGTTTTAAGTGGAATTGGCTTCCTTGCATTGAACGGACAACTTTAGGGTGGTACATGTCAGCAGTTTTATCTCCAAAGACGACTCCAGAAAAACCAGCTGCATCGGCAGTTCGGACCATTGTACCGATATTACCGGGATCTTGAACACCGTCTAAGAAAAGCCAAGCCCCACGAGCCATAGTTGGCTCAAAGGAGAGCTTGGGGATCTTGACCTCAGCAAAGATCCCTTGAGGTGTCTTTGTTTCACTAAGCTGGGTTGCGATCGCAGGGCTGATCTTGATCAATTCGATATCTGTAAGTTTGGTGAGTTCTTCAAGATATTTGAAATTTGGTGCGATCAAAATGTTATCGATCGCTTCATTCGCTAATAAAGCTTCTTTAACTAAATGCCAGCCTTCAAGCAAATAAGTTTGTGTTTTTTTGCGTCCTTTTTTATCAGCTAATTTTTTCCAAGTTTTAACTTGAGGATTGGCAGTCGATGTAATTTCTTTCATGATAAAATCTTCGTTCCTCTACTTTCAATATGTAATAAAAGTATATCATATCAAGTAAAGCAACTACTGCCAAGAAACGATATTAGTTCAGAAAAATAACTAAAAAAATTTTCAAATACTTTTGTGAATGAAAAGAGTATAATCAAACCAGCAGGATGTCAGTGGGGGCAGAAATTTAATATAATGAGGTCGATAACTTATGGTAGAACTATTAGACAAAGTATATTTAAACGCTCTCGACCAAACGACGCTGATCATCAAGACCCGACGGGATCTACATAAAGCTTCATATGTTGTTGATCAAGATGGTAAAAAGTTTGAGATCGTAAAATTGAAACTTCAAGATTTGTGGTCATATCGCAAAGGGATCATGGCGCTTACTGTTGCTGGAGAATATGTTAGTGATGCGATCACTTTAGTAAAATAATCAGTTGAACTATGCTAAAATATCTCTAAAAGCTAGGCTAGAAAGAATGCACGAAGATTCGTGTTTTGAGGTATATTAGATGATGAAAACTGAACTTGAGACAAGATGGACCGATCTCCGGCGTAAAATGCAAGATGCAAGTGTTGATGCGTACTTGGTGACTGATCCAGATAATATTTATTACTTAAGTGGTTTTACTGGAGATGATGGTCTTTTTTTAGTCACCGAAACTGCGACTTATTTGATTACAGACGCACGTTTTGAAACGCAATTAGCAAAAGAAAATCCAGAATTAACAGCTGTGATCACTCGCCAATATTTAGAAAAAGCCTTGGAGATCTGTCAGCAAGAAAAAATCGTGGCACTTGCATTTGAAGAAAGCATAACATATGCGATGTACGATAAATTAGATGAATTGGCACTCTGTGATATCGTTGCCTTGGGAGGTGTGATCGAAGAATTACGTGAGATCAAGACACCTTCAGAGATCGAAAAGATCAAGCAAGCTTGTAAGCTAGCGGCTTTAGGTTATCGTTTCGTGTTAGAAACAGCAAAAGTCGGGATGAAAGAAACTGATTTAGCTAACGAATTAGACTTTTTTATGAAAAAGAACGGCGCTAGCAATGCATCTTTTGAAACGATCGTCGCTTCGGGGGAACGTTCAGCCTTACCGCATGGTGTTGCCTCGCCAAAGCGTTTAGGGGCAAACGAATTAGTTACATTAGATTATGGTTACTATTTAGATCATTACACGTCTGATGTGACCCGAACTTTTGCATTGGGAAAAGTCAGTCCTGAATTAGAAAAGATCTATGCGCTCGTGTTAGAAGCTAAACAGCGTGTGATCGAGGCGATCAGACCGGGAGCAGATCTAAGAGAACTCGATGCGATCGGACGCCAATATATCACTAAAGCTGGCTACGGAAAATATTTTGAACATGGCACAGGCCACGGGATCGGTCTAAATGTTCATGAAGGTCCATATATCGGGAAAACAGCTCGTGGAGCTTTACAAGCTGGGCAAATCATCACGGTTGAACCTGGGATCTATTTGCCTGGTTTAGGTGGTGTTCGGCTCGAAGATGATATTTTAGTAACAACGACGGGTCATGAAAATCTAACTGATTTTACTACAGAGTATTTAACACTCTAGTTACAGGTAAACGTTCTCGTAAGCTTGCAATGATAGTAATGATTTTGCTATTATTAAATGTATGAATTATATTTGAATAAGTGGGTGTATAAACTAGTTAGCGCCCATGCGATCAATTTAGGAGGACTAATATGATTTCAGTAAATGATTTTAAAAATGGTTTGACGATCACAGTCGACGGAGAATTATGGCGGGTCGTTGAATTCCAACATGTTAAACCAGGTAAAGGTTCTGCTTTTGTGCGTTCTAAATTAAAAAATTTGCGTAACGGTGCTGTGCAAGAAAAGACTTTCCGTGCTGGTGAAAAAGTAGAGCAAGCACAGATCGATCGCAAAAAAATGCAATATCTATATGCTGATGGTAATAACTACGTTTTCATGGATACAGATACTTACGAACAATTAGAGTTGCCAGGTGAAAACTTGACAGAAGAATTGAAGTACTTAAAAGAAAACATGGTCGTTAGTGTGATCATGTATGGTACTGAAACTTTAGGGGTCGAATTGCCAAACACAGTTGATTTGACTGTTGCAGAAACAGAACCAGGGATCAAAGGTGATACAGCTTCTGGTGGTTCAAAACCAGCAACGATGGAAACAGGCGTTGTTGTGCAAGTACCATTCTTTGTTAACGAAGGTGACGTTTTAACGATCAACACCACTGATGGCACATATATCTCACGTGCCTAATTAAGTAGACAGATCGTTTCGCCAAGAACGATCGGATCTGAGATAGTCTGCGTAAGAAAGTCAATATGGAAACGCAGGAGGCAACTATTTAAAAATAGGCTAAACTATCAAGCAAGCATTCCTTATGAGAATATGGGAACTAACTGTTATAATAGCGGTAAGTAGATCTAGGAAAGGAAATATATAATCTTTCTGGGAATGAAGCTTTTCATTTCTCCATATTTTATATAACGGGTTTAAGTATGTCTGAAGATAATAACATTGTTTTAACTAGTCAAGAACCAAGTTTAGGTGAAGTGCGTTTAGCGCCTGAAGTGATCGAAGTGATCATTGGGATCGCTGCTAGCCAAGTTGATGGGGTTTATTCAATGCGGGGCTCGATCGCAAACAGTTTTTCAGAATTGTTAGGACGTCAGATCCGAGGAAAAGGTGTTAAAGTCAATAAAGATGATAACGAGCTTAAAGTCGATGTTTACGTCTTTTTGAACTACGGTGTTTCCGTACCTAACGTAGCTGCTAAGATCCAAGAAAAAGTGCGTCAACAAGTTTTATTCATGACAGGGCTTGAGATCTCAGGTGTTGATGTACATGTTCAAGGCGTTATCCCTGAAAAACAAGAACAAACGATTGATCCAAATAATTTATTTGGTGAAGAGAATGGTGAAGAATAGTGAACATTAGTAGACATGATACGCGCAAACTGGCATTTCAAACACTCTATGCATTGAATAGTAATATTGATGCAACGCCAAGCGACGTGTATGCAACACTTTTAGAAGATAAAGTGCCTGCAGGTGATGATATTGTTCCTCCTTACTTAACTGAATTAGTGGATGGTGTCTTGACTCATCAAGCACAGATCGATGAAAAGATCATGGAACATTTGAGCGCAAATTGGTCACTTGCCCGCTTAAATAAAACTGATCTTTTGATCTTGCGGTTAGCGATCTATGAGATGCTTTATGTAGACGGAGTACCTGCTAAAGTTGCGCTGAATGAGGCATTACAGCTTGCAAAAGAATTTAGCGATGATAAATCACGGCGCTTTATCAACGGTGTTTTATCAAACTTACTCTAATAGAGTTGATACCTGTATCGGGACTTAGTTCTGATACAGGTATTTTTTTGAATATTTGAAAATTTATGGTGTGAATATGCTAAAATACTAGTGAGTATAAATAAACGATAAGGTTGTGATTTTATGACAGTGATGATCGACGGAAAAAAGACTGCCAACCAGATCCAAAGTGAGTTAGTCAACAAGGCTCAAGCTTTAAAAAAAGCGGGTTTGACTCCTTGTTTAGCTGTTGTTTTAGTTGGGGATGATCCTGCAAGTCAAGTTTATGTCAGAAATAAGCATCGCGCTGCCCAAAAGATCGGGATCAAAACAAAGGATATCCACCTACCTAAAGAAACAAGTCAAACGGAATTATTAAAATTGATCACAGAACTGAATAGTGATCCAACTGTGCATGCGATCTTAGTTCAAATGCCATTGCCAGCCCAGATCGATGCAGAAGCTGTGATCAATACGATCGCACCAGAAAAAGATGCTGATGGATTGAATCCTACGAATATCGGACATTTGTTTATGGATGATCCACGAGCACTTGCTTGTACCCCACGAGGGATCATGACGTTATTAGAAAAATATCAGATCGAAGTGGCAGGTAAAGAAGTTGTGATCATTGGCCGTAGCAATTTAGTTGGGCGTCCTTTAGCAGCTTTGATGTTGAATGCTGATGCCACTGTGACCATAGCGCACAGTAAAACAAAAGATCTAAAAAAAATTGCACGTCAGGCAGATATTTTAGTAGTTGCAACAGGGCGGGCAGAAATGATCACCAAAGATCATATCAAAGAAGGAGCTGTTGTGATCGATGTTGGGATCAATCGTTTGGCAGATGGACGTTTAGTAGGAGATGTAGCACAAGGTGATCTAGACGGATATGTCAGTTACTTGACTCCTGTTCCCGGTGGAGTCGGACCGATGACGATCGCGATGTTGATGCAACAAACTTTAGAATTAGCGGAAAAGAGCCGATAAGTGGATGGAAAAAGAACAATATTTGACGGTCAGTGCCCTAACAAAATATCTACACAAAAAGTTCACAGTTGACCCTTATCTCCAGCGAGTTTACCTGACAGGTGAGATCTCAAATTTTCGCTTGCGACCACGTCACCAGTATTTCAGTTTAAAAGACGATGGGGCAAAGATCGATGCTGTTATGTTCCAATCGGCTTTTTCTCGTTTGAAATTTGAAGTAGAAGACGGAATGAAAGTCTTAGTGGTCGGGAGGATCGATCTTTATGAACCATCTGGAAACTATCAGATCACGATCGAAAGAATGGAACCAGATGGAGTCGGGGCTCTTTATCAAGCTTATGAACAGCTCAAAGCCAAATTAGAGGCGGAAGGACTTTTTAGTGCTCCTAAGCAAAACTTGCCACTTTTTCCTAAGCGGATCGCAGTGATCACAAGCCCTTCTGGCGCAGTGATCCGTGATATCATCACGACAACAAGAAGACGCTATCCGATCGCTCAACTCGTGTTATTTCCAGCAGTCGTTCAAGGCGAAAAGGCTGCTGACTCACTTGTAGGACGTTTAAAAGAAGTCAATGCTCGGGGAGATTTTGATACGGTGATCATTGGTCGTGGTGGTGGGTCGATCGAAGATCTGTGGCCATTCAATGAAGAAAAAGTCGCGCGGGCGATCTTTGCAAGCCAGATCCCGATCATCTCTTCGGTCGGGCATGAGACTGATACGACGATCGCTGATCTAGTCGCTGATGTTCGTGCAGCTACGCCAACGGCAGCGGCAGAGTTAGCGACACCTGTTTTGGCTGATGAGATCTTGCGGATCCGCCAAGATCGGTTGCGACTTATTAAAGCTTATCAGGCTAAATTGCGGTTTGAACGGCAACGCTTGAATAAATTGCAAGGCTCATATGTTTTTTTACAACCAGAACGGTTATATGAAGGCTATTTGCAAAAATTAGACAATTTAAATATCAAGTTGCGTCAAGCGTTCCGAGAAGAACAGACAAAAAAACGACGGACTTTACAGTTGTTGACTAAACGTTTGCTAGCAGTCTCACCTAAAGAAAGATTGCAAAGCGTCAGTCAACAACGGACTCAACTTGAAAAAGATCTGACCCATGCGATCACAAATTATCTTGGAAAAAGAGAACAGCAATTATTACAAGCAACGAATGCGCTTGATATGTTGAGCCCTTTACGGGTCATGGGACGAGGCTTTTCGTATGTGACAGTGGCTGAAAAAATCGTGAAAAAAGCAACTGATCTTAAAGTAGGTGAAATAGTCCAATTGCATTTAGCAGATGGAAGTGCACAAGCAAAAGTAACGAAAGTGATGGGAAGTAAGGAAAATGACAGAAAATAATTTAAGCTTTGAACAAGAACTTCAAATGTTAGAAGCGATCGTTTCGAAATTAGAACAAGGGGATGTTCCGCTCGAAGAAGCACTTGATCAATTTCAAAAAGGGGTCGCTTTAAGTAAAAAACTCCAAACGACTTTACAAAACGCAGAAGATACTTTAACAAAAGTTATCAATGAAGAAGGACAAGAAGTTCCTTTTGAAGAAAAAAATGAATAATGGAAGGAAAGAACAGCAGTTTGAACTGTGGTGCAAATGAACGAAAAAAATAGTTTACAAGCTTTTCAAGCTAAGTACCTCCCCCAACTTGAAGAGCAGATGTTAAATAAATTAGAGACTTATGCTAGTCATAAAGTTCTTAAAGAAGCAATGCAGTACTCGGTCGAAGCTGGTGGAAAACGGATCCGCCCTCTCTTAGTACTCCTTGTATGTCAAGCAGGTGGACGACCGATCGAGCAAAATGCACTTCAAGTAGCAGGAAGTTTAGAGTTTATGCACACGTATTCGCTGATCCACGATGATCTTCCAGAGATGGATAATGATGATCTACGTCGAGGAAAACCAACGAATCACAAAGTTTTTGGTCAAGATATCGCCGTTTTAGCAGGCGATGCGCTCTTAACAGAGTCTTTAGGATGGTTGACTGAAACAACGCTTTTACCAGAAACAAAAGTCACCTTGATAAATGCTTTAGCTAAAGCTGCTGGAGCTAACGGAATGGTCGCAGGCCAAGCGGGAGACATTTTAGGTGAAAAACAAAAGTTGACTTTAGAGCAGTTGATCAAAGTCCACCAAAATAAAACAGGACGTTTGCTAGAATATGCATGTTTTGCAGGGGGTATTTTAGCTAACGGTACGTCACGAGCTTGTGCGATTTTAGCTGACTTTGGAGCGAAATTTGGGCTTGCGTTTCAGATCTATGATGATATTTTAGATGTGACAGCTACGACTGCGGAACTTGGAAAAGCAGTCCATAAAGATCAAGACCATAATAAAAATACGTATCCTCTCATCTTAGGATTGGATAAAGCCAAGATCGCATTAATAACGCTGGTGAGTGAACTTGAATCTAAGTTAGAGGAATTGGCTTCAGAAGGATTTGAGACTTCTCTTTTGCGTCAACTATTAGACTATTTTAAAATAAGGAAGTAAGTATGAAAAAAGAACGTGTAGATGTGTTATTAGTCAAACAAGGGCTCTTTGATACACGCGAGCAAGCTAAGCGCGCTGTGATGGCAGGTGAGATCCTAGGCGAAAATGAAGAGCGTCTAGATAAACCAGGAGAAAAGATCGCTCCAACTGTCAAATTGCATTTTAAAGGTAAAAAGATGCCCTATGTCAGTCGGGGAGGCCTAAAACTTGAAAAAGCGCTTAAAGTCTTTAAGATCAGTCCTAAAGATAAAACAGTTTTAGATATCGGGTCTTCGACCGGTGGTTTTACCGATGTTGTTTTGCAAAAAAGAGCCCGTCTAAGTTATGCGCTAGATGTTGGAACAAACCAACTAGCTTGGAAATTACGCCAAGATGAACGGGTAGTCGTAATGGAAAATACTAATTTCCGATATAGCAAGTTAGAAGATTTTACGCAAGGACGACCTGAATTTGCAACGATCGATGTTTCGTTTATCTCATTACATTTGATCTTACCTACTTTGCATGAGATCATCGCCCCTGAAGGTCAAGTTGTGGCTTTGATCAAGCCTCAATTTGAAGCAGGACGTGAAAAAGTTGGTAAGCATGGGATCGTACGCGATCAAAAAGTGCATTTAGAAGTTGTTGCAGATATCATGGAATTTGCAAAAGAAAGTGGCTACGACGTGTTAGGTTTAGATTTTTCGCCGATCACAGGTGGAGAAGGCAATATTGAATTTTTGATCTATCTCAAAGCTAGTACCGAAAAAGGAACGGTCAGTCCAACGATCGAACCACTCGAGGTGATCAAAAAAGCACATCAGACGTTGCAACAATAAAAGTTTGGAAAGGATGATCGTTTGTGAAAAAGCAAGAAAGACAGCGGATCGTCAGAAAGATCATTCAAGATAATGAGGTTTATCGTCAAGAAGATCTAGTTGAGCGTTTATTAGAACTGGGGATCGAAGTTACTCAAGCAACAGTCTCGCGTGATGTTAAAGAACTTCAGTTGATAAAGGTCCCGACAAAACAAGGCTCGTATCGTTATAGTTTGCCAACAGCTAAAAACGATAATATCGAGAAAAAATTGAAAAAATTATTATCCGATGCCTATCTTGGCTCAAAAACTCACCGCGACATGTGTATGCTCAAAGTTTCACCTGGAAACGGTCCTGTCTTGGCGAGTTTGATTTCACAGATGAAATATACTGAGGTCTTTTCTACTTTAGGGGATGATGACACGGTGATGCTTTTTGCGTATTCTGATGAAGCAGCAAAGCAGATCGAAGAAAAATTACTATTGATGCTCCAAGTTGATGATTAGAAAGGAAAAGCGCTATGTGCTTTAGGGTGAGATGAGTTTTGTTACAAGAGTTGATGATCCAGGATTTTGCTATTATTGATCACTTAGAGGTCGAATTTAGCTCACAGATGACGGTTTTGACAGGGGAGACTGGGGCAGGTAAGTCGATCATCATTGATGCTTTAGGGTTATTAGCAGGTGGACGAGGTTCAAGTGATTTTATTCGTAAAGGAGCGGCCAAATCTTTACTTCAAGGCCAATTCAGTTTGATGCAAGACACAAAAACAGTTGAGCTCTTAGCTGATTTGGGGATCGAATGTGATGATGGTATTTTGATCTTACAACGAGATCTATATCGAAATGGTAAAAATGTCTGTCGAATAAACGGCGTTTTAGTAAATCTGACAACTTTACGCCAGATCGGAAAAACATTGATCGATATCCATGGACAAAATGAACATCAAGAATTGATGCATCCTGAACGTCATTTGGCTTTAGTTGACGGTTATAATAAAGAAATCACTGACAAGCTTACAGTCTACCAAAGAGCTTATCATGAATATCGCAAACTTCAAACAGCGCTTGAAAAACGTGAAAAAAATGCTCACGAATGGGCGCAACGTCTCGATATGCTTCAATTTCAAGTCAATGAGATCGAAGAAGCAGATCTCAGAAGTGGTGAAGAAGAAGAATTGCAAGAGCAAAAATTACAACTAGATAATTTCCAGACGATCAATCATGCTTTAGAAGCTGGATATCAAGCTTTGAATGGCGAAGAATTAGATGTGATGGGGGTTCTTGGCAATGTGATGGATGAGCTTGAAGAGATCTCAGACTTAAATTCAGATCTAAATGAGATCTATGAAAAAGTTTCTGGAGCTTATTATGAATTACAAGATGCAGCCCATGAGATCTCAGGTCAGTTGAGTGACCTTGAGTGGGATGAAGAGCTCCTCAATTCGATCGAGGAGCGTCTAGAAACGATCAGTCGCTTAAAGCGCAAATATGGTGATTCGATCGAGCATATCTTAACGTACTATGATGAGATCCGGGCTGAGTTAGACCAAATGCAACTTAGTGATGAAGATCTTGAGCAACAAGTCGAACAAGTCGCAAAGGCTAAAGAAACAGCACGCAAACTGGCAACTGAATTGACGGATTTACGTAAACAGACAGCTAAAAGGTTAGAAAATGAGATCCACCGACAATTGAGTGAGCTTTACATGGATAAAGCTGTGTTTGAAGTTCGTTTTTTACCTGAGACAGGTGAGTTGATGGAAACTGGTGCCGATCGCGTTGAATTTTATATCCAAACGAATCCAGGTGAAGAGATGGGAGCGTTAGCTAAGATCGCTTCAGGTGGTGAGCTTTCGCGGATCATGCTAGCCTTAAAAACGATCTTTGCACAAAATAAAGGTGTTACGAGTATTATTTTCGATGAGGTCGACACTGGTGTGAGCGGTCGTGTTGCGCAAGCAATCGCAGAAAAGATCAGTCAGATCGCGCAACATTCACAAGTTTTATGTATAACACATTTACCACAAGTCGCAGCAGTAGCTGATCATCATTATTTCATTTCCAAACATATCACAGCGGGGCGGACTGAGACAGCCCTTAAAGTTTTGAGTGAAGAAGAACGGATCGAAGAACTAGCTCGAATGCTTTCAGGATCAGCGATCACAGCTTTGACGCTCGAGCATGCCCGAGAACTATTAGCCTTAGCCAAAAATGATTAAGTGAGGCTTGGGGAGAAAATAATGGGTATTCGTCAACTGATATGGATATTCCTACAAACACTTCCTACAATAGAATTGATATGATTCCCCTAGAGTGGACACGGAAATTTATGGCAATGGATCGCTTTTAATTTAAGGTCAGGTCTTTGGTGAAATATTTTTGTGAAAGCTCAGCGATTTTTTCGGTAGAGCGCAACTCATTGATCGCTTTCGTTAAAGTTTCGTTTATCTTGGGATGATCATGAGTGATCAGACTCAAAGACAGGGCTAAGACGTTAGGATCTGAGATGCGATGTAAAACAGCATTTTTTTCAGCCTTAGTAGCTGTGGTCGGGACTTTAGCTAATGTGGGCTCAGCTTTTAAGAGGGCATGGTAGCTGTAGTCGCTTAGGATCCCAGCTGATATTTGTGACTTTTCAAGGGCTTCTAGCAGTTCAGTTGGATCAGCGAAAACGACGGGTTTTAAACCAAGTTCTTTTAGGAGAGCTTGTTGTTGGCCACTTTTTAGCAGACCAACTTTTTTATGCAACATTTTATCTAGTTTTTTTGTCTTAGAATCATGGCGGGTAAAGAGAATATTTTTAGGGTAGAGAAAAGCTTTGGTACTTTGATAACTCTTAGAAAAATTAGCTTTATCACCCAAGATGAAGTCGATCTGCCCATTTTTTAAAGCAGTCTGCATTTTTTCTTGGCTCGAATAAGCTTTGAAGTTTATCTTGGTGTCAGTTACCTCTTCTAATTGATGGGCTAATTCGATAGAAAAGCCTTGCCAATTTTGATCATTTTTATAGCTGTAGGGCTTATCATTTTCCAAGATCCCCATGGTAAAAGAAGAGCGTGCTACAACTACATTTGATCTTAAATTTAGGCAAAATAAGCCTAGGAAAGTGCTAAGCAGTAGTAGGTAGAATTTTTTTTGCTTTGACATTTGAGCCACCTCATGTTTTTTAGAAAATACCTAGTGTTCATGGTTAATATTATAGCAGAATGGTAGCGTTTAAAACATATTAAGGTAAAACTGGCTCAAAAACTTGCTGAAATATTCTGATATATGGTAATTTAACAGCAGGATGAAAGGATTTTAGAAAAAATTAATTATTTTAACTTAAGTTTTGTAGCAATTTATTCTGTGGGTCATGAAGGGAGAAAATTATGTCTAAGTCAAACCGCTCGAAGTGGCAGATGGGTGAGCAAAAACAGCGATTTGCGATCAGAAAATTCTCACAGGGAGTTTTTTCTGTTTTAGTTGGGACGATGTTTGTTTTCGGGACTCCTGCAGTTATCAAAGGAGATGAAATAGCAGCTGCTCATATCGGAACAAAGAAAAAAGAACAGTATCAGATCAAATTTCAGCATGTAACTGAGGCTAGTTTAACTTCAGAACAAAGAGCAAAAGTTATTTATGATAATCCACCTAAGACTAAAGTCGGCAGTGATCAAGTCTATTATCTAATTTATCGCCCAGTGGCAACGCAGGATTTGCCACAAACAGGAGAAGGTGCAATGCCTTGGGAACTAGGGGCGTTTGGAGCTAGTGCACTGATCATGGGGCTAGGAATACTTCCGAGCCGAGGACGTAAATATCGCTTTTTGACAGCTATCATTGTGGCTTCGACTGTAGTAGGAGTAGGAAGCTCAGTGGCTAGTGCTAGTCCAAGTTTTGCTGAGTTAAGCAATTATGACCGAGCTTATTTGGTAGCAGAAGATGAAGAGCTACCAGAAATAGCAACACAACATGTTGGTTATCAATATATTGGCTATCTTCTAGTTAGTGATATCAAGCATCATGAAGAGTCAGTACCGACTACACGACCGGTTACAGAAAAATTAGTTCCAAATAGTGATAAAAGATCGAACACTGACTCACCAGTAACTGGAATGGATAAACCAGAAATTCCTGAAGAAACAACACAAACAGTGGTCAAAGAAACCAAGACTGAGCCAGTCAGATACGAAACCCAATATGTGGCAGATCCAGAGTTACTTGAAGGAACAACAAGTGTACGAACGCCGGGTCAAGCAGGCGAGCGCACAATCGTGTATGAAGTGACACGTGATGCCACAGGAAAAGAAATAAGCCGGGTAGAAAAAAGTAACACTATAACCAAAGTGCCAGTAACAGAGGTGATCGCCCGAGGTACAAAAGTCAAAGAACCTGAAGAACCGAAAGTAACGGTAAGCGAAGAAAGCAAAGTTGAGTCAGTGGGCTATGAGACCCAATATGTGGCAGATCCAAATATGGACAGTGGGACAACCGCGGTCAAAATTCCGGGTCAAGCGGGCGAGCGCACGATCGTGTATGAAGTGACACGTGATGCCACAGGAAAAGAAATAAGTCGGGTAGAAAAAAGTAACACCATAACCAAAGCGCCAGTAACAGAAGTGATCGCCCGAGGCACAAAAGTCAAAGAACCTGAAGAACCAAAAGTAACGGTAAGCGAAGAAAGCAAAGTTGAGTCAGTCGGCTATGAAACACAATATATAGAAGATCCAAATATGGACAGTGGGACAACCGCGGTCAAAATGCCGGGTCAAGCGGGCGAGCGCACGATCGTGTATGAAGTGACACGTGATGCCACAGGAAAAGAAATAAGTCGCGTAGAAAAAAGTAACACCATAACCAAAGCGCCAGTAACAGAAGTAATCGCCCGAGGCACAAAAGTCAAAGAACCTGAAGAACCGAAAGTAACGGTAAGCGAAGAAAGCAAAGTTGAGTCAGTGGGCTATGAGACCCAATATGTGGCAGATCCAAATATGGACAGTGGGACAACCGCGGTCAAAATTCCGGGTCAAGCGGGCGAGCGCACGATCGTGTATGAAGTGACACGTGATGCCACAGGAAAAGAAATAAGTCGGGTAGAAAAAAGTAACACCATAACCAAAGCGCCAGTAACAGAAGTGATCGCCCGAGGCACAAAAGTCAAAGAACCTGAAGAACCAAAAGTAACGGTAAGCGAAGAAAGCAAAGTTGAGTCAGTCGGCTATGAAACACAATATATAGAAGATCCAAATATGGACAGTGGGACAACCGCGGTCAAAATGCCGGGTCAAGCGGGCGAGCGCACGATCGTGTATGAAGTGACACGTGATGCCACAGGAAAAGAAATAAGTCGCGTAGAAAAAAGTAACACCATAACCAAAGCGCCAGTAACAGAAGTAATCGCCCGAGGCACAAAAGTCAAAGAACCTGAAGAACCGAAAGTAACGGTAAGCGAAGAAAGCAAAGTTGAGTCAGTCAGATACGAAACCCAATATGTGGCAGATCCAGAGTTACTTGAAGGAACGACAAGCGTACGAACGCCAGGTCAAGCAGGCGAGCGCACGATCGTGTATGAAGTGACACGCGATGCCACAGGAAAAGAAATAAGTCGCGTAGAAAAAAGTAACACTATAACGAAAGCGCCAGTAACAGAAGTGATCGCCCAAGGTACAAAAGTCAAAGAACCTGAAGAACCGAAAGTAACGGTAAGCGAAGAAAGCAAAGTTGAGTCAGTGGGCTATGAGACCCAATATGTGGCAGATCCAGAGTTACTTGAAGGAACAACAAGTGTACGAACGCCGGGTCAAGCAGGCGAGCGCACGATCGTGTATGAAGTGACACGTGATGCCACAGGAAAAGAAATAAGCCGGGTAGAAAAAAGTAACACTATAACCAAAGTGCCAGTAACAGAGGTGATCGCCCGAGGTACAAAAGTCAAAGAACCTGAAGAACCAAAAGTAACGGTAAGCGAAGAAAGCAAAGTTGAGTCAGTGGGCTATGAGACCCAATATGTGGCAGATCCAGAGTTACTTGAAGGAACAACAAGTGTACGAACGCCAGGTCAAGCGGGCGAGCGCACGATCGTGTATGAAGTGACACGTGATGCCACAGGAAAAGAAATAAGTCGCGTAGAAAAAAGTAACACCATAACCAAAGCGCCAGTAACAGAAGTGATCGCCCGAGGCACAAAAGTCAAAGAACCTGAAGAACCGAAAGTAACGGTAAGCGAAGAAAGCAAAGTCGAGTCAGTGGGCTATGAGACCCAGTATGTGGCTGATCCAAATATGGACAGTGGGACAACCGCGGTCAAAACGCCAGGCCAGGCAGGTGAGCGCACGATCGTGTATGAAGTAACTCGTGATGCCACAGGAAAAGAAATAAGCCGGGTAGAAAAAAGTAACACTATAACCAAAGTGCCAGTAACAGAGGTGATCGCCCGAGGTACAAAAGTCAAAGAACCTGAAGAACCGAAAGTAACGGTAAGCGAAGAAAGCAAAGTTGAGTCAGTCGGCTATGAAACACAATATATAGAAGATCCAAATATGGACAGTGGGACAACCGCGGTCAAAATGCCGGGTCAAGCGGGCGAGCGCACGATCGTGTATGAAGTGACACGTGATGCCACAGGAAAAGAAATAAGTCGGGTAGAAAAAAGTAACACTATAACCAAAGTGCCAGTAACAGAAGTAATCGCCCGAGGCACAAAAGTCAAAGAACCTGAAGAACCGAAAGTAACGGTAAGCGAAGAAACCAAAGTTGAGTCAGTGGGCTATGAGACCCAATATGTGGCAGATCCAGAGTTACTTGAAGGAACGACAAGCGTACGAACGCCAGGTCAAGCAGGCGAGCGCACGATAGTGTATGAAGTGACACGTGACGTCACAGGAAAAGAAATAAGTCGGGTAGAAAAAAGCAACACTATAACCAAAGCGCCAGTGACAGAAGTGATCGTCCAAGGTACAAAAGTCAAAGAACCAGAAGTAACGGTAAGCGAAGAAAGCCAAGTTGAGTCAGTGGGCTATGAGACCCAGTATGTAGCAGATCCAGAGTTACTTGAAGGAACGACAAGCGTACGAACGCCGGGTCAAGCAGGCGAGCGTACGATCGTGTATGAAGTGACACGTGACGCCACAGGAAAAGAAATAAGTCGGGTAGAAAAAAGTAACACCATAACCAAAGCGCCAGTAACAGAAGTGATCGCCCGAGGTACAAAAGTCAAAGAACCAGAAGTAACGGTAAGCGAAGAAAGCCAAGTCGAGTCAGTGGGCTATGAGACCCAATATGTGGCAGATCCAGAGTTACTTGAAGGAACAACAAGTGTACGAACGCCAGGTCAAGCAGGCGAGCGTACGATCGTGTATGAAGTGACACGTGACGCCACAGGAAAAGAAATAAGTCGGGTAGAAAAGAGCAACACTATAACCAAAGCGCCAGTGACAGAGGTGATCGCACAAGGGACTAAGCCAAAAACCACAGTGACAGAAGAAGTTTTAGTAGAGAAGATCCCTTATACGAGTGAGATCCAAAGTGATCCCGAACTTTTTGTTGGAACAACAGTCGTTAAAACAGCAGGCCAAGCAGGCGAGCGCACGATTGTATATGAAGTGACACGCGATACTAATGGAAAAGAGCTTGCACGTGTAGAAAAGAGTGATGAGATCACCAAAGTACCAGTAAATGAGGTCGTTGCTAAAGGAACTAAGTTATATGCTAAGCCATTAGTCGAGCTCGTTAGGACAGACGAGTCTGCTGATAATAGAGTAGCCGCTGTTAGCTACACTGTAACTGATCCTAATAAGAAATTACAGGCTATAAAAGTAAGTTTGTACAAAGAAAACGAAAAAATAACTGAAAAATTAGTTGATCTAGCTACCTTAACGACGACTTTTGCTGATCTAGCTTACAATACGAATTATCGACTCGAAACAGAGTACACTTATGATATTGGTCAAGGTGATCAGACTGAGAACTTAAAACCGATCACGGTGGAATTGACACCTAAAAAAGTTGAGCTGAAAAATGTTGATAATATCAGCTTATACCAATTAGGGACCAATGGTGGACTAGAGTTAGTCTCTAGTTTAGCTGAGTTACCAACTGATCCTAATAAATATGTTGCCAAGATCGTGTCACGCCAACAAAAAGATTGGTATTTACCGGTCGCTTCATTTGAAGAGATCAAACTAGGTGAAAAGACTAAGTATCAAGCTACGATCGCGACCCCAGAATTGGTGACTTATCAAGCTGACAAACGTGATTTTTCTACGGGACACACTTTTTTGATCGATAAGACAGAAGTTTCAAATGAATACACCAACTTTGCTGAGTTGATCAAGGCGATAAAAGCTGATCCAACGGGTGATTTTATCCTCGCAGCCGATCTGAATGCTCTTGGCTTTGCTGGGACAGATGCCAATTATATCACTGAGACATTTAGCGGGACTTTGCGCAGTAAAGCTGGTAATTCCTATACGATCTCCAATTTGAATAAACCACTGTTTAATGTGGTCAAGGGTGCAACGATAGCAAATATCTTGTTAGAAAATGTTGAGATCAATGATAATATTGCTAACACTGGGAGTTTAGCTCGTGTCTTAGATGGAGCTTTGATCAGCAATGTCAATATAAAAGGTACGATCGCTTCGACGCAAACAACTGGTGGCCTAGCAGCGCGGATCAAAAATAATACGCAGATCTCACGAGCATCATTTACCGGTACGATCACCCTAACAGGTAATGCTTATGATCAAGGTGGTGGCTTAGTCGGATATGCTGAAAATTCTAGGATCGCGCGCAGCTTTGCAGATGTTTATCTGACGGCTAAGGTCTATAATACCAATGATAATGTTGGTGGCTTAGTTGGACGTTTGGCAAGTGGTGTGGTCGAAAAGAGTTATGCTACAGGGACGATAAAAAATGATGGTCTAGTAAAACGTGCTGGTGGTCTGATCGGAAGTGCTTGGACAAACGGGCGCGTTGTTGATGCGATAAGTGCAGTTAAGATGGAAAATGGTTATATTTTCCACGGTGATGTTGATTTCAAAAGGCCCCCTCATCAAAAGACGTACTATGTTTCTGAGGTCGCAAGTGGTCTGACTAATGATTATCCGACTGCGATCACTGAAGCGACCGCCAAGGAAATGATCCAAAATTGGCAAGTCGCTGCTCCAACGTGGAAAGCTGCGACCGTAGCTCAAATTATCGATTATTCGCAACTACCAAACTATCAAGCTGAGCGCGAATTAGCTTACAGAAATATGGAAAAATTACTGCCATTTTATGATCGGTATACTATTTTGAAATATGGAAATAAAGTTTTGCCAAGCGATAAACTTTATACGACCGCGTTGACGGCAGTTGTCCCAATGAAAGCTGGAAAAGTGGTAGGTGATTCGGTCGTAGAGCCGGGGCAATTGACGAGCCTATTGCTCCATTTTGCTGATGAAACGGTAACTAAAGTAGCACTTGAGTCCTTAGGTGAGTATAAACAAACTAATATCAGTGAGTATCAGTTCGCTAATGGACTGCTCTATACACCATATCAATTGGGCGGAGAATGGGATCAATTGCTCACAGAAGTCGTTACTGCTTACCAAACATTGAACTATTATGCTACAGAAACAACGGCAAGTTTGGCTCTACAACCAGCAGAAGATAGTTTGAAGAAGGCTAAAAAAACAGCCCTTGAAAATTATCAAAAAATGCATCCAGCTGAAGTGTTGACAGCTGAAAAAACTGCTGCGATCGAAGCTAAGGCGGTAGAACAATTGCGGATCGAACAGCTAAATGAGCTGTATCTCCAAGATGCATTTGCCAAAGTCCAAAAAGACATCAAAGCTCAACTGGGTTCTTTGACGACTTCAATGGCTGTTGTTGACCTAAATTCTGCGGTGATCCGTGAAGATCTCAAGCAGAGATTAGAAGCTAAGAAACTAGAATTGACACTAGCGTTGGCGTATCTGGAACGGTTATATCACATCAATTATGGTGAGTTAGATCTGCATGCGATCGCGGCTTATTATCCAGATTTTTATGGTAAGAAAGTAGATATTTTGTCATGGTTAAGTGACTTTTCTAAGCAGGGAACAAAATTAGCGGTCAAAAATAATTATGCGACATATGCAGCCCTCTTTAGTCAGCTGACAGGTGATCAAGATGTCGTTACCTATTTAGAGCATAATCGCCGTTTGTTTGCCCCACAGTTAGATGACAACACGTGGTTCAAGGGGGCAACTAAAGCGTATGTTTATGAAGCAGCATCTAAACAAGTGCCTGATGCCACAGTTCAGATATATGATCGGCTGAAGGGCAGAAATCGTTTGGAATATCTAAACTACCTCTTACCGCTCCTCAACTTGAGTGAGAAAAATATGTTTATGTTCACGACGATGACAACCGTCTCATTTGGTATCTATGAGCGTTATATCGATGAAGCACTTAAAAGTGCCCCGACTGTGTATGCGGCTAAACAAGCCAATATTGACCGAGCTGTCGATAAGTATGCACAGGTCATGGCGGATTATTATGATACTTGGTATCGTATCGTCGATGATAAAGTGAAAAATCAATTGCTCACACGCGATATTCCGATCTGGGATGGATATTGGATCATTGATAATACTAAAACAGGCAGTTGGAAGAATCGCTGGGTCGATAAGTTCGATAAATCAGTGTCTGGAGTTTATGAATTCTTTGCTCCAGTTGGTAAGATGTATGCTCCTAATGGGGTCGGGGCCTATGCAACTGGTTCATTAGTCAATTTTGTAGTCGATGGTCAGTTGAGTGATTACGGTGTGGCTGTAAGTTCTCATGAAATGACGCATAATCTAGATGGGGCTGTTTATTTTAACGGCTATGATCGTCGTCAAGAAATGGGAGCTGAGACTTTTGCGATGGGGCTATTAGAAGTGCCATCTACTCCAGATCAGAGTCAATATGGCTTGAACTTGGCTTTTGATTGGTCAAATAAAAAGAATTTAACACAAGCAAGTAGTTTTAGTGATTTTACTTCGAGTGCCGACCTCAAACGCTATATGAAAGGCGTCTTTGATGTTACCTATTTGTTAGATTATGCGGAAGCCCAAGCGATCGTAGCGATGAGTAATGCCGATCGGCGCCAGTATCTACGGCAGATCACTTATGATACGAATGCTAAACAAGATAAGATCACTAATAGTGGTCTGACTTATGCTGAAGGTATCAAACTGACGAGTTGGGAAAGTCTGATCGATAACAACATCGTAGTTGCACGCAGTCTTAGTGGTGGAAGTTATGGCAAGAACGCCTATATGACAGTGCCATTGTACGCTCCGATCTATGCTGGGCTTCAAAATGATAACGGCAGTGTTGGGGGCTTGCTCTTTAGAAAGACAGCTTTTGAACTCTTAGCAGATCGTGGTTGGGAAGAAGGCTTTATCCCATACGTCTCCAATCAATATAAAAATCAGGCTAAAGCTGAAGGCGAAGTCTTTGGTGATGCCTATATCTTTAAACAGATCTGGGGTACAGAGTATGCAAATTATGCTGAATTCAAAAAAGCGATGTTCAATGAACGGATCGCTAAAAAAGATAATTTAAGAGCGATCACGATCACGTACAACAAGAAACAAGAAACGATCGATTCGTTTGCTAAGTTACAGACGTTGATGGACCAAGCAAGTGCAGCTGATATGTTATTGATGCGTGCGGGTAAGCGAGCTGTCAACGTAGATAATCTAAAGAAGGCGATCATGGTCGAATATCATTCTCTGACTGATAGTTTTAAGACTTCGATCTTTAACTGAGAAAGTCTGAGAGATCAGGCTTTTTTAGTATAAAAGTTGAAGTGGCCCCCCTAAGTTGGCCAAAAGGATCTAGCTTAGGGGGACCACTTCATTTTGAGTGTGGAATTTTTTATTTTAGTAGACCGAATTCTTCTGCTAGGAAGAAATTTTACCTGAAAATACCTGGCGAGTCAGTCTAATATGCAATCACGATCACGCACCAAAGCCCAAATCGTTGATATATAAAGACTCTTCAAAGTAACTTTGAATGATATAATATTTAATTTGGAAAGAAGATCAAGTAGTCAAGCAACCGCGAGGCGTAACTCTTGTTTGTCTTGAGTTCTTGGTAAACTTGTTTAGCTTCAGTGACATTATCAGTAATTACTCCATCAACGTCTAAAAACGCTGCTTCTTTAAAACTCTCTTCATCATTGACTGTCCAAGAATAGACTTTTTTCAAACTGAGTTTAGCTTGGGTGACAAAAGTCGAGTTAAGGGTCGTTTTTTCCATTGTATATCCGTTGGCAGGTGTTTGAGGAAAAATAAAATTGTAAGGTAAAATGTAATAAGTTGCTAATTTTGGTGTATATTTTTTAGCTGCTGTAATAACCGCATAATCTAATGATTGAAGTTGCGCATTTTGTTGGAGCAGTTTAGGTCCATATTCTTTAAAGAAATTAGGCAACATTTGTTTAGAATCACGAGCAGTCGTCTTGATCTCGACTAAAAGTTTTTGATGATAACGAGCAGCAGCTTTGAGATATTCATCCAAACTAGGGATCTTAGCTGTATATCCATTTTCTTGTACTGTTAAAGCAGTCAGTTGTGCTAGAGTCAATTCTTGGGGACTGACATCGCGTCCTGTTAGTTCTTTGAGATTTTCATCATGCATAACGACAAAGCGCTGGTCTTTTGTCTCTTGGACATCGATCTCAACATAATCTGGCTTTGATTTTGCTGTTTTTCGTAAAGCAGGCAATGTATTTTGGACACCATTTTCATTATCAACGCCACGGTGTGAGATGATCAAAGGCATGTTTCCGATATTTACTAAATAAAATCCGTTACTTAAGAGAGTGAGCCCGCTGAATAAAAAGACTAGCAGACGAGCTGAACGTTCTAGACGACTTCTTTTCGTGCTCTTATATGCAGAGAGCTCAAATTCATGTGGTAAGAGTAGCCGAAAGAGCGTAACACTTACCCAGATCGTGATCAAAAAGCTTCCGAGTTGTAATAAAGTGACGTTGAGGCTTCCTGCGCTTAGTGCCAACCAGGCTGAACGTTGATCAAACCAAGTTTGAAGTAGGTATAAGCCACCAAGTAAGAGAAAATTACCACTAAAGGCGAGTAAGGAGAGCTTAAGTAATTTTAAACTAAAAAAGACAAAACGTCCTTTAGTCAACTGAAAACTCGTTGCTACAGCTTTTTTAAGTGATTGTTTTTTTAAAAGGAGGACAGGTAAAACATAAAGCAGGCGGATACTTATGATAAAAACAATTAAATAAAAGAGCGTGATCAAGCTTGCATAGAGCGGTTTTTTGAAGAGAAATTCGAGAATAAATTCAGGGACGACGACCTTACTTAACAGTGGACTTTTTAAAAATATACCACTAAATGGAACGATCAGTAAGAAATAGAAAGTAAAAAAGATCATTCCCAATGGATCGAGATGTTTAAATTGTGAGAAGGTATCATAAAAGAGTGCAGTGAAACTAAATTGTTTTTTTTCGATCCGAGCAACTCCGTTTAAGATAAAGGCAAACTGGATGAATACACAAGCGATCAAGCAGAGTAGCTCAAGAAAAAGACTTAGGGTGACAAAAGGGTGAGCCGTGATGACTTGGAAAGCATTAGTGTACGAAAGATAGGGGATCTTGCCTAAATGGAGCAGTAAGGAAGTCAAACTGTTGAACAAAGGGACAACAAGTAGTTCGAG
Organism: Ligilactobacillus faecis; assembly: GCF_029889745.1. Taxonomy (NCBI): domain Bacteria; kingdom Bacillati; phylum Bacillota; class Bacilli; order Lactobacillales; family Lactobacillaceae; genus Ligilactobacillus; species Ligilactobacillus faecis. The sequence goes on from NZ_CP123639.1 coordinate 1,847,063, forward strand.
AAAGAGGTCGACACTCAAAAAAAGTACTAGGTACTGCTTCCAATGAAGGCGAAAGTCACGGATAGAATGCATAGTTATTTGACTATATCAATGTAAGATCATCTGATCAGAAAGAAAGATAGTTTCTCCTTTACAAAAAAATTTAGTAAGTGGACTCTGGTTACATTTTAACTTTCTCCAGAGATCAAAATTATAGTTTTCTTAACTATATTGTACCCAACCGAATTGTGTGAGACAACAAAAAATCTCCTAAAGATAAAAAGCGATATTTTATCTTTAGGAGACTAATAATAATTTTTTGGCTCAGATCATATCCCGATAAAGACCGATAACTTTACCTAAGATCGTAACTTGTTGTAAGATGATCGGTTCCATCGTCTCATTTTCTGGTTGAAGCCGAAAATGATCGACTTCTTTGAAAAAACGTTTACATGTTGCTTCATCGTCTTCAGTCATAGCGATCACGATGTCGCCATTATCAGCGCTAGCTTGTTTTCTGACGATAACTAAGTCACCATCATATATCCCAGCATCGATCATACTTTCACCACGGATATTGAGCATGAAAAGGTCACTTGCGTCTTTTAAGTTAGGTGGAAGTGGGAAGTAATCTGTTGTCTCTTCGACTGTTAATATCGGAACACCGGCAGTAACAGTGCCCACGATCGGGATCTGATCGTGCTCTTCTTCGATCCCTAAAGCTTCAAGACCAGCTTGAGTGACTTCCATTGCACGGGGCTTAGTAGGATCGCGTTTGAGCAAACCTTTTTTTGTCAGCCGAGCTAAGTGTCCGTGGACAGTTGAAGTTGAGGAAAGTGAGACTGCACGCCCGATCTCACGCACCGTTGGGGGATATCCTTTACTTTCGACCATATTATAGATGAAACGCAAAATGTTCATTTGTCTTGTCTCGGATGATTTTGTCATTTTGAACACCTCGTTGCATATTTATAAATAGAGTATAGCATAGAAGTTGATTTGTGACAAACGGATGTTTGTTTTTGTAGAGGGAATAGGTGACTTTTAAAGGGATTTGAGCTAAAATATAGTTGTATATCAGCTGTGAAAAGAGGAATTATGATGTCAGAAAAAGAAGAAAAAGAATTAGAAGCTGTTGAAGAACAAAAGAAGGGTGCGATCCCACAAGAATTGATCGATCGGATCAATGAACTTGCCAAGAAGAAAAAAGAAGGAACTTTAACAGACGAAGAGGCAAAAGAACAACAAGAATTGCGCAAAACATATTTAGCGATGTTTCGTGAAAACTTCCGTAGCCACGTTGAAATGCTTCAAATCTATGACAAAGATGGAAAAGAAGTTACGCCAGAAAAAGTTAAAAAGATCCAACGTGAACGGGGCTTGCGTGATAACTGAGTAAAATCGCGCTCAGGCTTTATTTTTAAGGGCTAGTTGTGTAGAATAAGATATTGAATGAATTCTTAATAAAGGGGGTGCAATGATGTCGACAGGAATTTGGGTAGTGATCGTGATCGTAGCTCTGATCCTTGGTTTTGTTGGGGGCTTTTTTGCCGCTCGGAGATACATGGAAGATTATTTGAAGAAAAATCCTCCGATCAATGAACAAATGCTTCGAACAATGATGATCCAAATGGGTCAAAAACCTTCAGAAAAGAAATTGCATCAGATGATGGCCTCCATGCGATCAAATATGTCAAAGAAATAAGCGAAAGCTTACTAAAAAAGCAGACCTTTAAGAGTCTGCTTTTTTAGTAAGCTGAATACTGCATTATTTAATGATCGAGGCCAAGTCACTTATTATTTTGGCTAGGATCGATATATTTGAAATTTGGATCGAGCGCTGTATCAAGTTCATGAAAAGCCTTTTCCATCTCAGCGATCACTTTGGCTTGATTTTCATCATTGATCTTCATTTTGCGATCGACGTAAAATGGTTTACCAAAGCTGACAGTTGCTTTTTTTCGACTAAATAAGGCTTTGAAAGTCAAAGGACCTTGGTAAACTGCTGGAACGATCGGCACCCCAGTCATTTTAGCGATCAAAACGACGCCACCTTTCATTTCTTGTGAATGTCGTGTTCCAGATGGAAACATGATCAAAGAAAGATCACTTTTCTTTAATAATTTGACAGGTGTTTTGATCACTGAAGGTCCTGGATTTTTACGATCTACTGGAAAAGCGTTGGCATGTCTTAAAATAAAACGCAAGATCGGATTTTTAAAGAGCTCCTCTTTAGCCATAAAACTGAATTTTTTAGGTGAAGCAGCTAAGGCAAAATAGAGGGGATCAAACCAAGTTCGGTGTGGCCCAACTAAAATGTAGTTACCTGTGGGCAAGTTTTCTTTACCAACGTATCGTGGCTTACCGTTGATCAAAACGACGAGACCATGGACTAGCGCACGAATGAATGAATAAAACACAAGACTTTCCCCTTTCATCTAAAAAAAGTAAGTGAGTGCTGTTATTAAGCGCCAAACTTACTATTTAACATGCTCTATATTATACTACATCGTGCATTGTTTGCAAAACGCGCACGTTGATTTTTGACAAGCTACTGAGCATAGTATACATTGGAAAGTAAAACTGGTTTTTGCTTTTTGACCAGTGAAGTTAAATTTGACGAAGAAGGTGTCTATATGACTGATTTTGCACTGACGGCAGATGAACGGATCGATCAATTATACGCAAATGATATCAAGATAATCCAAAGCCCAAGTGTTTTTTCATTCTCGCTGGATGCAGTCTTACTAGCACATTTTGCTGCACCACCGTTAAAGAGCCAAGCTAAGATCGTGGATCTTTGTGCGGGTAATGGAGCAGTGGGGTTGTTTTTGACTGCTAAGACTAAAGCTCAGATCATTGAGATCGAATTACAAGAACGCTTAGCTCAGATGGCTCAACGCAGTGTCTATTTAAATCAGCTTGAAGATCAGGTCGCTGTTTTGAATATCGATCTAAATGATACATTCAAATATTTGAACAAAGATACTTATGACGTAGTGACTTGTAATCCGCCATATTTTTCTGATCTTCCTAAAAGTAAAAAGAACCCCAACCAGTATTTAGCCATCGCACGCCATGAGATCACAGTAACTTTAGAAGAGACGCTCCAAGTAACAAGTGGTCTTTTAAAAACACGTGGTAAAACATATTTTGTCCATCGCCCAGAGCGTTTATTTGAGATCACAGAATTGATGAAAAAACATCGCCTAGCGCCTAAAAAGATCCAACTTGTTTATCCTAAAGCTGGTCGAGAAGCTAATATGGTCTTGATCGAAGCAATAAAAGATGGGCGTACGGGAGGTGTGCGTTTCTTGCCACCGATCACTGTATATGATGAAAATGATGAGTACTTGCCTTTTATCAAAGAGGTCCTATATGGAAAAAAAGACTAAATGCTACTATTTTTATGTTTTGCAATGTTGCGATCAAACTTTATACAGTGGTTTTACTGTTGACCTTGCCAAGCGACTCAAAGTGCATAATCAAGGTAAAGGTGCTAAATATACGCGAGCGCGACGCCCTGTTAAGTTGATCTACCACGAATGTTTTTCGACTAAGCGCGCAGCACTGCAAAAAGAGTATGCTTTTAAACAGTTAAAGCGTAAGCAAAAACTCAAATATTTGTGCGAGCAAGGGATCGTAATTGAATAAAAGGTCTTTAGTATTTTAGACTAACGGTCAGTGAAAAAATTTTGTTAAAATAAGATCAGTGGTCTATTCTAATAGATCTGGCTTTGATATCACCAGAAGGAACAAAAATGTGACAAGATATCAGGTATAAAAACTAAGTTAAAGCAGTTTATCGTATTTAGGATAACTGCCAATAAAATTTGTGAAAGGAAATCTATAAGCTTTCTAGTCAGTCACATCTTATAGAATTTAGTTTTATGAAATTTATTGCATATAACGTACGCCAAGACGAACAAAATTATTTTGAAAAATGGGCAAAAGAAAATGCTGTCCCAGTCAAATTAGTCACTGAAGAGTTGACTGATGAGAATCTTCCGCTAGCCAAAGGGTATAATGCTGTGATCAGTTTTCAGACTGGAGTCTATCCAAGTGATCTCTTTGACAAACTTGCTAGCTATGGAGTAAAAGATATTTCGATCAGAAATGTCGGTGTCGATAATCTAGATCTAGCTTCAGCTAAGGCAAATAAGATCGCAGTAACTAATGTTCCCGCTTATTCGCCAAATGCGATCGCTGAATTTTCCGTTGCAACGTTACTGCAACTTTTACGTAATCAAAATATTTATCGTAAGCGGATGGCTAAAAACGATTATCGTTGGGCACCTTTTGTAGGTAAAGAGATCCGCGCTTTGACGATCGGCTTGGTCGGAACTGGTCGGATCGGCAAAGCTGCACTTGAGATCTATCGTGGTTTTGGAGCTAAAGTGATCGCTTATGATCCTTATCATGACCCAAAACTTGAAGCACAGGGGCTTTATGTCGATACATTAGAAGAACTAGTATCCCAAGCAGACGTTGTGACACTTCATATGCCAGGGTCAGAAGGCTATTTGATCGATGAAGCTTTGATCAAAAAAATGAAACCAGGAGCTTATATTATCAATACAGCTCGGGGCTCTTTGATCGATTCGAAAGCTTTACTGGAAGCTTTAAAAGCTGGACGTCTTGGAGGAGCTGCTTTAGACACGTATGAATATGAAACACCGATCTTTAATCATGATCTAGAAGATATTGGTGTCAAAGACGAACTCTTTAATGAACTAGTAGCGCTTGATAATGTGGTCATGACACCGCATATCGCTTTTTATACAGAAACTGCGGTCGAAAATATGGTGACGATCGCGCTTGATTCGGCCAAAGCAGTACTTGAGACAGGGACTGCGCCGACTTTAGTTGAATGATCAAAAAGTAATTAAATATTTTACTACTTAATTATTGCAAATGTGTAGTTATTACTTTATAATGTTAGAAGTGCCTCTTGAGGTACAATTCACACTCTATGCGATGGATAAAAGAGTGCTCGGAGCTGAGTTTTTTATTCGTTGAACATAGGGGAGGATAATAAAACTATTTTGGAGGTTAATTGTAATGGCTGTTATTTCCATGAAACAATTACTTGAAGCTGGTGTACATTTCGGTCACCAAACACGTCGTTGGAATCCTAAGATGAAGAAATATATCTTCACAGAACGTAATGGGATCTACATCATCGACTTACAAAAAACGGTTAAGTTGATCGATGAAGCTTATGACTTCATGAAAGATGCTGCTGCAAACGACGGCGTTATCTTATTTGTTGGTACAAAGAAACAAGCACAAGATGCGATCGAAGAAGAAGCAAAACGTGCAGGTCAATACTACGTAAACCATCGTTGGTTAGGTGGTACATTGACAAACTGGAACACGATCCAAACACGTATCAAGCGTTTGAAAGAGATCAAAGCGATGGAAGAAGATGGTACATTTGAAGTGCTACCTAAGAAAGAAGTTGCTTTATTGATCAAAGAACGTGATCGTCTTCAAAAATTCCTTGGTGGTATCGAAGATATGCCACGCATCCCAGATGTATTGTTCATCGTTGACCCACGCAAGGAACGTATCGCAGTTAAGGAAGCTCAAAAACTTAACATTCCTATCGTTGCTATGGTCGACACAAATGCTGATCCAGATGAGATCGATGTTAAGATCCCATCAAACGATGACGCTATCCGTGCCGTTCGTTTGATCACATCTAAGATGGCAGATGCAATCATCGAAGGTCGTCAAGGTGAAGATGATGCTCCTGTTTCAGAAGAAACATTCAACGCTAACGATGAAGAAGTAGAATCAATCGAAGAGATCGTTGAAGTTGTTGAAGGTAACAACGATACAGATGCTGAATAGTTAATAAACTTAGGCTGTCTCAGGTTAGGTAGGCATTTTGGCCTTAGTCCTTGAGACAGTCTTTTTTAAAATAATATTACTTTAAGGAGGCCACTAGGCTATGGCAAAAGTTACTGCTGCTCAAGTAAAAGAATTACGTGAAAAAACTGGCGTTGGTATGATGGACGCTAAGAAAGCTTTAGTTGCTGTTGATGGTGACATGGACAAAGCTATTGATTTCTTACGTGAAAAAGGGATGGCAAAGGCTGCTAAGAAGAGCGACCGTGTTGCAGCTGAAGGCTTAGCAGACGTTGAGATCGTTGGTAACACAGCGGCTGTCGTTGAGATCAATGCTGAAACTGACTTCGTTGCTCAAAACCAACAATTCAAAGATCTTGTTAAGCGTATCGCTAAATTGATCGCTGAAAACAAGCCAGCTGACCTTGAAGCTGCTTTAGCTATCAAGACAGACAAAGGGACAGTGCAAGATGAGATCATCGAAGCAACACAAGTTATCGGTGAAAAGATCACTTTACGCCGTTTTGAATTAGTTGACAAAGCTGACAACGAAAACTTTGGTGCATACTTACACATGGGTGGTAAGATCGCTGTGTTAACAGTTGTTGAAGGTGCTGACGAAGCTGTTGCTAAAGACGTTGCAATGCACGTTGCTGCGATCAACCCTAAATATGTAAACCGCGATGAAGTTCCTGCTAGTGAAGTAGAACATGAAAAAGCAGTTTTGACTGAAGAAGCTAAAAACGAAGGTAAGCCAGAAAACATCATCGAAAAGATGGTTGCTGGCCGTTTGAACAAATTCTTTGCTGAAGTTGCTTTAGATGACCAAGCATTTGTCAAAGATCCAGACTTGACAGTTGCAAAATTCGTTGCTTCTAAAGACGGTAAAGTCAAATCATTTATCCGTTACGAAGTTGGTGAAGGTATCGAAAAGAAAGCCGACAACTTTGTTGAAGAAGTTATGTCACAAGTTAAATAATTGTCAAGAGCCCTTGCATGTGCGAGGGCTTTTTTTTGAGGCTGTGATATAAGTAAAAAGACATCTTCAAATTTCGAATGTTAGAATTTTGAAGATGCCTTTCTTTATTCTGAAAATACTAGTTTTAGGACTTTACAGGACCAAGTAACAACTAAACAACGAATAGTAATTCTTTAGCGGTAGTTTTTATTAATATATATGATACTAAAAACTACTTATGTCACAGCCTCTTTTTTTACTTTATTCAAATTCAAGTTCGATCACGGCTTCACTTAGTTGATCTAAGATCTCATAACTTTCGATATATTCAAGCCATTTTTCTTCGCTTTTACCTTTGAGCGCTCCGTTGAGCTTATCATAGATGTTTGCAGAAAAAGTTGCTAGCATATCTTCTGTCGCCCGTTCGACACGACGTTCATTCCAACGGCGAGCGGCGGGACGGTCGTCGTTTTTAGCTGTTTGATAAGCAAAAGCTTTGTCATAAAACTTAGTTAAAATGTCGCTATTTTCTTCGATATACGCTAAAAGTTCATTTTTATCCATAAGTACATTGATCCTTTCGAATGTATGTTCTACTAAATTATAGCACATTTGTTCGCTTAAGAGCTATTACTTTCCATAAAAATTGCTTTTTTTAAATTTGTATTTAATTTTACGGATTTCTGAGTACAAAGATTGCTTTTATGGTATAAAATAGTAATATTAAAGGTGAGAAGAAGTTTTTTAGCTCATGTCAAATCAGTAAAGGAAGGGATCCAGCGTAGATGAAAAGAGACCTATGGCAAAATGATGAAGAGTATATGAGTTATGTCGGTGAGTTATTGGAAAAACCAGAAGTAAAACGCTTGGCGGACTATACCCAACACCATTTTTCAACTCGACTGGAACATTGTATCGCTGTGTCCTATGAAAGCTATTTGATCGCTAAAAGATTTCATTTGGACGCAAAGGCAACAGCTCGAGCTGGACTTTTGCATGACTTATTTTATTATGACTGGCGTGTGACAAAGTTTGATCGGGGGACGCATGCGTGGATCCATCCACGGATTGCTGTGCGAAACGCTGAAAAGTTAACGACATTGACACCAAAAGAAAAAGATATCATCATCAAGCATATGTGGGGGGCAACGACTTGTCCACCAAAGTATGCTGAAGGTTATATCGTCACGCTTGTTGATAAGCAACTTGCAACAGAGGAGTATAGTCACCATCTCTCACTCAAACTTTTAAGTTCGCTAAAACAAGTTCTAGGCTTTGCTAAAGTAAGTGAATAGTGTAAAATAGTGGTGAGCACTATGATTGCATAGTATATGACCCGCATTTCATCAGTGCGGGTCTTTTTAGTAATATTTTTTAGAAGAGGGGTAGAGACTAGTGAGTGAAACAAAGGTAAGTTTTAAAGTCTGTCCTAAGTTTCAAAAAACATTTGGGATCTTAGGCAAAAAATGGAATGGTTTGATCATTGAAGTTTTATTAAATGAAGGACCACAGCGCTTTAAGGAATTAGCACAAAAAGTCGAAAAGTGTAGCGATCGTGTGTTAGTTGAACGCTTAAAAGAGCTTGAAAAAGAAGATCTTGTTGAAAGGATCACACCAGAAAATAGTGCTCGGGCTGTTTATCAATTAACAGTTCGAGGTGAAGATCTAAGGGATATTATGCAAGATATCCATATTTGGTCAGAAAAGTGGTATTCTTTAGAAGATTGTAATTAACGCTTGACTAATCTTTAGGCTACGCTTAAACTGAACTGTATAGTTAATAAAGACGTAGACGGAAAATAGTAGGTCAGCAAACGAGTCAGGGAAGAGCTGGTAACTGGAAAAGCTCGCTCGCTTTGATGATTGAATTTCACTTCCTGAGTTGCTGTTGGGATTCTAGTAAGATGAATAACAGATCGGTTCATGACCGTTTTATCATGGAAAAGTGCTGTTAGATCAACAGAACAAGGGTGGTACCGCGAAGCCTCGTCCCTTTTTAGGGAGGGGCTTTTTATTTTGCGTTGAAAATAAGTTAAGCTCGAAAGGAACGATGACTGTGAACCTGAAGGAAAAACTTGAAGAGATCAAGAAGAATGGTCTAGAAGAGATCAAACAGGCTGAAAATAGCAACCACATCAACGATGTCCGGGTCAAATTATTAGGAAAAAAAGGCTCGATCACTGAAGTTTTACGTGGTATGCGCGATCTAAGTGCCGAAGAACGCCCGAAAGTTGGGAGTTTTGCTAATAAGATCAGAGATGAGTTGACAGAAGCGATCACTAAAAAACACGAAGAACTGGAAGAAAAGAAATTAGCTAAACGTTTAGCAAGTGAGACACTTGATGTGACCTTGCCGGCAACAGAAGTAAAGTTAGGCACACCACATGTTTTAGTTCAAGTGATCGATGAGATCGAAAAGCTCTTTTTAGGGATGGGCTTCCAAGTTGTCGATGGTCCTGAAGTTGAAGAAGATCACTATAATTTTGAAATGCTGAACCTACCTGCTGATCACCCTGCACGGGATATGCAAGATACATTTTATATCACTAAACAACTTTTGATGCGGACGCAAACTTCGCCTGTCCAAGCACGGACGATGGAAGTTCATGATTTTGCTCAAGGCCCGCTCAAAATGATCTCGCCAGGGAAAGTTTACCGACGCGATACGGATGATGCTACACACTCGCATCAATTTCACCAGATCGAAGGCCTTGTGATCGATAAAAATATTACGATGGGCGATCTGAAAGGAACCCTTGAATTGATCGCGAAAAAAGTCTTTGGGGCTGAACGTGAGATCCGTTTGCGTCCAAGTTATTTCCCGTTTACTGAACCATCCGTTGAAGTTGATGTTTCTTGTTTTAAATGTGGTGGAGCAGGTTGTTATGTCTGCAAAAACTCAGGGTGGATCGAAGTTCTTGGAGCAGGGATGGTCCATCCAAATGTCTTAAAGATGGCAGGGATCGATCCCGAAGTTTATGGAGGCTTTGCCTTTGGTCTAGGACCAGACCGCTTTGCGATGTTAAAATATGGCGTTGATGACATTCGCGAGTTTTACTTGAACGATGTGCGCTTTTTAGAACAATTTTCTCAGAAAGGATAGTAATCCATGAAAGTTTCAACAAAATGGTTAAATGAATATGTTCCGGTAGCAGATCTTGATCCGATCGCACTATCAGAAAAAATCGAAAGGACAGCAGTCGAAGTTGCTAGTACGACACGCTTAGCTGACGGGCTAAAGAAGATCGTAGTTGGCCACACACTAGAAGTAAAAGATCACCCTAATTCTGATCATTTGCATATTTGCCAAGTTGATGTTGGGGAAGAAGAACCGCTTCAGATCGTCTGTGGTGCTCCAAATATCAAAGCTGATCAAAAGGTGATCGTTGCTTTACCAAATTCACGGATCGCAGGAAATGTTAAGATCAAGCGCGGAAAAATGCGTGGTGAAGTTTCCGAAGGTATGATCTGTGCTTTACAAGAATTAGGTTTTTCTGAAAGTGTCGTTCCAAAAGAATTTGCTGATGGGATCTACGTTCTACCAGCTGATGCTAAGCCAGGAGATGCTGTCTTTGATTATCTTGGCATGGATGAGACTGTGATCGATCTAGATATTACACCAAACCGTGGTGATCTTTTGAGCATGCGTGGTGCTGCACATGAGATCGCTGCGATCTATGATCGCGAAGTGACTTTGACGCATCCGACCGTAATAGAAGATCAAACAACGACTGTAACTGATGAATTAACTGTTACAGCTGATCCAGCTTTAGCACCAACGTATTTGATCAGAACGATCAAAAATGTCACAGTCAAAGAAAGCCCGCTTTGGTTACAGACTCGTTTATGGAATGCAGGGATCCGTCCGATCAATAATATCGTTGACGTGACAAATTATATTTTATTAGATTATGGACAACCATTACATGCTTTTGATCAAGCTAAACTTCCTGCTAAAGAACTAACAGTGCGCTTAGCGCGAGCAGGTGAAGTTTTAACGACTTTAGATGGTGAAAAGCGCACGTTACAAACAGAAGATATCGTGATCACAAGTAATGATGTTCCAGTTGCCTTAGCTGGAACGATGGGTGGGCTTGAGACCGAGATCAGTGAACAGACGACGACAGTTGCTTTGGAAGCTGCCGTTTTTAATGGACACCATATTCGGAAAACATCACGCCGTGAAAATCTCCACTCAGAAGCTTCGATGCGTTTTGAACGTGGGATCGATCAAGGCGCAGTTCAAGAGGCTTTAGACGCTGCCGCACAAATGATCGCCGACTTAGGTGAAGGGCAAGTTGTTAGTGGAACTGCTATTGGAGCTGAAACTAAACCGAAAGAAGTTACGATCAAAACGAGTTCTGCACATATCAATAAAGTCTTAGGAACAGAGTTGACGCCAGAGGATATTTGTCAGATCTTTGCACGTTTAGGTTTTGAGACAAAAGCAAAAGAAGCTGATATTCTTGTTTTAGTTCCGACTCGACGCTGGGATATCACGATCGAAGCAGATCTAGTCGAGGAAGTTGCGCGGATCTATGGTTATGATAATTTACCAACAACTTTACCAGCTGGGAAAGCCACGCCAGGAAGTTATACGCCAGCTCAAAAGCTGATTCGAGATGCACGCCAGATCTTAGAGGCAAGTGGTTTAGATCAGGCGATCTCGTATAGCTTGACGACGACCGAAAAAGCAACACGTTTTGCTTTGGAAAAAGGGCGACCAACTAAATTAGATCTACCAATGAGTAGTGAACATACGACTGCACGGATGAATTTAGTTTCAGGTCTCTTAGACGATGTTTTTTATAATGCTTCACGGAGTGTAAACGATGTTTTCCTTTATGAACAAGGCCGTGTTTTTGTACGCAAAGACGATGAGGTTCGTCCAACTGAGATCGAGCATTTAGCTGGAGTTTTAACGGGACTTGTGCGTCCGCAAGCTTGGAACGAAGCGAAGGTGGTCGTTGATTTCTACTATGTTAAAGGGATCGTGGCCAACTTATTGGCAACGCTTGGTCTTAAAGATGTCACTTACAAGGCAACAACAACTTATCCTGAGATGCATCCAGGCAGAACAGCGGAGATCGTAGTCAATGGTGAAGTGATCGGCTTTTTAGGTGAGATCCACCCTGTGATCCAAAAAGAATATAAATTTAAGCAAAGAGTCTATGTCTTTGAATTAAACTTAACAAAAGTGATCGCTTTACCTAAACAAACTGAAGTTTATACGCCGATCTCAAAATACCCATCAGTCACGCGTGATATTGCCTTAGCTGTAGCTGATAGTGTAACAAATCAACAATTAATCGACTGCATCAAACAAAATGGTGGAAGCTACTTGACTGATGTCAAATTGTTTGACCTTTATGAGGGCGAACATATCACAGAAGGTTTCAAATCTTTAGCTTATACATTAGTTTACTCCGATCCAAATGGGACTTTACAAGATGAGGTCGTCACAAAAGCCTTTGAAAAAGTTCAAGCTAAATTGATCGAAGAATATAACGTTGATATTCGTTAATACTCAAAAAGACCGAGAAAATAGTATTCTTGGTCTTTTTTGTTATGAGAACGTGTTGCATTTAATGAACTAGACTTATATAATGGTAGGGATAGAGTTCAAGGAGTGATTAATAAAGAGCATATTATAAGTAAATTTAAGCGGATCTAAAATGCTAAAGTTATACATAAATAAGTTGGTGAGATGCTTTTAGATCGTTCGTAATAATTTAGGAAAGGAAGCTATATTCTTACATAGATCAGTTCGTCCAAGTAAGTCTATGCGAAAATATAGTAAGATAGGTGATATTTTGGATAAGAAAGATAACGATCAAAAGAAGCCTGTAGCTAAAAAGATCATTATTGGTGTGATCGCTTTGATCGCAGTGTTGGTCGTTTTAGTGGGGGCTTTTGGTTATAACTATGTTAAAACTGCTTTACAGCCTTTAGATAGAAACTCAAATAAGCAGATCGAGGTAAAGATCCCAGTCGGTAGTACAAATAAACAGATCGGGGCGATCCTTGAAGAAAAGAAAGTGATCAAAAGTGGTTTTGTCTTTGATTACTATGTCAGAACAAATAAGCTTGCCAGTTTTAAAGCGGGTTATTATGAATTAAAACCTTCGATGAGTTTAGCAACGATCGCCAAAGAACTGCAAAAAGGTGGTGCAAGTCAACCGCTGAGTTCAGGGAAAGTTCTAGTCAAAGAAGGGGTCACGATCGATGAGATCGGTGATGTGATCGCTCAAACGACAAAATTCAAAAAGCAAGATTTTTTAGCTTTAGTCAATGATGAAAGCTTTTTGAATGAATTAAAAGCGAAATATCCTGAACTTTTGACTTCAGCACTTGAGGCTAAAGATGTCCGATACCGTTTAGAAGGTTATCTTTACCCAGCTACGTATGCTGTCCAAAAAAATGAGACTTTAAAGCAATTAGTCGAACAGATGGTGGCTAAAACAAATGAAATGCTGACACCGTATTATACAAAGATCAAAGAAAAAAACTATACGGTCCAACAAGTATTGACACTTGCTTCGTTAGTTGAACGTGAAGGCGTGACTACTAAAGATCGTTATAAGATCGCAGGTGTTTTTGAGAATCGGTTAGAGAAGAATATGAAGATCCAGTCGGATATTTCAGTCTTATATGCGCTTGGAAAGCACAAACAAAATGTTACTTATAAGGATCTTGAAGTTGATTCGCCATATAATCTTTATAAAAATGAAGGCATGGGTCCTGGACCGTTCAATAATCCAAGTATCGCTTCCGTCAAAGCTGTGCTAGATCCTATTGATAAAGATAAAGGCTATCTTTACTTTATCGCCAATATGAAGACTGGCAAAGTTTACTTCTCAAAAACTTATGCTGAACACCAAGAACTAACTAAAGAACTTGAAAAAGATAATCAATAATTTTAAGGAGAATTACATTCATGGCACAAGCAAATAAACGTCCTCGTCCGATCATCATTGGAGTAACTGGAGGTTCAGGGAGCGGGAAAACTTCTGTTTCACGTGCGATCTTTGACCAATTGCACGGCCACTCTTTGATGATGTTGCAAGAAGATTCCTATTACAAAAGTCAAGATGATGTTCCATTTGAAGAACGCACAAAAGTCAACTACGATCACCCAAATGCATTTGATACAGATCTCTTGATCGAACAATTAGAAGATCTTTTAGAATGGAAAACGATCGAGATCCCTGTTTATGACTATGCGGCTCATACACGTAGTAAAGAAGTCGTTGTTCAAGAACCACGCGAAGTGATCATCGTTGAAGGGATCTTGACTTTAAATGATGCACGCTTGCGTGATCTAATGGATATCAAGATCTTTGTTGATACAGACGATGATATCCGGATCATTCGTCGGATCCAACGAGATATCGAAGAACGAGGACGGACTTTACAGTCAGTGATCGATCAATACTTAGATACGGTCAAACCGATGTATCATCAATTTATCGAACCGTCGAAGCGTTATGCTGATATTATTGTGCCTGAAGGTGGCGAAAACCAAGTTGCGATCGACCTTTTAGTTACAAAGGTCAGAGATATCATTCGCAAAAATGAAGCAAAATAGTCGGGCTGTGTTATAATTTAAACACAAGATCCAATAATTTTAATGGGGTGTAAGAATGGCTGAAGAAAAAACATTTCCAATGACATTGGAAGGTAAAGAAAAACTCGAAGTAGAATTAGAAGAATTACGTACAACTAAACGAGCAGAGATCATCGAACGTATCAAGATCGCACGTTCTTTTGGGGATCTTTCAGAAAATTCTGAATATGAAGCTGCTAAAAATGAACAGTCGATGCTTGAAGGACGGATCAAAGAAGTTACAAATATGTTGAACCATGCAGAGATCATCGATAACGGCTCGATCGCAGCAGATGAAGTTGCGATCGGTAAAACAGTTGTTTTCCAAGAAGATGACGATGAACCTGAGACTTATCAGATCGTTGGGGCAGCTGAAGCAGATCCGTTTGCAGGTAAGATCTCAAATGAATCTCCGATCGCGCAAAGTTTAGTGGGGCATAAAGTTGGTGACCTCGTCACAGTTGAAACACCTGGTGGCGAGATGCAAGTTAAGATCCTCGAAGTCAAATAATTAAGCCAAAAAGAGGCTGTGACATAAGTCTACAAAATAAAGCTGGATGTATGGAAACCTTCGTGTTTCATATATCCAGCTTTTGAATTATAATCAAAGAAAAAAGGTAGCCACGCCCGGCTACCTCACAATTACCCTCGAAAGGATAACATAAAATGATACACAGTCATTATAACATTAATCAGACTATTTTGAACATCTCTTTAGAATATATTCCTGAAAAAAATCATCCAGCTCTCTACATCAATGAACTTGTTGAAAGTTTAGAACTCAAGTATAACTATCAATTTGGACGCCCTCGTGAATATGATCTAGCTGCTATGCTAAAGCTCACTTTACTTGCTTATAGCTATGGTATCTTTAGTAGTCGAAAAATTGAGAGATTTGCTCGCGAAAATAAGCCTGCTGGTTGGTTGATCGCTGATCAAGTCCCTTCTTATCGAACTATTTGTCGTTTTCGGATCTCTGATGAGTTAGCTACCTTAACACAAGAGAGTTTAACTAAATTGACAGCTTTTCTAAAAAAACATAATCTGATTGATGACATTTCTTTCATTGACGGTACGAAGATCCTTGCGGATGCTAATAAGTATTCTTTTGTCTGGAAGAAAAATGTCGTTCGTTTTGATGAGCTCAATCGTCAAAAAGTTGTTGAACTTTTAGGCGAGCTCCACGAAGCTAAAGTTATCGGAAAGATCCCCAAAGGATCTGACCTGACTTTGGAAGCATTAGATGTAATAATTGCCAAGTTTGAAGATTATCTAGTTGCTTTAGATCAAAAAGTCGAAGAAACTAGACAAGTATCGCCGAACCCTGCGAAACAAGAACGTCGAAAATTAAAGGCAACCTACAAAAAACTATTAACGCGTAAAGAAAAAATGCAAAATCACCAAAAACAAAAAGACATCCTTAGAGAACGAAATAGTTACTCTAAAACTGACCATGATGCTACTTTTATGCGTGTAAAAGAAGATCCAATGTTAAACGGACAACTAAAACCTGCTTATAATCTTCAAATTGCTACTAGTAACCAGTTTATTACCGGGTATAAGTTATTTGCTAATCCAACTGATACAAGAACGCTTCCTACTTTTATTGACCATTTGAATGACAATGGCGTACTTGGTTCAACTATCGTTGCTGATGCTGGGTATGGTTCTGAGAGTAATTATCGTTTTTGTGACGATAATTACGGTGATCGCACCGTTTTGATCCCTTATGGGACAATGCTCAAAGAGAATAGTCGCAAATGGAAAACTGATGATCATAAAATCATGAATTGGTCTTATAATGAAAAAGATGACTATTATTTAGACCTTAACGGTGTTAGATTCAATTTTTCAAACTATTCTAAAAGAACTGATAAGTATGGATTTACTAGAGATTTTAAAGTATATACTGCTGAAAAATTTGATGATGATCATTTGATAGATCCCCGAGCCTTAACTAAAAGTGGACACGTAAGGAAGATCATGGTCAATAATGCCTGGGAATATTTTAAAGCACAACAACGAGCTTTACTTTCATCTTCTAATACTGGATCAATCTATGCACGGCGCAAAATTGATGTTGAACCTGTTTTTGGAAGATTGAAGGCTTCTTTGGGATTCAACCGATTCTCAGTTAGGGGGAGCGAAAGAGTCGAAAAGGAAATGGGCATTGTAGTTTTGGCAATGAATATCAACAAATTAGTCACAGTAGTGACCAAGATAAACAAAATACGTAAAGAAAAAGTATCTCAGAAATCAAATTTTCGATTTCTGAGATACTTTTCTCTTATAGAGACTACTTATGTCACAGCCTCTTTTTTTGTACTATGATCTCTGAATAAAATCTAAGTAAGCTGCTTGTTCACTTGTTTCAGTGATCGTACAGTTTTTTGAGGTAACATCGTTTTGATAGAGTGCTTGCTCATCGACATCGATCAGATGAGTGACAGTTGCATTTCCGATAAGTTGTAATTTATAAATTCCCTCTGTTTGGCTCACTTTTGTTTTGACCATCCCACCAGGATTAAAAACGGTGATCTCCTCGTTTAATGGGCAAAGTTCTGGAAAGCTAAGATGAAAGGCTAAACTTGTTGCTGACATACCTGTTCCACAAGCATTTGTAAAACCTACGCCACGTTCGTAAGTACGCACGAAAAGTTTTTTAGGGCCTAAGACCTCAGCAAAATTAACATTGACGCCATCAGTAAAATATGGGTTAGGACGGTTCAATTTCTGTCCGAGCTGTTCTAATAGAGTAGCTGATGCTTTGATATCAGGCACAAACCCGATCAAATGCGGATTAGGGACAGCTAAGATCGAAAAGCGGATCTTTGCGCTAGGGTCAAATTCTCGCAGGGGACGATCAATGATCTTGTCTGCCCCTAAGTTATCAAATGGAAGATAATGCTTCTCAAAATGGATCGGTGAGATCTCGACTCCAAAGGCTGGGACATCGGGGGCTAGTTCAGGTTCTTTACTAACAGCTAGGTCAGCTTGCAATGTCTCGACTAAAAAATGCTCGCGCTGATATTTGTCAGCTAAATAACGTGCGACAGTACGCAAACCATTGCCACACATCGATGCTTCACTACCATCTGTATTGATCACTCGCATTTTGGCAAGAGCATTTTTGCTTGTAGGCGCTTCGATGCATAAGACACCGTCAGCTCCGCCTAAGATCCCCGTATTCGTAGCAGTTAATTTCTTAGTTAATGCGATCAATTCTTGCTCAGTCAAAGGTTGCTTAAGCAAAGTTTGATCGAGAATAAAGAAACTATTTTGTGAACCATGAACTTTTTGAAGACGCATAAACTTCGTTCCTTTCGTTTAATTCTCATCTAACGTTTTTGTAAATTTTTTTATTAAATCAATACTAACAAAAGTCGATATTTAAGACAATCACTAAATAAAAAAATCTGGCTAAAGTTTTTTAACAAAATTTATTAGTATTCTTCGCTCGAAATGTGTTTCAAAAAAACATTAAAAATCCTTGACTATATTACCGAAAGATTATAATATTATGTTAAATCGAAGAGGCGCGACTGACAAGAGTACGGTGCTTTAGCTGCTATAACAGCATTTGAGGGCATTCTGAAAGGGAAAGTCGCCGAAGTTTAGATGATTTATAGATCATTTGAACTGGGGCGTAGTTTAAGAGACTACGGACTGTCGCAACTTAGTCAACAGTTGCGGAGTGCTATCGATCAAATTGAATTTTTGCACTTATTCAGCAAGGATCTTTTTAGGCGATAGGACTAAGAAGATCCTTTTTTAATACGAGAACAAGGTGGGGATTTTATGACGATCACGACAGGTAAGACAGGACATTTAACTATTGGAGGGGTTGATGCTGTGGCTTTAGCCCATAAATATCAAACGCCACTTGTCGTTTACGATGTCGCTTCGATCAAAGAGCAGATCAAACGTTTCAAACAAGTTTTTGAAGAACAAGGAGTAGCATACGAGGTGAGCTATGCAAGTAAAGCCTTTTGTGCACTGGCGATCTATCAAGTGATCGCAGAGTTAGATTGTCATACAGATGTTGTTTCTGGAGGCGAGCTAGCAACAGCTCTAAAAGCAGGTTTTCCGGCGGAAAAGATCAGTTTTCATGGGAATAATAAATCAATGGCAGAACTAGAATTTGCAGTCAAAGCTGGTGTTGGGGCCATCATCGTTGATAATTTTTATGAGATCGAACTTTTAAAGCAAGTCTTGCAAGAACAAAAGGCGACCGCTAAAGTTATTTTGCGAGTGACACCTGGGATCTCAGCACATACGCATGAATACGATCAAACTGGTCAAGTCGATAGTAAATTTGGCTTTGATCTTGCTTCTGGGCAAGCAGATCAAGCTTTAGAAGAACTCTTAAAACTTGAGCAGATCGAAGTTTTAGGACTTCATGCCCATATCGGTTCGCAGATCTTTGAAGTTGGTGGTTTTGAATTAGTTGGTCAAAAGCTGATGGAAGTTGCCCATGCTTGGACTCAAAAATACGGTTACGTTGCAAAAGTCATCAATGTTGGTGGTGGCTTTGGGATCAAGTATACAGCTGAAGATACGCCATTAGCCCCTGAAAAATTTGTTGAACAGATCGTAAAAGTGATCAAGCAAAAGGCGAACGAATTTCAAATGGAAGTGCCTGAAATCTGGATCGAGCCAGGACGTTCGATCGTAGGCCCAGCCGGGTATAGCTTATATACAGTTGGCTCACGCAAAGATCTTCCTGATCACTTATCATATCTTGCTGTTGATGGTGGGATGGGTGATAATATCCGACCTGCATTATATCAAGCTAAATATACAGCGGTCTTAGCTAATGATCCGTTAAAAACTGCGACAACGACAGTGCGTTTAGCTGGTAAATATTGCGAATCAGGTGATATTTTGGTAGCAAAAGCTGCGCTACCTGAAACAAAGCCAGGTGATATCGTCGCTTTACTTGCAACAGGGGCTTACGGGTATGCGATGGCTTCAAATTATAATCGTAATCCTCGTCCTGCAGTTGTTTTTGTAGAAGATGGAAAAGATAAGTTAGTGATCAAACGCGAAACGTATGCTGATCTACTAGCATTAGATCTTCCCTATAAATAATGAAATGAGGTTTTAAGGAAATGACAAATTTAAATGCCCAAGAGATCATTGATTTTATTGCAAATGCTGAAAAAAAGACGCCAGTCAAAGCTTATGTGAACGGTGACTTAGCGCAACTTGAACTTCCGCAAGATGTTAAAATGTTTGGCACTGATAAGAGTGCGATCTTATTTGGTGATTGGAAAGTTCTAGGGCCATTTTTGACAGCCAATCAAGCTCTGATCACAGAGCAAGAAGTTGAAGTCTTAGCGCGCAATTCGGCTGTACCATTATTAGACCAAAAAAACATCAATGCACGGATCGAACCAGGGGCATTGATCAGAGATCAAGTCGTGATCGGAGATAATGCAGTGATCATGATGGGTGCAGTGATCAATATCGGCGCTGAGATCGGAGCAGGCACAATGATCGATATGGGAGCGATCTTAGGAGGTCGTGCTTTAGTCGGCAAAAACTGTCATATCGGCGCAGGTACTGTTTTAGCTGGTGTCGTTGAGCCAGCTTCTGCCACACCAGTTGTGATCGAAGATGATGTTTTGATCGGCGCTAATGCAGTCGTTTTAGAAGGTGTCAGAGTCGGCAAAGGTGCTGTCGTAGCCGCAGGTGCGATCGTAACTAAAGACGTCGAACCTTATAGTGTCGTAGCTGGGGTGCCGGCGACCTTTGTCAAATATACTGATGAAAAGATAAAGGAAAAGACTGGTCTTGAAGAAGATTTGAGAAAGTTGTGAGTCGATGGGATTAACAGAAAAACAGCTAAGGCAGATCTATCAAGATCTTCATCAAATACCAGAATTAGCGCTAGAAGAGTATCAGACAAAAGCTTATTTAACTAAAGTCATTCGCTCATTTGACCAAAGCTTTTTAGAGATCTATGAGCCAGAAGTTTTGCCAACCGCGCTTTTAGTTTTAGTCAAAGGGTTTGATCCTGAAAGGACGATCGGCTACCGGGCCGATATCGATGCTTTACCAGTTGAAGAAAAAACAGGATTAGCGTATGCGTCGCTTCATCCAGGGGTAATGCATGCTTGTGGTCACGATGTGCATATGACAGTTGCTTTAGGACTTTTAGCGCATTTTGCAGAAAAAAGACCTAAAGATAATATGCTTTTCTTTTTTCAACCAGCAGAAGAAAGTAAAAATGGGGGTAAACTAGCTTATGAAGCTGGCATTTTTCAAGGTAAGTGGCGACCTGATGAATTTTATGGTCTACATGATGCGCCTGAACTACCAGCTGGTGCGATCGGGTGCAATTTAGGCACGCTTTTTGCAGGCACGACTGAAGTTGATATCACTTTGACTGGCAAAGGTGGTCATGCAGCCTATCCACAAAAGGCAAATGATATGGTCGTTTGTGCAAGTGAATTGATCGTGGCTGCGCAAACGATCGTAGCTAGAAATGTTGATCCGACCCAAGGGGGGGTCTTGACTTTTGGGGAACTAAAAGCTGGAACGATCAGAAATGTGATCGCTGGTGAAGCTCAGATCAAAGGTACGATCAGAGGAATGACCCAAGAGATGATCACCTTGCTACAAAGACGTTTAAAAATTTTAGCTGAAGGGATCGCGCAAAGTTTTGAAGCTAAATTAGACCTGCGGCTTGAACAAGGAGGCTATTTACCCGTTGAAAATGATGAGAAATTGACGCGCTTTTTGATCGAATATGCTAAAAAAACACCAACACTCGAATTTATTGAGACAACACCCAAAATGACAGGCGAGGATTTTGGCTACCTACTTTCTAAGATCCCTGGAACGATGTTTTGGTTAGGTGTAAATGCGAAAGCTTCGTTACATAGTGCGCATTTAGCCCCAGACCAAACCGCGCTAGCTAAAGGCGTCATTGCGATCAGTGGCTTTTTAGAAGCAAGAATGCAAGCAAAGGAAGTGTAACAGTTGGAATTAAATCAAGCAGAGATCATCACCGCCTTAGTGACACCATTTGACAGTCAAAATCACCTTGATCTAACAGTTTTAAAACATTTGACCAAACATTTAGTTCAAACTGGGAGCCAAGGATTTGTGATCGGAGGAACGACAGGTGAGACCCCAACGTTGACGCATGCAGAGAAGTTGACGTTGTATCAAAAGTTTAGTCAGTTTGTACCTGCAGATCTACCAGTGATCGCGGGCTGTGGTACTAACAATACGCAAGCGACCCTGGAATTTATCAATGAAGTTGCCCAGATCGAACGGATCGATTACGCTTTAGTCGTTGTGCCTTACTATAATAAGCCAGACCAAGATGGTATGAAAGCGCACTTTGAGTATTTGAATGAACATAGTAAATTACCGATCATTATTTATAATATTCCAGGACGAACAGGCGTTAAGATGGAAAAAGAAACGATCGTGGAACTTGCTCAACTTGAAAAGATCGTCGGGATCAAGCAATGTGGTCCGTTAGAAGATCTACGTTATATTTTAGAGAAGACAGAAGACTTTGTAGTTTTTACTGGTGAAGATGCTCAGGCATTAGCGGCTAAAGAATTAGGTGCAACAGGAGTTATTTCAGTAGCAGCCCATATTTATGGTAAAGAGATGACTAAGATGTATCGCTTATTGGCAACAGGTGAAGTCGCTAAAGCAAAAAGCTTACAAGAAAAGCTCTTACCTAAGATGCAAGCGTTGTTCATGTACCCTTCTCCTAGCCCAGTCAAAGCTGTTTTAAAAGCCCAAGGTTTTGCCGTTGGCGGGTTACGTTTGCCGTTACTAGCTTTAAACAAAGAAAAGAAAGCAAATTTAGCACAAGCTTTAGGCTTAGCTAAAGATGCGTTAGAACATGAATTATCATTAGAATTAGAGGTAAAGTGAAATGGTCAAGATCTTAGTTGCCGGTTTTTCTGGTTCGATGGGTCAACAAGTTTTGCAGTTGATCGAAAAAACACCTGAATTTGAATTAGTTGCAGTTTATGCGCCACAAGCATCTGAAAAAGATCGAGCTCGTTATAATTTAAAAGAGACAGTCAAGATCTATTCGCATTTAGAGGAGATCGAGCGTCAAGCCGATGTCTGGGTCGATTTTACGACACCAACGGCAGTTTATGAAAATGTTTCATTTGCTTTGGAACACGGGATGGCACCGGTTGTCGGAACGACTGGTCTGACTGATGAGCAAGTCCAGACACTACAGGCATTAGCTCAGACTAAAGGTCTTGGTGGATTGATCGCGCCTAACTTTGGGATGTCTGCGGTCCTTTTGATGAAGTTTGCAAAAGAAGCTGCGAAATATTTCCCTGATGTTGAGATCATCGAAATGCACCATGCAGATAAAAAGGATGCTCCTTCAGGGACGGCATTGAGTACTGCTAAAGAGATCGCTAAAAATCGTCTTCCCCACCATCAAGGGGCGCCGACCGAAGTCGAAACACTTGCCAATGTACGCGGGGGAGATTATCAAGGGATCAAGCTCCACTCAGTTCGTTTACCAGGATACGTTGCTCACGAGCAAGTTTTGTTTGGTGGGAAAGGTGAAGCTTTGACGATCCGACAAGATTCATTTGAGCGCAGTTCATTTATGGGTGGTGTCAAAGTAGCTTTGGAAAAAGTTTTAGAGTTAGATCAGCTTGTAGTTGGTTTAGAAAATATTTTGTAAAAGAGGAAAAAAGATGAGAGAATATACAGTTGCGATCTTAGGAGCGACCGGTGCAGTCGGGACTCGCTTATTAGAACAGTTAGAAAAATCAACGATCCCAGTCAAAGAGCTTAAATTACTGGCTTCAAAACGTTCAGTCGGAAAAAAATTGCGTTTCAAAGGTCAACAGATCGCAGTTTCTGAAGCAACACCAGATGCATTTACTGGTGTTGACCTAGTTTTAGCTTCGGCTGGCGGAGCTGTTTCGAAGCGCCTTTTACCCGAAGCAGTCAAACGTGGTGCTGTTTGTGTTGATAATACGAGTGCTTTTCGCATGGAAAAAGAAGTTCCGTTAGTCGTACCAGAAGTTAATGAAGAAGCTTTGAAAGAGCATCGTGGGATCATTGCTAACCCAAATTGTTCAACGATCCAGATGGTCGTAGCGTTAGAACCGATCCGTCAAAAATATGGACTCAAACAAGTGATTGTTTCAACTTATCAAGCAGCTTCAGGTGCAGGACAATCGGCTTTAGAGGCGATGAAAACAGAAGCCCGTAACTATCTTTCTGGTCAAGAGATGCACGGAGAAGTCTTTCCTGTCAAAAGTGAACCAAAGCATTATCCGCTAGCTTTCAATCTCTTACCGCAGATCGATGTTTTTGAAGAAGATGGATATACTCACGAAGAGTGGAAGATGATCCACGAAACGAAAAAGATCATGTCAGGTGAGATGAATGATCCAACATTAAAGGTAACTGCGACATGTGTCCGTGTTCCAGTTGTGATCGGGCACGGAGAATCAGTTTATTTTACAACAAAAACGCCTGATGTGACTGTTAAAGATCTGCGTGCGCTTTTAGAAGTAGCTCCAGGAGTGGTGGTCCAAGATGATCCCAAACAACAACTCTATCCGCAACCGTTGACGGCAGAAGGCTCACGGGCAACTTATGTTGGTCGTTTACGGGCTGATCATGAAAATCCCGGAAGTTTTAATATGTGGGTCGTTTCCGATAACTTGCTGAAAGGAGCAGCCTGGAATACAGTTCAGATCGCTGAACGTTTAGTTGCAAATGAACTAGTCTCTGTTCCAGAAGATCCATATTTAGGTTGAGAAATACGCCAAATAAGACACCTAGACCGAATTAGTCTAGGTGTCTTATTTTTTAAGTTCTAAAAACAAAAAGTCCCGCAAAGACCCCAGTAACTAAACTTACTGTACAAAGTGCTAAACTGACCCACGGATTAGCGATCAAATAGCGAAAATTACGTGCAGCCATGAAAAAGATCAAGATTGAACTGATCAAAAAAAGTAAATAGATCACTTTTAAAGGGGCAAAGATAAATAAAGTAAAGAGTGCACAGAGTAAAAGTAAATTCCGAAAGTTTTTATACCAAAGGAGCGTCCCAAAAAAGGCTTGTTGATATGAAAAACTTCGATCGCGGGGCAAAGCACTAAATTTTACGATAACTAAAAGCAACCAAAAAATATAAAGTGAGATACCAAGGATCACCATCAGCTTCACCTCGATGCACTAGTGTTCACTGAATAATTTTGTCAAGCGTTCCATAAAGCGTGCTACAAAACGTTCTTTATCAACATTGACAGCTGCTTTAGTCGTCAATGCAGGTTCGTTGATCCGTGTTTCATCGCCGATCGTCCGACCAGCATAAGGTCCTTCGGTATCGACTTTCATATTTAAGTCAAGCGTTGTCACCAAGGTTGGATCGATCGCAGCAGCTACGGCTAAAGGATCGTGAAGCGCACATCCAGCAAGGTGAGCATTAGCGACTTTATAAGCATTGATATAGTAGTCAGTCAAATCAGCATATTTTTCACCTGAAAGTGTCTTTAAGTCACGCCATTGTTGAGTTTCTTTAGGTGTAAGTAAAGTCCTTGTCGTAACGTCTAAGCCGATCATCGTCAATGGTAGTTTGCTACGGAAAACTTCATCGGCAGCTTCAGGATCTTGATTGATATTGGCTTCGGTCACTGGTGAAACGTTACCTGGGACAGTCAAAGCGCCACCCATCAAGGTGACTTTTCCGATCAGATCAACGATCGTTGGATCTTTTTTGATCGCAGCGGCTAAGTTTGTCAATGGACCAGTTGGAACGATCACAAGATCTTTACCATATTTGTGTGCAGCTTCGATCAAGAAATCAACACCTGGAAGTGTTTCGGGCGTACGGTCAGCTTTTTTGAGTTCAACTTCACCGATCCCGTTTTTCCCGTGGATCAAAGCGCTGATCGGCATAACTTCAAAGTTATCTTTAGTTGAAGCATGGGAAAGACCCGTATAAACCGGAACATCAGGGCGACCTAGCAACTCAAGTAAGTCAAGACTATTTTGGACTCCATCTTCAACAAGGATATTTCCGTAAGAACCAACGATCCCGATCAGATCGCATTCTTCTGATGCAAGTGCATAGGCGATCGCTAACGCGTCATCGATCCCAGTATCAAGATCAAGGATCATTTTACATTTTGCCATATTAAAACCATTTACTATATAAAATGTGAACAAACATAGTAGGTCGTGTTTGTGAAAGTGATATAGCTTTTCCTTCCTTAAATAGTATTTACTACTGTCAACATAGCTAGAGATGGCGTTAAAGGTATTTTCTTTAAGCTTGACGCTACTAGATCACCAGCTAACTTTAGAATTTCTGGGAGACTTTTGTTTTGTGTGAAATTCTTTATTTGATAAAATGTTGGATCTTCCTAGTATCGGCTCCACATTTTGCCTTTCTAGCAGACACTATAGGATATTTGGCGCAGTGACCATAGTAATAGCTATTTAGTTGAAAGTTAGTAATTCATACTTTTAGTTTATCAGAAATTGTTGATTTTGTACTTATTTATCGGTAAAAAATTAATAAAATATTGATAAAAAACATAAATCATCCGTAAAAACTGCGATGACAAAAAATTACTTTAGGCAACAGTTAGCTTTTTTCAAGAAAAACGTATGCTATAATGGATAATAATGATTTTTAAATTAAATTTAAGATAACGACCAAATGAGCTCAGCTAAAAATGCTGTTGAAGGTGGAATATATGGAAAAAATAGATCTTTTGACTTTTCTAGAAGATGAAAGCGAACAATTAGATTTTGACGGTCAAGTCGAAGTCTTTTGGGATAAAAAGCATAAACTTTTTGAGATCGAATTGACTTTTTATGCTGAAAATAAAAGTGGCCAAGTGATCGAAGATGTCGCTGGGGTCAGTTCAGAAGAACCGATCATCTCATTTAGTGATAGTATTTTATTATATTCAAAAGAGACTCCGGTCGAGTTTGAGGCTACAGACTATTTAGTTTGTTTACCGTATGCTGGTAAAAAAGGTTGGACTTTAGCAGAAGGTAAAGCGTTCTTTAGTTATTTACAAGTTGTTTTAGATAATGGAAGTTCTGATCTTTTAGATTTCTTAAATGATTCAATGACAGATGTTTTTGAACTCACCTGGTCAAATGTTGAATTTGAAAAATTTATTTTAGATGCTAAAAAACATACGCCTAACGGGCAGTTACCTTATCCAAAATTTTAATGAATGGATGTGAAACGATTGGATTGGATAAAATTAGCGATCACAACGACAAATGAAGCAAGCGAAGCAGTGATCAACCTTTTGCTTGAAAACGGAGCTGGTGGAGTCCAGATCGAAGACGAACAAGATCTTGATAATATAGTTTTAGCTACTTATTTTCAAGCAGACAGTCCATTGAATGAATTGACAAGTGAACTCGAACAAAAGATCAAGGATCTAAGTCGATTTGGACTTGAACCAGGACAAGCCAAAGTTGAATTAGCTACGTTAGATGACGCTAACTGGATCGATGTTTGGAAAAAATATTATCATCCAGTACGGTTAACACGTTATTTGACGATCGTACCAAGTTGGGAAGAGTATACACCGGTTGACCAAGATGAAAAAGTTATCGTATTAGATCCCGGAAGAGCATTTGGAACAGGGACACATCCAACGACCCGATTAGCTTTACAAGCGTTAGAAACTGTCATTCGTGGAGGCGAAACGTTGATCGATGTTGGAACTGGTTCTGGTGTTTTAAGTATTGCAGCGCGTTATTTAGGAGTCGGACCGATCTTTGCTTACGATGTAGATGAAGTCGCTGTTTCAGCAGCAAAAGAGAATTTTGAGTTGAATCAGATGACAAAAGATATCGTCTTAGCCCCTAACGATCTTTTAAGCGGGATCGATCAAAAAGTCGATCTGATCACGGCTAATATTTTGGCAGAGATCATTGAGCCTTTGATCCCACAGGCAGTGACTTGCTTACGTCCTGGGGGGATCTTTATCACTTCAGGGATCATCAAAGATAAAAAAGATCAGATCGTAACTAAATTAACAGCGCATGGGTTTGTGGTCGACCAGATCTTGAATATGAAAGATTGGTATGCAGTTATCAGCCATGTTCCAGGTGAAGATGAGGATTAAAAGAAATGCAACGTTATTTTGAAACTGAACTTTTAGATGTCAAAAATTTTGAATTACCAAAAGAGATCTATAAACATGCGATCGTAGTGATGCGAGCTAAAGTCGGTGATCACTTTGAACTTGTCACTGCTGATCAAAAAGTTCATCTGATGGAAGTGACTGCGATCACTAAAACCGCGGCTACAGCTAAAGAAGTTGAAGTATTTGAACAACTGACAGAACTTCCAGTCGAAACGACGATCGTTTGTGGTCTTTCCAAAGGTGATAAAGCTGAATTTATCGTTCAAAAAGGTACGGAATTAGGTGCGGATCACTTCGTCTTCTTTAAAGGTGAATACTCTGTTGCTAAGTGGGATGATAAAAAGCAAAAGAAAAAGCTTGCTCGTTTAGAAAAGATCGCTTTAGCAGCAGCCGAACAATCACATCGGACAACGATCCCGACAGTAGCGTATCTTTCTAGTCTCCAAGAGCTAACATTAGCTGCAGATGAAAAAGGCCTGATCGCTTACGAAGAGGCGGCTAAAGAAGGCGAAAAGGGAGCTTTAGTGACACTCTTAAAAGAAATCAAAGTAGCGCCCAAAGAAACTAAACGCCCTAAACTGCAAGTGATCTTTGGACCTGAAGGTGGTTTAGCTTTTCAAGAAGTAACAGCGTTAGAAGAAAGAGGCTATATCCGTGCGGGGCTTGGACCACGGATCATGCGAGCTGAAACGGCTCCTCTTTATCTATTGTCTTCACTTTCATTTGCGCTAGAACTAAGGTAAAATATAATTAATAATTTGATGAAGTAGGTAATATTGATGCAAGCAAGTAAATTATCATTTCAACGTATTGTTTGGTATTTAGCCTTTGCGCTACTGTTTAGCTTTGTGATCCCGATCTTTTTTAATTGGTTTGGGGTCGATGAGATCACGATGATGGAGATCATTTTATTTGGGATAAATGTCGTCTATGTGATCGCAACGGGGATCTACGCTGGTAAACGAGCTGAAAAATTATGGCTATTAGCTCTATTTCCAGTTTGTTATGCGATCGGCTGTGACTTTTTCTTTGATAGTCACGCGATCTATTTTGCCGTAGTATATTTGATGCTGGCTGGCTTTTCCTACGGTATGGTCAGGGATTAACAACATATTGTAGCTAAGACAGTAGGCACTTTTTGCGAAGGTAAAAAGTGCCTCTTGCATCTTTATGGATAAAAAAATAGGAAAGGAAATGCTGTTTTTAACAGTGGTGCGAGTATGGAAAAAGACGTGATCTGGAGCGCAGAAGATGTGATCAATAAGTGTAAAGAGTATATGAATGAAGAACATGTAGCGATCGTGCAAAAAGCCTGCGATTTTGCTACTTATGTTCACCGTGAACAATTTAGGAAGTCAGGTGAACCTTATATCGTTCATCCGATCCAAGTGGCTGCGATCTTAGCTGAATTGAAGATGGATCCAGAAACTGTTAGTGCGGGCTTTTTACATGATGTTGTCGAAGATACACCAGTTATTTTAGCTGATATTGGGGAATTATTTGGAAAAGACATCGAAGTGATCGTTGATGGGGTGACCAAACTCAGTAAGATCCGGTATAAATCTCACCGTGAGCAGTTAGCTGAAAATCACCGTAAATTATTACTTGCGATGTCAAAAGATCTGCGAGTGATCATTGTTAAATTGGCTGACCGTTTGCATAATATGCGCACTTTGAAGCACTTACGTCCAGATAAGCAACGACGGATCGCAAATGAGACTTTAGAGATCTATGCTCCATTAGCAGATCGTTTGGGGATCAGTACGATCAAATGGGAATTAGAAGATACTTCTTTACGCTATTTGAACCCACAACAATACTATCGGATCGTCCATTTAATGAACTCAAGACGTGATGAACGCTTGCAATACATCAACCAAGCGATCCAAGAGATCAAAGATGCGATCGCTGATCTAAAACTTGATTGCGAGATCTATGGTCGACCAAAACATATCTATTCTATTTACCGCAAGATGCGCGATCAACATAAACAATTTAATCAGATCTATGATCTTTTAGCGATCCGTGTGATCGTTAAGTCGATCAAAGATTGTTATGCTGTTTTGGGGGCGATCCATACAAAATGGACACCGATGCCAGGGCGTTTCAAAGACTATATCGCGATGCCAAAAGCTAATATGTATCAGTCTTTGCACACAACTTTGATCGGTCCGAAGGGGACCCCCTTTGAAGTCCAGATCAGAACAGAAGAGATGCATCGTGTGGCTGAATATGGTATTGCAGCTCACTGGGCTTATAAAGAAGGGAAAACAGATGGTGTCAAGGCAACATCGACTGGTGAAAAGTTAAATTTATTCAAAGAGATCATTGAATTGCAAAATGAAGCTAGTGATGCTAATGATTTTATGGAAAGTGTCAAAGGAGATCTCTTTTCAGATCGAGTCTATGTTTTCACTCCTAAAGGTGATGTTTTCGAATTACCTAAGGGCGCTGGTCCATTAGATATGGCGTATTCGATCCACACTGAGATCGGAAATCATACGACAGGAGCTAAAGTCAATGGTAAGATCGTCCCGCTTGATTATCAAGTGAAAAATGGTGATATCGTTGACATTTTGACCTCGCAAAATTCAGCTGGACCTAGCCGTGATTGGCTTGACTTAGTGCATACGAATAAGGCACGAAATAAAGTCAAACGCTTTTTCAAACAGCAAGATCGTTTACAAAATATCGATCGTGGGAAAGATATTCTAGAGACAGCTCTTTTAGAAGATGGCTACGCTGTTCATCAAGTTTTGACGGCTAAAAATATCGACCGCGTCTTAGAAAGAAGGCATATTTCGACTGAAGATGATATGTATGCTGCGATCGGCTTTGGTGAGTTACAACCAGCTGGGATCGTCAATATCTTGACGCAAGATATTCGCGAAGAGCAGGAGTTAAAACGTAAACAACAACAAGAAAAAGAACTGTTGGAAGATCATAAAGGGATCAAGAATGTTTCTGCTGATAAAAAGAAAAAACATGAAGAAGGCGTTTTGATCGAGGGGATCGATAATCTCTTAGTGCGCATGAGCCATTGTTGCAGTCCGATCCCTGGGGATGATATCGTCGGTTATATCACCAAAGGTCGTGGTGTCTCAGTTCATCGGATCGATTGTCCAAACGTTAAAAATGCTGAAAAAAATGGGACGCGGTTGATCGACGTTAGTTGGAATGTTTTACCAGATGCAAGAACACATTATGATACTGACCTTGAGATCCAAGGCTATAATCGTTCAGGTCTATTGAATGACGTCTTGCAAGCGATCAACAATACGACTAAACAGTTGAATTCGATCAATGGACGGATCGACCATAATAAGATGGCCACGATCGATGTGACTGTCGGGATCCGAGATAAAGTTCATCTACAACGTGTAATGGATGGGATCAAACGTGTGCCTGATGTTTATGTTGTGAAAAGAACGATCCACTAAAAGAGGTAAGGGAAAAGTATGCGCGTAATATTACAGAGAAGTAAAAATGCTAAAGTTTCGATCGCAGGCGAAGTCGTAGGGCAGATCGATCATGGACTCGTTTTGTTAGTCGGCTTTACAGCGACTGATAGTCGTGATGAGATCGAATATTTAGTTAAAAAGATCGTAAATTGTCGGATCTTTAGCGACGAAGATGGAAAACTCAATTTAAATGTCAAGCAAGTTCAAGGTGAGATCCTCTCAGTCTCGCAATTTACCTTATACGCAGACACTAAAAAAGGAAATCGTCCAAGCTTTAGCAAAGCCCAAGCTCCTGAGCAAGCTCAAGCGAACTATGAACTCTTTAACGAAATGCTAGCTCAAACAGGAGTATCTGTAAAAACAGGTAGTTTTGGTGCTGATATGCAAGTAGAGTTGGTCAATGATGGTCCTGTAACGATCATTTTTGATACTGATAATAAGTAAAGTAGGCAAAAGCATGAAATATCAAAATTATTTTTTTGACTTTGATGGAACGTTATATGATACGTATCCTGGAATGGTCAAGGCTTTTTGTGAAGCTTTTTCAAAGCAAGGCAAAAAGCTTGATCCAAAAGAAGTTTATCAAGTGATGCGAAGTAGATCGGTACGTGAAGCTTATCGGCGTTATACTACACCTGAATTAGATGAGGCAAAGCTTCATGCTGATTACAAAAACTTTGAAGCTCGCTATCAAAAAGAAGCTCACCCTTTTTCTGGAGCTCAAAAGCTTCTGGAAAAGATCAAGGCAAGCGGTGGGCAAAGTTTCTTATTGACTCACCGAGATAAAAGTTCACTTGCACTTTTAAAGCGTGATGGCTTAGTTGGTTTTTTCTGTGATTTTTCAACGGCAGATGATGGTTTTAAAAGAAAGCCAGATCCAGAAGCCTTAAATTATCTTGTCTCAAAATATGGACTAGTGACAAGTGAAAGTGTCATGGTCGGAGATCGAAGTTTAGATATCGAAGCAGGACACAATGCGTTGATGGCAGGGGTCTTATTTGATCCTGATAAAAAGATCCCTGCAACTTTAGAAGTTGAACAACGAGTGCAAAATTTAATTGAGATCATGTAGTAAAAAGGGGCGAGGAAATTTATCCTCGCTCTTTTTTTGTGAATAAATTTTGATAATCAAAATAATTTTGAAATTTAATGATCCATTTTTGATAGTTATTAACTAATTTTTATATAAAAAATATTTATAAATATTGTCGATCATTTTCTAGAATTAGACCTTGGTCTACAGGTTTTGACAGCGTTTATTTCATGATATCAAAGTATTTTAAGGTCAGTTGATAAAATATACAAAATTTGATATTTCTTAGAAGAACTGCGCTAAAATTGAGTTGACAGTTAAAAATAAATATAATATTATTTTGTCATCGAATAGTTTGATATTCGAAATACTTTTTTAGAGTGGGGTGATAATTTGGGAAAAATAATGGATGCACAAACTATTATGGAGTTGATCCCTAATCGTTATCCACTTTGTTATATCGATTATGTTGAAGAACTCGTCGTAGGTGAAAAGGTGATCGCAGTCAAAAACGTAACGATCAATGAGCCATTTTTCCAAGGACATTTTCCTAAAAATCCAGTGATGCCAGGGGTCTTGATCATTGAAACGCTTGCGCAAGCAGCTTCGATCATGATCTTAAAAGATCCCGCTTTTCAAGGTAAGACGGCCTATCTTGGGGCGATCCATAATGCGCGTTTTCGTAAGATCGTCCGTCCAGGTGATGTCTTACGTTTAGAAGTAACACTGACTAAGCAAAAAGAAAATATGGGTCTAGTAGATGCCAAAGCTTTTGTAGGGACAAAGAAAGTCTGTACTGCCGAATTGATGTTTATCGTTGGAAACGGAGAAAATAGAATCTAATGGTAATTGCCAATAATATTTGGTATTATTTTGATATCCAAACTATATGGACTTCAAAATAATAAGGCAGGGATCATGATGGATAATACGAGTAAATATATCAATGACGCATTGGTCAAAGTTTATAGCGATATTTTGTGGATCGAAGAGCGAGAACTAAAAAAAAGTCGTTTCCGAGATCTTACGATCAAGGAAATGCATGCGATCAATGCGATCTCAATGTATAATCACAAAACAGCTTCAGAAGTCGCAAAAGAATTACATTTGACGCCTGGTTCATTGACAGCGACAGTCGATCGACTAGTGAAAAAAGGTTACGTTGAACGACTACGTGGAAATGATGACCGCCGGATCATCCGGTTAGGTCTAACTAAAAAAGGGCGTTTGATGTACCGGGCCCATGATGCTTTTCACCATAAGATGGTCGAAAGTTTTTTACATGGCATGTCACTAAATGAAGTTAAGATCGTTGAAAAAGCGATCAGAAACTTAGAAGAATTTTTAGAAGATCATACTAAAGATTAGAGGCTAAAAAGACGATGGAAGAGTTAAAGATCATCCAAACAGCCGGTTTTATTCCTGAAAAAGAAGTTAAAAATGCTGACCTAGCGCAAATAATGTCAACTTCAGATGAGTGGATCCAAACGCGTACAGGGATCAAAAAGCGGCATATCAGTTTGCAAGCCAACACTTCGGACCTATGCATTAAAGTGGCGCAAAAATTGCTTGAAAAAAGCCAGATCTCAGCTCAGATGCTTGATCTGATCATTGTAGCTACGATGTCGCCTGATAGCACCACACCAGCGACAGCTGCTATCGTTCAAGGTGCACTCAATGCCAAAAATGCTTATGCTTTTGATATTTCAGCAGCTTGCGCTGGATTTGTGTATGGATTGAAGACAGCTGCTAATTTTTTGAAAGATCCGAAAATAAAATATGTTTTATTGATCGGAGGCGAAGTTTTATCAAAGTTAGTCGCTTGGGATGACCGTTCTACGGCTGTTCTTTTTGGCGATGGCGCGGCGGGAGCTTTGCTAGCTATTGATCAGCAAACAGAAAGCGGGATCTTAGGCAGTGATCTTAAAACTTTCGGGCAGTTTAACACAAGTTTGACGGCTGCTAAAACACAGCCACTAAGTGAATTTCCGCCCAAAACAAATGAAAAGCGGTATACACCTTTTATGATGGATGGACGTGCAGTTTATAATTTTGCAACTGAGCAAGTGCCACGTTCATTACGTGACGCTTGTCAAGATGCAGGTCTCTCACTAGCTGAGATCGATCTTTTTCTGTTACATCAAGCAAATGAACGGATCATTAAGAGCATAGCCAAAAGATTAGACTTGCCGCTCGCAAAATTTCCGTTAGGGCTAGCTGAACTTGGAAATACTTCGGCAGCAAGTATTCCACTTTTGCTTGATGACTTGATCCAGAGTAAGAAGGTCACACGCGGGCAAACATTAGCTCTTTGTGGTTTTGGTGGTGGATTGACTATCGGTACACTGATCATCAAATTTTGAGCTAGCAGACATAAGCGACTAAAAAGCTTATGTTCTCAGTAGTTGAGTAAGCGCTATCTTTTTAGGGATATACCAATATATGAAAGGAAAGCTACGGTAAGCGTAGTCAAGGAAAGATAAATGACACAAGAAGAAATTTTAACAAAGATCCAAACGATCGTAAGTGAACAATTAGATGTAGATGCTGCAAAGATCGTTTTGACAGCTAATATCAAAGAAGATCTTGATGCTGATAGTTTAGATGTCTTTGAGATCATGAACGAATTAGAAGATGAATTAGAGATCCAGCTTGAGGCAGACGAAAAGATCCAAACGATCCAAGATGTCGTCGATCATGTTAGTGCACAACTTGCTGCAAATGATGAAGCATGAAAAAAGCACTGGTCTTATATAGTGGGCAGGGTTCCCAATTTGCTGGACTTGGACTTGATTTTTATGCGACTTATCCAGCATTTAAAAAAAGCATCGATACTGCAACAGAAGTGACAGGGCTAGAAGTGTTAAAGATCTTGGAGCATTGTCAGCAGGCCGCGACAAAAGAGCTCCAAGTCGCTTTGACTGCTTACTCTATTGGTGTTTATAACTGTTTATGTCACGAACATGTAGTAAAGGTCAAAGGAGCTTTAGGGTTATCGTTAGGTGAATATCCGGCTTTGATCACAAGTGGTGCGTTAGATTTTTATGCGGGATTGAAACTCGTACAAAAGCGTGCAAAATTGATGCATAAAGAAGCAAAAGTTCATACCGGCGCATTGTTAGCCGTATTAGCACCAGATCTGCAAGAGATAAAAAGACTTTTGCAAAAATATAATACACCAAATGAAAAGATCTGGTTTGCAAATTATAATGCACCCAAACAGGTCGTTTTAGGTGGTGGCAAGAAGGATCTGGTGCAATTTCAACAAGAGCTAAAAGAGCTAGGTAAAAAAGCGATAATGTTGAATGTGGCAGGTGCTTTTCATACGCCATTATTTGCCCAAACAAGTAATGCGTTAAAAGCAGAAATGGCACAATGTACTTTTCAAGAACCATGTTTTCCTGTCTTTAGTAATACGACAGGGTCTGCATTTACGAAAGAAAACATACCTGAAATATTGGTTCAGCAAGTGATGCAACCGACTTATTTTGAAAAATGTCTATACAAAATGCTTGCACAAGAAAAGCCCGATATTTTACTTGAGATCGGACCTGGGAATACACTAAGCAAATTTGCACGGCAGTTGAGTGGAGCACCAAAATGTTATCGTTTAGATACTGTCCGTGCTTATCAGCAAACTTTAACAGAGTTGAAAGGATAGCTATGGAACTAAAAGGAAAAAATGTGTTTGTCTCTGGTTCCTCACGCGGGATCGGGGCCCAGATCGCATATGAATTCGCATTAAAGGGAGCAAATGTTATTTTGAACGCTCGAAAAGAGATCGAGCTTGAACTGTTGGAAAAGATCAAAGCAACAGGAGTCAAATGTGAGATCGTCTTAGGAGATATCGCTAGCACAGCTGATGTTACGCGCATGGTCCAAGAAGCTACCGAAAAATTGGGTCAGATCGATATTTTAGTAAATAATGCTGGGATGACTCGTGATAATTTATTGATCAGGACTACTGACAAAGACTTTGATGAAGTCGTAGCGATCGATCTTGGAGGAACGTTTAAGATGACGAAAGCTTTTTTACAAAAGATGATGAAAAAAAGAGCAGGCGTGATCATCAATCTTTCTTCAGTCGTTGGGCTCTATGGAAATGTTGGTCAAGCTAGTTATGCAGCTAGTAAGGCTGGGATCATCGGGCTGACTAAGACGACTGCTAAAGAAGGAGCTTTGCGTAATATTCGTTGCAATGCGATCGCTCCTGGGATGATCACGACCCAAATGACAGCTGAACTAGATGATAAAACTAAAAAAGCGATCCAAGAAAAAATTTTATTGAAGCGGTTTGGAACACCCACAGAGATCGCTAAAACAGCACTTTTTTTAGCAGAAAATGATTATATTACTGGTCAAGTCATCACAGTTGATGGTGGTCTAGCGTTTTAATGAAAAGGAGTTGTCGATATGACAAGAGTTGTCGTGACAGGGATGGGAGCTGTGATGCCGTTAGGAAATGATCTAAAAGAATTTCGCCAAAATCTCTTTGCAGGACATTTAGGGATCGGACCGATCACTAAATTTGATGCGACTACAACGGGGATCACCAATGCTGGTGAAGTTAAAAATTTTGATGTGAGCGTACGTCTAGGAAAAAAAGCAGCTAAGCGCATGGATCTATTTTCGCAATATGCAGTTGATAGCGCTTTACAAGCAGTCGAGCAAGCGCAGATCACCCCTGAAAATACTGCTGCTAAAGATCTGGGGGTCATCTTTAGTTCAGGGATCGGAGGTTTGACGACGATCCAAGAACAAGTTATTAAAATGCAACAAAAAGGCCCCCGTAAAGTGACACCGCTTTTTGTTCCTACAGCGATCATCAATATGGCGGCTGGCAATATCGCTTTGAGGATCGGAGCCAAAAATATTTGTACAGCGGTAGTTACTGCTTGTGCTTCAGGGACAAATGCGATCGGTGAGGCATATCGTCAGATCAAAGAAGGTCGTGCTCAAGTGATGGTCACTGGGGGAGCTGAAGCTTCGATCAATGAGATCGGGATCGCTGGTTTTGCGGCTTTGACAGCTTTGTCACCTGAGATCGATCCTGCTAAAGCTTCGTTACCATTTGATAAAAAACGCTCTGGATTTGTGATGGGTGAAGGAAGTGGAGCTTTAGTGCTTGAGAGTTTGGAACACGCTAAAAAAAGGGGAGCTTCGATCTTAGGGGAGATCGTTGGCTATGGGAGCAATTGTGATGCTTATCATATCACTGCGCCTGATCCAAATGGAACTGGAGCCATCGAAGCGATGCGGCAAGCTTTAGCTGAAGCAAACCTTGAGCCAGAAAAGATCGATCATATCAACGCGCATGGAACAGCCACTAAAGCAAATGATA
The DNA here is from genome assembly GCF_029889745.1 of Ligilactobacillus faecis. Classification (NCBI taxonomy): domain Bacteria; kingdom Bacillati; phylum Bacillota; class Bacilli; order Lactobacillales; family Lactobacillaceae; genus Ligilactobacillus; species Ligilactobacillus faecis. The sequence goes on from NZ_CP123639.1 coordinate 1,884,436, forward strand.
CTGCCGAAGCTCAAGCGATCGCCAAAGTTTTTGGGGAAAATTCAGTTCTAGTTAGCAGCACAAAAGCGATGACGGGCCATTTACTTGGCGCAAGTGGTGCAGTTGAAGCGATCGCAGTTTTATTGAGTCTAGCTGCAGGGCAACTTCCGCTCAACCTAGGTCTAAAAGAGCAAGACCCAGAATGCCCAGTTACCCTTGTTACTAAAGAAAATAAAACGCCGTCACGTCTTGAGTACGCTTTGAGTAATTCACTAGGCTTTGGAGGGCATAATGCTGTTTTAGCTTTTAAAAAGTGGGGTGAAGATTAAGTGGAGTTTAAAGAACTCGAACGATTATTGAATAACTTTGAAGCTTCTGAACTAAATGAATTGGAAGTAAAAACTGAAGATCTACAATTATATCTAAGTAAGGCGTCCAAAAGAGTGCCGTCAAAAGATGTAGGGCTAAAGCAAGTGCCACCTGAGAAAAATACTGGTCTTTTTTTACGTGCTCCTGTAGTGGGCAGTGTTTACCTTCAAGCTAAGCCAGGCCAAAAGCCTTACGTGGCAGTCGGGACTAAAGTCGAAAAGGGAGATGTTGTTTGTATCATCGAAGCGATGAAAACAATGACTGAAGTTAGAAGTGATCAAGCTGGGGTCATCCAAGAAGTTTTAGTTACAAACGAAGACTTGGTCGAATATGATCAACCACTCTTCAAACTTAGTAAGGAAGATGCAAATGAGTAATGAGTCACGTCCTACCTCACTTTTACCTCATCGGGCACCCTTTTTATTTTTAGAAAAAATAGTTGCCTTAGATCCTGGAAAAAGCGCGCAAGCTCTGCATTATGTGGCTGAAGGTTCTGACAATGAGGTGTTTCCAGAAGTTTTAGTTATCGAAGCTTTAGCTCAAACAGGGGCCTGTGCCTTATTGGCTCAAAAAGAGCTTCGGCAAAAGACAGCCTATTTTGGCGGGATCAAGCAAGCTTCTTTCAAAGGACAAGTAGTGTCTGGGGATATATTAGAACTCAGTGTGACATTGATAAAATGCAAGCAAAATATCGGACTAGGAAAAGGGATCGCTAAAGTCAACGGACAAGTGGTCTGTCAAGCAGAATTGACATTTATTCTTGGATAAGAGGTGAGAAAATGTTTTCTAAAGTTTTAGTTGCCAATCGTGGAGAGATCGCTGTACGGATCATTCGTTCTTTAAAAGAATTAGGGATCAAGACAGTCGCGATCTATTCGACGGCAGACCGTGAAAGTCTGCATGTCAAATTAGCTGATCAGGCAGTTTGCGTTGGTTCAGCGCGCCCAAAAGATTCATATTTAAAGATGAAAAACATTTTGAGTGCAGCACTTTTGACGGGTGCCCAAGCGATCCATCCTGGGTTTGGCTTTTTAGCTGAAAATAGTCGCTTCGTGAGTCTATGTGAACTATGTGGGTTAGTCTTTATCGGTCCACGTTCAGAGACGATCGAATTGATGGGCAATAAAGCTAATGCGCGCGCACAAATGCAAGCTAATCAGATCCCAGTGATCCCTGGTAGTCAAGGTTTTTTAAAAGATATCACTGAAGCACGTCAAGTGGCAAAAGAAGTTGGTTATCCAGTGTTATTAAAAGCAGCCGCTGGTGGAGGTGGACGTGGGATCAGGCGTGTCACCTCTGCTAAAGAACTCGAAAAAGCCTTTGACGAAGCTAAGCGAGAAGCTAAACTTGCTTTTGGTGATGATCGAATGTATCTTGAAAAGATCATGCAAAATGTCAAGCATATCGAAGTCCAAGTTTTTTGTGATCACCAAGGGGACGCGGTTTATTTTCCAGAACGTGATTGCTCTTTGCAACGCAATAAGCAAAAAATGATCGAAGAAAGTCCGTGTAGTTTATTGACAGCTACTCAGCGAAAAAAATTGGGTACTTTAGCAGTCAAAGCTGCTAAGGCGATCAACTATTTGAATACTGGGACTTTAGAATTTTTGATGGATGAAGAAAATAATTTTTACTTCATGGAGATGAATACGCGGATCCAAGTCGAACATACAGTGACGGAGATGGTGACTGGGATCGATCTTGTCAAAGCTCAAGTCAAAGTCGCTGCTGGAGAGCTTTTGCCATTTAGCCAAGAAGATATCAAACTTTTAGGCGTGGCGCTTGAATGTCGGATCAACGCCGAAGATCCAACTAAAAATTTTACCCCAGCTGTAGGAACGATCGATTTTTTATATTTTCCAGTGGGAAATTTAGGGATGCGGATCGATTCAGATCTTTATCCCGGCTTAAAGATCTCACCTTTTTATGATTCGATGATCGCAAAAGTGATCGTTTTGGGGAAAGATCGTTTTGAGGCGCTTGAAAAATTAAAACGTGCCTTAAATGAGCTTGTGATCAAAGGCCTCACCACAAATCAGGCTTTGTATCTACAGATCCTCCAAGATCAAAAATTTTTAACGGGGACCTTTCAAACTGACTATTTAGAAAAAGTTCTCTTACCCCGATGGCAAGCAGGTGAAAGAAAATGAGTCCTTTTTTAGAAAATGAGCAAAACGTGAAAAAACATCAAAAAGCGTTAAAAGAAGCCGAAGACAAAGTCCCTGCCGGTCTGTGGAAAGTTTGTCCTCAATGTGGGACTGAGAGTTTTTGGCAAGATCTGGGGCGGTATAATGCATGTCCTAAGTGTGCTTATGGATTCCGACTCAAGGCCCGTGCCCGGCTAACTTGGCTAGTTGATTCTTTTTTGGAAATGGATCAAGAATTAGTGACAGATGATCCCTTGGATTTTCCAAACTATCAAGCTAAATTAGTAAAAGCACAGCAAGAGACACAGTTGAATGATTCGATCTTGACAGGGATCGCTACGATCGGAACTGAAAAATTTGCTTTAGGGATCATGGAACCTAACTTCATCATGGGTTCACTTGGAAAAGTAACAGGTGAAAAATTGGCGCGGCTTTTTGAAAGAGCACGGCAAGAAAATTTACCAGTTGTTGTTTTTACAGCTTCAGGTGGCGCGCGAATGCAAGAAGGGATCGCTTCTTTGATGCAGATGGCTAAAGTTTCGAATGCGATCGCCCAACACGCAGCTGCAGGTCTCTTTTATCTCTCAGTCTTATGTGATCCAACGACTGGTGGCGTTTTAGCTAGCTTTGCTTCTCAAGCAGATATCATTTTGGCCGAGCCTCATGCACTTATAGGCTTTACAGGTCGCCGCGTGATCGAGCAGACTTTGCACCAAAAGATCGCACCTGATCTTCAGCAGGCAGAAACAGTTTTAAGAAATGGTTTTATCGATGCGATCGTTGAACGTAAACACGAAAAACAACTTTTACAGAAGTTGTTGAAGTTACACACTGGGGGGAAGGTCAATGGATAAAAGAAGTGCAGCCCAGATCGTAGCGGCAGCGCGAGCAAAGGGGAAACTCACACCAGGGATCATTATCAATAGTCTTTTTTCAGATTTTTTCGAATTGCATGGTGATCGAGCAACTGGTGATGATCTTGCCTTACGTACTGGGATCGCTTATTTTGAGGAGTTACCGGTGACGATTGTTTTAAGTGATAAAGGTACAGATTTAAAAGACCAGCAAGAAAAACATTTTGGTTCGCCTCTACCGGCAGGTTATCGTAAAGTTTTACGAGTTGCTAAGCAAGCAGAAAAATTTAACCGACCGTTACTGGCTTTTGTCAATACTGCCGGCGCTTATCCTGGCAAAGAAGCTGAGGAAAAAGGGCAAGGGGAAGCTTTAGCGCGTTGCTTGCTTGAGTTGAGTCAAATAAAAGTCCCTTTTATTACTTTTATTTATGGTGAAGGTGGTAGTGGGGGCGCATTGGCGCTAGCGTGTGGTGATCGAGTCTATATGACGACGGATAGTATTTACTCGATCTTGTCACCTGAAGGTTTTGCGACGATCTTATGGAAAGATCGTACTCAAGCTGATAAAGCCGCGCAGATCATGCGTTTGACACCGGAAGAATTGGTTAAACAACAAGTGATCGAAGGGGTAGTCTTAGAAACAAATTCTCACCAAAAAACACTGGCGAGTTTTAAAAAGATATTACACAAAGAATTGATAACTTTAAGGAAATTAACACCAGAACGTTTGCTGGACGAACGTTATCAACGTTTTCGCAAATTTTAGCTCAAGGGGGAATACGATGGAAGGATTATTAGCTGGTAAAACGATCTTAGTTATGGGCGTTGCCAACCGGCGCTCGCTTGCTTGGGGATGTGCTCAAGTGATGGAAGCTCATGGAGCCAAGCTCATTTATACTTATCAAAATGAACGGTTAAAAAAGAGTCTACATAAGTTGATCGGTCCAAAAGCACATGCGATCGAATGCGATGTAGCAAGTGATCAAAGTTTAGCTCAAGCATTTACAACGATAAAGCAAGAGTATGGCAAATTAGATGGGATCTTACACGCGATCGCCTACGCTCCAAAAGAAGAGTTGACGGGAAAAGTCACAAATACAACACGAGCGGGTTTTGCGGTGACGCTTGATGTCTCGGCTTATTCTTTTTTAGCCGTCGCTAAAAAAGCTGCAGAGCTTGAGTTATTAGCTACGTCAGCTAGTTTAGTCACCTTAACGTATATGGGAGCAACACGGGCGATCCCAAACTACAATACGATGGGGATCGCTAAAGCAGCACTTGAAGCTAGTGTACGTTATTTAGCGCGTGATCTAGGGGAAAGTGGTGTGCGTGTCAATGCGATCTCAGCTGGAGCGATCAAAACTTTAGCGGTCACTGGGATCAAAGAGCATGCCAAATTACTGGCACTTTCAAAAGAACGAACAGTCGATCAAAAAGAAGTTACGACAAAAGAAGTTGGTGGCGCGTGCACTTTTTTGATGAGTGCTTTAGCTAGTGGGGTCACAGGAGAATGTCTTTATGTTGATAAAGGCGTTCATTTGATCTAAAAGGCAAAAGAAAGCTCCCTCTAAGATCTTTGAGTTGATCTTAGAGGGAGCTTGTTAGTTTTATCTTACGGCCGTTCTCCAGTCATTTTTTGGTTACTGAAATATTTTTCAAGGCCAGTATAAACATCATCGATCACGGTGTCTTTATAGCTGTTTGAGCTGATCTGTTCAAAATCACGATCTGAGTTAATGTAGCCCATCTCAAGTAAAACCGCAGGCTCATTGATATCACGAACAACTAAAAAGTTGCCAACTTCAACACCACGATTCTCAAGCCCGATCGCGCCAAACTCTTTATTTAAAGTTTGAGCGAGTTTAAGTGAGTTTTTATGGTAATAATAGGTGGTGAAGCCTGAAGCCGTATTTTCAGTTGGTGATGAATCAAAGTGGAAACTGATAAAGGCGTCAGCATGGACTTGATCAGCTAAGGCTGGGCGCTTGCTCAATGAGATGAATGAGTCATCGCTACGTGTCAAGTAGACTTTGGCTTTAGCTTTGCGTAATTTAGCAGCTAAGGCTTTGGCATACGCCAAAGTATAAGCCTTTTCTTCTTTTTTCTCTTGGTTCGAAGTTGCGCCTGAATCATATCCACCATGTCCAGGATCGATCACGATCGTAGCTTCGGATAGATCATTGACTGGCAGTTTATAATCATCGGAGATCATCCAATCAGCGATCCAACCTGTCTGATCGTCATCTGTTTTAACGTAGAGCCAGTGATATTTACTTTTCAAAACAGTCAAGCGTTGATTTTTTTTAAGTGGACTTAAAGAGCGGTATTCAACTCCAGGTCCTTTTTTTAGCGTGGCAGAAGTCGTTTGAACACTTAACTGGCCAAAATATTTATAAGTGCGGTAACCTAAAATAGAACTGAGCAACAAAAGTAGTACTAAAAGAACTTTGAAGTTGGTCGGCAGTTTACCACGGGCTTGCGCCATATCTTATCACCTCAAATTAACAACTAGGGATATTATACCAAAAAAGTAGTGCTAGATACAGATTAATGGTCACAAGTCAAGTTTAGCCTAAGTAGAAAAAGTGTTGGCAAAATACTAGATAGAATGATATGATTTATTCAAATGGCTTTCGTTATAACAAACGAATTTTAGTAAATTTATTTAGGAGGATCAAGCGTAATGTCTGACATTAAATATAAGCGCGTTGTGATGAAACTTAGTGGAGAGGCGTTGGCAGGTGAGCTAGGTCAAGGGATCAACCCACCAGAGATCCGGAAAGTAGCTGAAGAGATCAAAGAAGTCCATGACTTAGGCGTTGAGATCGCGATCGTTGTCGGTGGTGGCAATATGTGGCGTGGTGAATCTGGTGCGCAAATGGGTATGGAACGTGCTCAAGCTGATTACATCGGCATGCTTGGAACAGTTATGAATGCCTTGGCTTTGCAAGATAACTTAGAATCGATCGGTGTACCTACTCGAGTTCAAACTGCGATCGAGATGCGACAAGTAGCAGAACCTTATATCCGGCGCAAAGCAATGCGTCATTTAGAAAAAGGACGGATCGTGATCTTTGCTGCTGGTACAGGTTCACCATATTTTTCAACTGATACGACTTCCGCTTTACGAGCTTCTGAGATCAATGCTGATGTGATCTTGATGGCTAAAAACGGGGTAGATGGGATCTACTCAGCTGATCCAAAAAAAGATACGTCAGCAACTAAATATGATCGTTTGACGCATATGGAGATCATCAACAAAGGTCTCCAAGTCATGGATACGACAGCTTCGTCACTTTCAATGGACAATAACATCCCACTTGTTGTTTTCAACATGAATGAACGTGGGAATATCAAGCGCGTCGTTTTAGGTGAAACGATCGGAACAACAGTTGAAGGGAAGTAATAGAAAATGAAAATTACAGATCCAATGATCTTACCATATCAAGAAAAGATGACTAAAGCAGAAGAAGCTTTACAACGTGAATTAGGTACGATCCGAGCAGGGGTAGCTAATGCAAGTTTACTCAACCGTATCAGTGTGGAGTATTATGGCGCACCTACACCTTTGAATCAAATGGCGCAGATCACCGTTCCAGAGGCACGTGTGTTATTGATCACACCATATGATAAATCTTCACTAAAAGACATCGAGCATGCATTATTAGCTTCTGATCTTGGGATCGCACCGATCAACGATGGCTCTGTGATCCGTTTAGTCGTACCTCAATTGACAGAAGAACGTCGAAAAGAATTGGCTAAGCAAGTTAAAGCGACATCTGAAAAAGGCAAAGTTGCTGTTAGAAACGTTCGTCGTGAAATGATGGATGCTTTGAAAAAAGCTCAAAAAAATGGTGAGCTAACTGAAGATCAACTACACGATCTTGAAGATGTTGCACAAAAAGTGACAGATAACTCGATCAAAAATATTGAAAATATTACAGCGGAAAAGGAAAAAGAAGTTCTTGCTGGTTAAGCAAACTTTAGAACTGCTGACATAACGGGGCAAGGGCTCGTCGAAACAGGCGCTTACTGGTCGACGAATAGTTGTCCCGTTATTCTATATCAATCGTGATTATTAAGTAGGTGTAAAGATGTTTTCTGATCTTTTTAAAACAAAGCGTCATAATGACCAAGATCATCTGGATAAAACAAAGATCCCAGCGCATATTGCGATCATTATGGATGGAAATGGACGTTGGGCCAAAAAAAGAGGCCTTCCACGCGTAGCCGGACATAAACAAGGGATGGAAACTGTCAAAGAGATCACTAAAGCCGCTAGTGACCTTGGCGTTAAGGTCTTGACACTATACGCTTTTTCAACTGAAAATTGGAAGCGTCCGACCGATGAAGTCGGATTTTTGATGGATCTTCCAGTCAAATTTTTTAATACGTTCGTACCTGAGTTGATCGAAAAAAATGTGCGTGTCAATGTGATGGGATATATCGATGCTTTACCAAAGGCAACTAAAAAAGCTGTTTTTGATGCGATCGAACAAACAAAAGATAATACTGGGATGGTCTTGAATTTTGCTTTGAATTACGGAAGTCGAGCCGAGATCACAAGTGCGATCAAAGAGATCGTTTGTGCAGTTCAAAAAGGCGAACTGACTGAAGCTCAGATCACCGAAGAGATCGTCTCTAAACAGCTGATGACAGCGCCGTTAGCTCCGTATGATGAGCCTGAACTTTTGATCCGGACAAGTGGTGAAGAACGGATCTCTAACTTTTTACTTTGGCAGATCGCATATAGTGAATTAGTCTTTACTGATGTCTTATGGCCTGATTTTTCAGAAAAAGACTTAAAAGAAAGTATCTTGTGCTTTCAACAGCGCGATCGACGCTTTGGTGGCTTGAAAAATAAATAATTATCAACTATTAGGAAAGGAACTTTAGTATAGAATAACTTACTAAAGTAGGAAAATAAGATGAAACAACGTGTTGTAACTGCGGTCGTGGCTTTACTAGTCTTTTTGCCACTCTTATATTTTGGAGGACTTCCTTTTGACATTTTAGTAGTCGCAATGGCACTTATTGCGATGGCAGAATTTTTGATCATGAAAAAGAAATTGTTAGTTTCTTTTGAAGCACTGCTTTCGTTTTTAGCGATCATAAGTGTGCTAGTTCCGGTTTTTTGGGCCGGTTTTTTGACTCAAGATACGTTAGGTGGAAGTTTTTATTTTGTGGCGCTGTTGATGCTTTTGTATACTGTGCTCTCCAAAAATCGTTTTTCGTTTGATGATGCAGGAGTTTTATTATTAGGCGCACTTTATGCAGGTCTAGGCTTTCGCTTTATGATCTTAGCACGCGCTGAAAGTCTTTGGATGATGCTTTATGCGCTTTTGATCGTTTGGGTCACTGACAGTGGTGCTTATTTGATCGGACGTAAATTAGGTAAAAATAAATTGGCTCCGCATATCAGCCCTAACAAAACGTGGGAAGGATCAGTTGGAGGCACATTGAGTGCGGTAGTTTTAGTAGGTATCTATCTTTTCTTTGTGCAAAATTATGTTCCCCAAGCTTTTGCGTACAATTATCAAACGATGCTACTACTGACAGCTCTCTTTTCGATCGGAGGTCAGTTGGGGGATCTGATCGAATCAGCTTTTAAACGTTACTATGGTGTTAAAGATTCAGGTAAGATCTTACCTGGACATGGTGGGATCTTAGATCGGTTTGATTCCTTGCTCTTTGTTTTACCTTTGATGCATTTTACTGGCTTGATCTAAGCGTTTATTTTGAGATAAGGGAGTGATCCTCTATGATAACGACAATCATTACGTTTATTATCGTTTTTGGACTGCTAGTTTTTGTTCATGAATTTGGACACTATTACTTTGCAAAAAGATCGGGGATCTTAGTCCGTGAATTTGCGATCGGAATGGGTCCAAAGATCTTTAGTTACCGTAAAAATGGGACAACTTATACGATCCGGATCTTACCTCTAGGTGGTTATGTCAGCATGGCAGGGCTTGAGGAAGACACAGAAGAATTGCAAAAAGGGATGCCCGTTAGTTTGATCTTAGATGCCAATGGAAGTGTAAGTAAGATCAATACAAGTCAAAAAGTAACTTTAGAGGCTGGGATCCCTGTTGAATTGCTCGATTGGGATCTAAGTACACCAGATGATCTTTGGATCGAAGGCTATGAAAATGGTGAAGAAGATCAAGTTAAACGCTTTAAAGTTGCTCATGATGCATTGCTTATTGGTAAAGATGGGTTAGCTTTGCAGATAGCTCCAGCTGACGTCAGATTTCAAGCTGCTTCTTTGCCTGCTAGAATGATGACAAATTTTGCTGGACCGATGAATAACTTTATTTTAGCGATCATTTTATTTGCGTTGATCGCTTTATTACAAGGTGGCGTCAAACAAGCAACAAACACGATCGGACAAGTCCAAGAAAATTCGATCGCTAAAAAAGCTGGCCTCAAAGCGGGTGATACGATCACCGCGATCAATGGCGAAAAAACGTCAACTTGGCAAGATGTTGCAACAAAGATCCAACCAGCAGCAAGTAAAGAGCTCAAATTGACAGTCAAACGAGCAGATCAGACTAAAACAGTTTCTGTTACACCTAAAACTAAAACTGTCAATGGACAAAAGGTCGGACAGATTGGTATAATTGCTAAGGAAAAAATCGATCGCTCTCCGTTAGCGATCGTAACCTATGGTTTTACGCAAACTTGGTTTGTTATAAAACAGATCGGAAACGCGCTCGTTTCAATGTTCCATGGTTTTAGCTTAAATGATCTAGGTGGACCAGTGGCGATGTTTTCTTTGACGTCACAAGCTTCTGAATCTGGGATCGTGAGTGTGATCACTTTGACGGCTTTGCTTTCTGTCAACTTAGGGATCTTGAATCTTTTACCGATCCCTGCTTTAGATGGTGGTAAGCTATTATTGAATATCATTGAAGCGATCCGGCGCAAACCGCTGGCGCCAGAAAAAGAAATGATCATCACGATGATCGGTTTTGCTTTCTTGATGATCTTGATGTTTTTAGTTACCTGGAACGATATTCAACGCTATTTCCTAAGATAATAATAAAAGGGGTTTATTTAGAATGAAACAATCTAAAATGTTGATTCCAACTTTAAAAGAAGTCCCAAGTGATGCTGAGGCTAAAAGTCATCAGTTGATGCTTCGGGCTGGTTATATCAAACAAGTTACCGCTGGGGTATACGCCTATTTACCTTTAGCTTATCGGGTCTTACAAAATATCGAAGCGATCATTCGCAAAGAAATGGATAAGATCGATGCAGTCGAGATGCTCGTACCAGGTGTTTTACCTGCTGAACTCTGGGAAGAATCAGGGCGTTATAAAACTTACGGGGCTAACTTATTTAAGTTAAAAGATCGACATGAACGCGACTTTATCTTAGGACCGACTCACGAAGAAACATTTACAAAGATCATTAAAGATGCGATCAAAACTTATAAAAAGTTACCATTGACAGTTTATCAGATCCAAATGAAGTATCGCGATGAAAGTCGACCACGTTTTGGGCTTTTGCGAGGACGTGAATTTTTGATGCTTGATGACTACTCTTTCCATACTGACATGGATAGCTTAGATAAAACTTACCGTGATATGGATAAAGCTTACCAACAGATCTTTGAACAAGTAGGGCTTGATTTTCGTGGGATCATTGCTGATTCTGGAGCGATGGGTGGTAAAGACTCTAAAGAATTTATGGCGATCGCTCCGATCGGTGAAGATACTGTCGTTTATTCTGATTCAAGTGATTACGCGGCTAATTTAGAAATGGCTAAAAATCTACGGATCAATAAAAAATCACATGAAAGTGTCAAAGAGTTAGAAAAAGTTGCTACGCCAAATGCCAAAACGATCGATGAAGTAGCTGCCTTTCTTGGAAGTGAACCAGAGCAAGCGATCAAAACTTTAGTCTTTATCGCCGATGAAGCACCAGTCGTTGTTTTGATGCGCGGTAATGATGAATTGAATGAAGTCAAATTAAAGAACTATCTAAACTGTGACTTTTTACGTCCAGCTGAAGATGCTGAAGCAGTCGAATACTTAGGTGCTGATTTTGGATCGCTAGGACCAGTCGGAGTTTCTAACGAGATCAAGATCGTGGCTGATCTTGATGTTGAAGGAATGGTCAATGCAAGTGTTGGTGCTAATGAAAATGGCTTCCACTATATCAATGTCAATATTGAGCGTGATTATCGTGTCGATGAGTTTGTCGATCTACGTTTAGTCAAAGAAGGTGACCTTTCTCCAGATGGTGAAGGAGTGCTCAAATTTACACGTGGGATCGAGATCGGGCATATTTTCAAGTTAGGGACTCGCTATTCTGAAAGTTTAGGTGCAACTGTACTTGATGAAAACGGGCGCGAAGTTCCGATCATCATGGGTAGTTATGGGATCGGGGTTTCACGTTTACTTTCGGCGATCGTCGAACAAAATAGTGATGACAACGGGATCATCTGGCCACGCTCGATCGCACCATTTGATATCCACGTTGTACCAGTCAATATGAAAAAAGAAGCGCAAGCTAAGCTTGGTGCTGAGATCACGACATTGCTCGAAGATGCAGGTTATAAAGTTCTTTTAGATGATCGTAAAGAACGTCCTGGAGTAAAATTTGCAGATGCTGATTTGATCGGTCTACCAGCACGGATCACAGTCGGTAAAAAAGCTGATGAAGGGATCGTTGAGATCAAATTACGTAAAACAGGCGAAACATTAGAAGTAAAAGTGGACGAGTTATTAAATTCGATCAACATTTTACTCAAAGAAAATTAAATCGATCGTAAAATAGCTAAAAGGACTGGCCTTTAATATCACCAGTCCTTTTAGTGTTCTAAAGAAAGGAAGACAAATGGAAGATAAACAAGCTTTATTTTTGCGTTTATTAGAACAGATCAAATGGCAACATTTGCCAGAAGAAGTAGAACTTTTTGAAAATGCAACAATCGAAGAAGTTAAAGTCCATGCTAGATCTGGACGCTGGGAATTTGTTTTAGGTCTAAAAGAGATCTTACCTTTTAGTACGTTTTTACGGTTCAACCATACTTTGGCGACAGCCTTTGGTCCGATCGCAACGACTGAGATGACGCTAGTTCCCGAAAAGAGAGTTTTGTCAGATAAAAATTTAGGTGATTATTGGGCTTATGTCGTCTCGACTTGTGGGGTCGATTCTCCATTCATAAAAGAAGTTTGCCAAGGTAAAGTACCTTATTTAGACGGTGAACGGGTGATGCTTTTAGCTGAAAATGAGATCATCAAAAAATTTTTGACTGAACAAGCTTTAGGACCGATCGAACAAACTTATCAAAAACTGGGATTTCCTAAATTTACCATCACAACTTTGGTCGATGAATCGCATTCTCAAGAAAAGATCGCAGAATTCAAAGAAAAAAAGGCGCTCTCAGATGCCCAACTAGCTCAACAAGCAGTTGAAGCGATCCAAAAACAAAATGAAAAACGTAAGCAAAAAAGTAAAGAAAATAAGGCAGTCACTGTCGATGGGCCCGTCCAGTTAGGCAAGAAGATCGCAGATGATACAGAGATCCGTCAACTTAAAACGATCGTTGAAGAAGAACGTTCGGTCGTGATCCAAGGATATGTCTTTGATAAAGAAGTTCGGGTCTTGAGATCAGAACGTAAATTACTGATCTTAAAAGTCACAGACTATACTTCTTCGATCGTGATCAAAAAGTTCTCACGCAATGAAGAAGATGAAGCGATGTTTGAGGCGCTAAATGTTGGTTCATGGGTCAAAGTTCGCGGAAGTGTCCAAGAAGATAATTATATGCGTGATCTAGCAATGAATGCCTATGATATCACAGAGATCGCCCATGAAAAACGAAAAGATACTGCCCCAGAAGATAAGAAAAGAGCAGAACTCCATGTTCATTCTAATATGAGTATGATGGATGCAACTAACAGTATCTCAGATTATGTCAAACAGGCTGCTTCTTGGGGGCAAAAAGCGATCGCGATCACTGATCACAGTACACTACAAGCTTTTCCAGAAGCACATAGTGCAGGAGTCAAAAATAATGTCAAGATCTTGTATGGTGTTGAAGCAAATGTCGTTGATGATAGTCAACCGATCGCTTATAACGAACAACATGTTGATCTAAAAGAAGCGACGTATGTTGTTTTTGATACCGAAACGACAGGGCTTTCTGCGCGCTATGATAAAGTGATCGAACTGGCTGCGGTCAAGATGCAAGGTGGAACGGTGATCGATCGGTTTGAGCAATTTATTGATCCAGGGCATCCGTTATCGCAAACGACGATCAAACTGACTTCGATCACAGATGATATGGTACGTGGTTCGAAATCTGAAAAAGAAGTTTTTGAGATGTTCCAAGAATTTTGTCGTGGTTGCATCATCGTAGGACATAATGCGACTTTTGATGTTGATTTTATGAATACAGGTTACGCTCGTCATGGACTATCTTTGATCAAAGAACCATGGCTAGATACATTACCGTTAGCACGGTTACTTTATCCTGAGATGCGTGGTTTCAGATTAAATACGTTAGCTAAAAAATTAAATGTCTCACTCGAACATCATCACCGCGCGATCTACGATGCTGAAGCAACAGGTTATATTTATTATGCAATGTTAAAAGATGCTAACGAGCAATATCAGATCAATTATCATGATGAATTCAATCAAAATATCAATGAAAGCGATGCGTATAAACACCAACATCCATTTCATGCTGTTTTATTGGCCAAAACGCAAGCAGGTTTGAAAAATCTCTTTAAGATCGCTTCTGAATCGATGGTCACTTATTTCCACCGGATCCCTCGAGTTCCTCGTTCGTTGTTAGATAAATATCGCGAAGGGATCATCGTGGGTTCTGGTTGTGCTGATGGTGAAGTTTTTACAGCAATGATGCAAAAAGGCTACGCTCAAGCTAGAGAAAAGGCTAAATATTATGATTACCTTGAAGTTCAACCAAAAGCTTTGTATGCACCTTTGCTTGAACAAGAGTTAGTCAAAAATGAAAGAAACTTAGAAGAGATCATCGAAAATATGGTTCAGTTAGCGGAAGAATTAGATCTTCCGCTAGCAGCAACAGGTGACGTGCATTTTATGAATAAAGAAGATGCGATCTATCGTAAGATCTTGATCCACTCTCAAGGTGGGGCCAACCCACTCAATAAATTGCAACATTTACCAGACGCACATTTTAGAACGACCGATGAGATGTTAGAAGAGTTCAGTTTTTTGGGAGAACAAAGAGCTGAAAAGATCGTCGTCACTGACCCTAATAAGATCGTTGCGCTGTGTGATGAAGTCACCCCAGTCAAAGATAAGCTCTATACGCCGAAAATGCCTGGAGCTGAAGATCAGATCCACGATCTGACTTATAACAAAGCGCATCAGTGGTATGGAGATGAATTACCGGAGATCGTGCAAGCGCGTGTCAAAAAAGAGTTAGATTCGGTCATTGGCAATGGTTTTTCGGTTATCTATTTGATCTCCCAAAAACTCGTAGCTAAATCAAATAAAGACGGATATTTAGTTGGTTCCCGGGGATCAGTTGGTTCTAGCTTAGTAGCGACTTTGACAGGGATCACAGAAGTCAATCCATTACCACCTCACTATCGCTGTCCTAATTGTAGGTGGTCGCATTTTTATGAAAAAGGCGAATACGGTTCAGGTTATGATCTACCAGATAAAGCTTGTCCAGAATGTGGTGCTGAGTTAGTTAAAGATGGGCAAGATATTCCTTTTGAAACATTCCTTGGTTTTAAAGGAAATAAAGTTCCAGATATCGATCTGAACTTTTCAGGGGATTATCAACCAGTGGCGCATAACTATACTAAAGTTTTATTTGGCGAAAATAATGTTTTTCGGGCAGGGACGATCGGAACTGTTGCTGATAAGACGGCTTATGGTTACGTCAAAGCATATGAACGTGATACAGAGCAGACGTTGCGGGGAGCTGAAGTTGATCGCTTAGCCAAAGGTGCGACTGGCGTCAAGCGCACCACAGGGCAACATCCAGCCGGGATCTTAGTTGTGCCTGATTATATGGACATCTATGATTTTACGCCGATCCAATATCCAGCTGATGATCTCAGTGCTGCTTGGAAAACGACGCACTTTGATTTCCACTCGATCCACGATAATATTTTAAAACTTGACTGTTTAGGACATGATGACCCGACGATGATCCGAATGCTCCAAGACCTCTCAGGGATCGAACCAAAGACGATCCCAACGGACGATCCAGGCGTGATGAAACTTTTCTCTGGAACTGAGATCTTAGGCGTTACTCCAGAAGCAATCCAGTCTAAGACGGGGACTCTTGGGATACCTGAATTTGGAACCCGCTTTGTGCGGGGGATGTTAGAAGAGACGCATCCTAAAACTTTTGCTGAATTAGTTAAGATCTCAGGCCTTTCGCATGGGACTGATGTCTGGTTGGGCAATGCAGAAGAATTGATCCAAAATGGAACAGTTACGATGCCTGAAGTTATCGGATGTCGTGACGATATCATGATGGACTTGATCCACATGGGCGTTGAATCGGATATGGCCTTTAAGATCATGGAACACGTGCGAAAAGGAAAAGGGATCCCAGATGAATGGCAAGCTGCAATGCGTGAAGCTAACGTGCCAGAGTGGTATATCGGTGCTTGTTTGAAGATCAAATATATGTTTCCAAAGGCTCACGCTTCAGCTTATGTTTTGATGGCTTTGCGGATCGCCTACTTTAAAGTTTACTATCCGTTAGTTTACTATGCGGCCTATTTTTCAGTACGGGCGGATGACTTTGACCTTGTTTCAATGGCTCACGGTAAAGAATCGGTCAAAGCAGCGATGAAAGAGATCAATGATAAAGGTAACGAGGCAACAGCTAAAGAGAAGAACTTGCTGACAGTATTAGAGTTAGCTAACGAAATGTTAGAGCGTGGTTTTGAGTTTAAGATGGTCGATCTTAATAAATCAGATGCTTCTGATTGGTTGATCGAAGATAAAACTTTGATCGCACCGTTTTCGGCGATCCCAGGTCTAGGTTTGAATGTTGCTAAACAGATCGTGGCGGCACGCGAAGAACAAGAATTCCTCTCCAAAGAAGATCTAGCTAAACGCGGAAAAGTGTCGGGAACGATCATCGACTTTATGACCGAAAACCATGTCTTAGATGACCTTCCTGATTCTAACCAGCTCAATTTGTTTGCTGACTTTTGATATATCAACGTTTTTGAAGGTTAGAACAATTTAATAAAAGAGATACCTGGTTTTCAAATGGGCAACAAATGGGCAAAAATAATTTAAAAGCGATACTGAAAAGAGTATCGCTTCAGAACGTAGACAAACTCTATTCAAATCGGATAGAGTTTGTTTTTTTATGTATTTTTATAACTATATACTTTGAAATATACGAATATAACAGGGTTTTTCCCCAGTATTTTTACCAATTTTTTTAGATTTAGGCACGCAAATATCAACCCAACTTTAGCTAGAATTTTATCAATTCCTACTTCTCGGGCGTATCTCAAGTTGTGATATTCTTTTGCCGAACCAAAATTTCTTTCGATCGTCTCCTTTCGCGCTTCATACTTTAATTTTGAGCCAGTTTGATGCCTGATATCCTCACATTTTTCCATACTATCTTGCCAAACATGACGAGCGATAACTCTTTGATGATTTTTACTTTGTGTACATTTGTGCAGTAAAGGACATTTTTCACAGATTGTAGGATCACTTTTATATTCACGATAACCACTTCGATTAGTTGTGGAGTACATTAAGATTTGATCGCCAGGACATAAATAACAATCATAATATTCATCATAAACAAAATCTTTGGGTCTAAGCGTACCAACTTTGCCCCTTGGGCGTTTATAAGGAAGAATGGGAATTATGCCTTGAGATAGTAAAAAGTGTGCGATCGTGGGTGTTTTATAGCCAGAATCAGCGATAATATATTGTGGGTCGTACTTCCGTACTTTTTCAAATATTTCAGGAAAAAGTTGCGTATCATGGATATTTCCCGCACCGACCACATAAGCTAAGAGCCACCCATTTTTATCACAGGCAGCTTGAACGTTATAGGCAAAAACCTGTTTGTGTTCACCCTTATGAAACCATCCACTATCAGGATCAGTTTTAGATATTTTTACTTGTCTAGTTTTTTTTTAGGTTTTTCTTCTTTTAAGGGTTTCTTTTGATGTTTAGCTCTATCTACATTTATTTCTTTTTCGAGATCTTCACTCATAAATTTTGACTTAGTTTCAATAACTTCAGTAGTATATTTACGGCTGTTAGCAGCAGCTTTCAAATGAGTTCCATCAATAAAGATATCAGTTGTGTCGATAAGATCATTTTCTAAACAGAGTTTCAAAATATGAGCAAAAATAGCTTCTATTACATGGCTTTCAGCAAATCTTCTTTTATAATTTTTACCGTAGGTAGAGAAATGAGGAACAGGATCATTTAAACCTAGTCCTAGAAACCATCGATAAGCGACATTAACTTGAATTTCTTTGATCGTTTGACGCATAGAACGAATACCAAATAGATTTTGGATCAAAGGAATCTTTATGAGTAGTACAGGGTCAAGACTAGGACGACCATTATTTTTACAATAGGAATCTTCGACAAGATCATAAATAAAAGAGAAATCAATAATTTGATCAATTTTACGGAGTAAATGATCTTTTGGGACCAAATCATCTAGAGAAGTACGAGCATATTCACAGCGTTTGAGATTGGGATCACTTTTGTGAAGCATAATGAGCACCTCCGTAACCGTTTTCTTTAATTATACAAAAAAAAGTCACCAGAGCACATACTCTGATGACTTAGTCTACATTCTGAAGCGATACTGAAAAGAGTATCGCTTTTTTGTGCTATAGAAATTTCTCAAATTGAGTGATCTTAGCTTAAGAGTCTCGATGTGTTTTTAAAGTAATCATCGTGGGGGGCTTTTTTAGTATGCGGAGGGATGAATATGAGATCTAATTCTTAAATGACTGTTACGAAACCGGTTTAGATGTTAGTATCGACAGTCTAAATGTAAATATGTTGGGCATTTCAGATCGGCAGTTCTATCAGACTATGAAAATGCGGTCTGACGATGGTTATGTCAACGATGTTAGGTTTAGGAACGCACTTGATCATTCGAGAAATAGGCACATTACCAGCCGAGACATCCAGTATCTGGAAGAAAATTCATTGATGCAAAAAGCTTACAAAGTAGCCAAAGAAGCTAGAGACTGGTTACCGCTGATATGATAAAACAAGATTTTAAAAAGGAGGGATCCACTTTGGATCAGAAGAACAAAGCGTACAAGAAACTTCACAAGAGCATGCGTCTGAACAACAAGAAAAGACATTTACTCGAGCTGAAGTTGAGCGTATCATTGTAGATCGTGTTAAGTGTAGTGAAGAGAAATTGCGCTCAAAGCGCTTTGAAAAAGGTAAGATAAACAAATAATTAGGTTAAATTGTTATTATCGCATTAAATGTAATCATATGATATAATAATGTCATGAAAGCAAATGAAGTGATGAAATTATTACAGATCAGTCGTTCTACTTTATTAAGGTGGCGAAAAGATGGTATTTTAAAAGCCACAAAGTTACCTTCTGGACAATATGATTGGGACGCTAATTCTGTATTTAAGATATTAAATAAAGGTGAAACTCGGGGTGTTTATCTTTATGCTAGAGTGTCTACACCTAAACAAAAACAAGACCTTGAAAACCAAATAGAAAACTTAAAAAGTTTTGCTATGAAGAATGGTTATCAAGTTAGCGGTCTGTATCAAGATATAGCTAGTGGCATTTCTTTTGAAAAAAGAAAGGAGTTTTTTGAATTACTTGATCTTGTAATTGAGGGTAAAGTATCAAAGATCATTATTACTTACAAAGATAGATTAAGTCGTGTTGGTTTTGACTTGTTCAAGCACTTATTTGCCAAGTATCACACTGAAATTATCGTGATGTCAGAATTGAGTGATAAAAAGACAGACCAACGAGAAATTTTTGAGGAGATCATTAGCTTGTTACACGCGTTCTCAATGAAAATGTATGCAAGTAGAAGAAAGAAACTCAAGGAAGCTTTAAAAGAGGAAGAAAGTGAAAAAGACCGTCAGAAGTAACAAGAAACGTTGCGCTATTATATTTACAATCAAGCTTTATATCCCTTTAGACAAGGCGTTTAAACAGTCATATAATTTTAGTATACTTTAATTTTTAGAAAATTAATAATTGGGACTTGCGTTATTTCAAAACAGTACTGTTTATGCGTCGCCTCCTAAAAAGCAACGCCTATTATCAAAACTAAGTGTCACACGTGAAAAATATTGGGTGTGGCACTTGCTTATTTTAGTAGGTCAGATTCTGTTATATTAGAAAGAGATCTTACTTGAAGATCCCCGATAAGTCAGTCAAATATCCAGTCATGTTCACACACCAAAGTCAAGATCGTTTCTGTATATAGGTTCTTTTAAGTGCTTTTGAATGGTATAATACTTATTTGAATAAAAAGATAGAGGATGATAATTTTTGAAGACAGCTGTGATCGAAACGCAAAGTGGTCGTTTAGATAAAGTCTTGACTAAAGTCTTTCCAGAGTATTCGCGTTCTCAGATCCAACAATTATTGGAAGCAGGCAATATTTTAGTAAATGGTGCACAGAAAAAAGGAAAGTATAAAGTCAAACAAGGTGATAAAGTTACTTTAGAAGAACCAGAATTGAAAACACTAGCTTTAGAGCCAGAAAAGATCCAACTTGATATCGTTTATGAAGATGAAGATGTGATCGTCGTCAATAAACCTCAAGGGATGGTCGTCCATCCCGCCCCAGGACACGAAGCACATACGTTAGTCAATGCTTTGTTGTATCATTGCCCCCTCTCAACGATCAATGGAACGTTGCGACCTGGGATCGTTCATCGGATCGATAAAGACACGTCTGGTTTATTGATGGTCGCTAAAAACGATCAAGCCCATCAAAGTTTAGCTAAGCAATTAAAAGAAAAAACAAATCTCCGTGAGTATTTAGCACTTGTGCATGGTCAGATCAAAGAAGATGAAGGAACGATCAATGCTCCTTTAGGTCGTAGTCCGAAAGACCGTAAAAAACAAGCAGTCATTGCCAATGGGCGGCCAGCCGTTACCCATTTTAAAGTTCTCAAGCGATATCAACATTATACTTTGATCAGTTGTCGGCTTGAAACAGGGCGGACACACCAGATCAGAGTCCATTTAAAATATATCGGTCATCCGCTTGCCGGAGATCCGCTCTATGGACCTAAAAAGACGCTTAAGGGACACGGCCAGTTTTTACATGCTGCTAAATTGGGCTTCACTCACCCGAGAACGGGAGAATTTTTAACTTTTGAAGCTAAATTACCAGAAATTTTTACAAAGCAACTAGAAGACCTTGACAAAAACGAACAAATACAGTAGATTATAAATAAATAAGGAAGTCCTTTAAGAGTAGTCCAGCGAGGCTAGCAAGGAACGGTCGTTGACACATGGAGTGTGTCTATTTAACGCTAGTCTTGAAGTATACCTTTAAGGCTAGCGTTTTTTCATATTTAAGGAGGTTTTTGCAGTGGCAAAAGAAGTGATTGACGCGATCACGATGAAACGAGCATTGACACGGATGACATATGAGATCATCGAAAAAAATAAAGGTGTTGACGGGATCGTCTTAGTGGGGATCAAAACGCGTGGGATCTATTTGGCACGTCGGATCGCTAACCGTTTGAAACAATTAGAAGACGTTGATATCCCAGTCGGAGAATTAGATATTTCGCTTTACCGTGATGACGTCCATCATGATCTTGAAACAGGACATGAACCAGTCGTTAAAGATACCCAGATCAGTTTTGACATCACTAACAAGCATGTGATCTTAGTTGATGATGTCTTATTTACAGGACGCACGATCCGAGCTGCATTGGATGCGTTGATGGATCAAGGACGTCCAAAGACGATCAACCTTGCGATCTTAGTTGATCGCGGGCATCGTGAATTACCGATCCGAGCTGATTTTGTTGGTAAAAATATCCCAACAGCTCTTAATGAAGAAGTTTCCGTCTATGTGGAAGAGATCGATGGCAAAGATGGGATCGAGTTAAAGACAATCAAATAAAATGACCATTTTAATTGACTCCAGAGAGGGCAAAAGAGGTTAAAAGACTTAAAAATGATACTTTAAGTCTACCTTTTTAGAGCCCGAAATCTAGGATTTCGGGCTTTTTTCTTAGAAAGACTAAGAAAATTTGATAAAGGAAGAAAAAGATGAAGACAAAAAATGAAGTTTTTAGAAATGAAGATGCATTATTAGATATCAACGATAAACCGAGCTTCCCACATTGGCTCGTTTTATCGATCCAACATCTCTTTACGATGTTTGGCGCAACAGTTTTAGTGCCATTATTGATCGGTTTAGATCCAAGTATCGCCTTATTTTGTTCTGGGATCGGGACTTTAGTCTATCTATTTTGTACTAAAGCTAAGATCCCAGCTTATTTAGGATCAAGTTTTGCTTTTATCATGACGATGCAAGTGTTGATGAAAAACTATGGTTATCCCGCTGTTGGCCAAGGTGCGATCGCGGCTGGTCTTGTTTATGTGATCGTCTCACTGATCGTTGGCAAATTTGGGTCCGCTTGGGTTGATCAACTTTTACCGCCGGTTGTCGTTGGACCGATCGTTATCGTGATCGGCTTATCACTAGCAACCACTGCAGCTAATGATGCGATGCTGAATAATTCGACTTATGATCTAAAATACTTCAGTGTGGCACTGCTTACCTTATTGTTGACGATCATTTTTAACATCTATTTGAAAGGTTTTCCAAGTATGATCCCAGTTTTATTAGGGATCATCTCCGGCTATATCATTGCTGTTTTGCTTGGGATCGTTGATTTTTCTGGCGTTGCCAAAGCTAAGTGGTTTAGCTTACCAGCTTTTGATGTGATGTTTATCAATTATGATTTTAAATGGTATCCAGCTGCGATCTTAGGAATGGCGCCGATCGCCTTTGTTACGATGACTGAGCATATGGGTCATATCATGGTCTTAAATAAGTTGACTAAGCGTAATTTCTTTAAAGATCCAGGTTTGAATCGCACCCTTTTAGGTGATGGACTCTCAAGTATTATCGCTGGTTTTGCAGGTGGACCGCCAACAACTTCCTACGGTGAAAACATCGGAGTCTTAGCGATGTCTAAAGTTCATTCAGTTTGGGTCATTTCAGGGGCTGCTTTCTTTGCTTTTCTCTTCAGTTTTTGTGGCAAGATCTCAGCTTTGATCCAATCGATCCCAAGTCCAGTTATCGGTGGGATCTCATTTCTACTCTTTGGCATGATCGCGTCAAACGGTCTTCAGATCTTAGTCGATAATAAAGTCAACTATGGTTTAAAACGTAATTTAGTGATCACATCAGTCATCTTAGTTGTTGGAGTTGGTGGAACTTACTTGCAACTCGGAAATTTCCAATTGACAAGTATCGCTTTAGCAACGCTTTTTGGGATCGGATTAAATTTAGTATTACCAAAATATGCTTTTAGCGAACGTTAAAGAAAGGAAATGAGCTATGAAACACTTTGTATCGGTCGATAATTTAGATGAAACAAAAGTTTTGGAACTTATCAAACGCGCCCAATATTTTAAAAATGGAGGGCAGATCAACTTAACCCGCGCTGTTTATTGTGTCAATATGTTTTTTGAAGATTCGACGCGGACGCATACGAGTTTTGAGATGGCTGAGCGTAAATTAGGTCTAAATGTGTTGAGTTTTGATCCAAAGCAAAGTTCAGTCAATAAAGGTGAGACCTTATATGATACGCTACTGACGATGGATGCGCTTGGGGTCGATCTTGCTGTGATCCGTCATTCTGAAAATGAGTATTACCAAGAACTCATCACTCCTTCAGCCGATAAAACACTAGATATCGGGATCTTAAATGGTGGTGATGGTAGTGGCCAGCACCCTTCGCAATGTTTATTAGATCTTTTAACGATCTATGAAGAATTTGGGGAATTTGCAGGTCTAAAGATCGCGATCGTTGGCGATATCACTAATTCAAGGGTCGCTAAGAGCAATATGGAATTACTGCATAGACTAGGGGCAAAGCTCTTCTTTTCTGGTCCCGAGTATTGGTATAGTGAGGCGTTTGAACGATATGGAGAATATCGGCCTTTAGATGAACTGGTCGCAGAAATCGATGTCTTAATGCTTTTACGCGTTCAGCATGAAAGGCATCAAGGTGATCAAAATGAACTGGTCTTTTCACCCCAAAAATATCATCAAGAATTTGGTTTAACAAAAGAGCGTTATCAAAAATTAAAAGCAGATGCGATCATCATGCATCCAGGACCGATCAATCGCGACGTCGAATTTGCAAGCGAGTTAGTCGAAAGTAAAAAATCGCGTTTCAAAGCTCAGATGCAAAATGGTGTCTTTATGCGAATGGCGATGTTAGAACAAGTGCTCAAAGGCCGTGGCCTCGGAGGGGAAAATAAATGAAAACTTTACTAAAAAATGGCGTTGTTTATCAAGCTGGAAAGATGCTACCAAACGATCTATTGATCGCAGATGGAGTGATCAAAGCTTTAGGGACTGATCTAAGTGAACTGGTGACTTCTGAGACAAACGTCATCGAATTAAACGGGCGTCTAGTTGCACCTGGGCTTGTTGATGTTCATGTGCACTACCGTGAACCGGGTTTTACGCATAAAGAAACGATCAAAACAGGAAGTAAAGCGGCAGCCCATGGAGGCTATACGACTGTGTGTGCGATGCCAAATCTAGACCCAGTCCCAGATACACCCGAAAGAGTCAAAAAACAAGTGGAACTAAACGAAACAGACGGTGTCATTAAGATCAAACAATATGGTGCGATCACTAAAGGACTAAAGAGTGATGAATTGCTTGATTACGCGGGGATGAAAGCTGCAGGAGCTTTTGCGTTTAGTAATGATGGTTGTGGAGTCCAAACGGCTGGAACGATGTATCAAGCGATGTTAGCTGCTAAAAAATTAGGAATGCCTTTAGTCGCTCACGTTGAAGATAACTCACTTCTTTTTGGTGGTGTGATGCATGCTGGGCAAAAAGCAAAAGAATTAGGATTACCTGGGATCTTAGGTGTCAGCGAATCATCTCAGATCGCTCGTGATCTATTACTTGCTAAAGAAACTGGTGTCCATTACCACGTGTGCCATGTTTCAACTAAAGAAAGTGTTGAATTGATCCGCTTAGCTAAAGCTCATGGGATCAATGTGACGTGTGAAGTTTCACCACATCATTTGTTACTAGATGAAGAAGATATTCCAGCGAATGATGGTTTTTACAAAATGAATCCACCGTTACGCACTAAAGGAGATCATGCTGCTTTGATCGCAGGTCTTTTAGACGGGACGATCGACATGATCGCAACTGATCATGCACCACATAGTATTGATGAAAAGACAGGTGATATGCGAACGTCTGCTTTTGGGATCACAGGCAGTGAAACAGCTTTTGCTCTTCTATACACGCATTTAGTTAAAGAACAAAAATTGTTATCTTTAGGAAAATTGATCGATCTGATGTCCAAAGCTCCAGCTGAAAAATTTGGGTTTGATGCGGGACAGATCTACGCTGGTGCTCAAGCAGACCTTGCGATCTTTGAGCTTGAAACTGAATATGAATTAAAAGAAGCAGATTATTTATCACGAGGAATAAATACACCATTTACAGGTCAAAAAGTTTTTGGCCAAACGTACTTGACTTTAGTGGATGGGAGACCAGTTTACCAAAAGGAGGGCGAAAAATGAAGCGTTATTTAGTTTTAGAAGATGGGACTATCTTTAAGGGCGATGCTTTTGGAGCAGAGCGTCAAACAACTGGTGAAGTCGTGTTTACAACAGGAATGACTGGATATCAAGAAGCAGTGACAGATCAATCATTTGCAGATCAGATCTTAGTCTTTACCAATCCTTTGATCGGTAACTATGGTGTCAATCTAGATGATTACGAATCGATCACCCCTAATTGTTATGGCGTCGTCTGTCGTGAAGTCGCTCGTGTAGCAGACAGTTGGCGTAAGCAAGATACGTTCGATAATTTTTTAAAACAAATGAATATTCCAGGGATCTGTCATATCGATACTCGAGCTTTGACGAAAAAATTACGAGAGCATGGGACGATGAAGGGGTGTTTAGTTGATTCGATCCATGATATGGAACATACGCTAGATCAATTACATGCGACTGTTTTAAATGATCGGGTCGTTGAACAAGTCTCGACGACAAAACCTTATCCTAATCCAGGCGAGAAACGCAATGTCGTTTTAGTTGATTATGGCTTAAAACACAGTATTTTACGCGAACTTTCCAAACGCGATTGTAATACGATCGTCTTACCCGCTAGTGCAACGGCCGAAGATATTTTGCGCTTAAAACCAGATGGAGTGATGCTTTCTAACGGACCTGGTGATCCAAAAGACGTTTTACATGCAGTTGAAATGGTCAAAGAGATCCAAAAGCAACTGCCACTTTTTGGGATCTGCCTAGGCCATCAGATCTTTGCTTTAGCAAATGGAGCGGATACGTATAAGATGAAATTTGGACATCGTGGTTTCAACCATCCAGTAAAAGAGATCGCAACGGGGCGGATCAATTTTACCTCTCAAAATCATGGTTATGCTGTTGACCCAGCAACTGTCGATAAAGCTGAACTGATCATCACTCATAAAGAGATCAATGATGGAACGGTCGAAGGTCTGCGCCATAAACGGTACAAAGCCTTTAGCGTCCAATTTCACCCAGATGCTGCTCCAGGCCCACATGACGCCGTCGATATTTTTGACGATTTCATGCATATGATCGATCAACGAAAGGAAGAGGAAAATGCCTAAAAGAACAGATATCAAAAAGATCATGGTCCTTGGTTCAGGACCGATCATTATCGGACAAGCAGCTGAATTTGATTATTCTGGGACACAAGCCTGCATGGCTTTAAGGGAAGAAGGTTATGAAGTCGTCTTAGTCAATTCTAACCCGGCGACGATCATGACCGATACTGATATTGCTGACCGTGTTTATATCGAGCCTTTGACGGTCGAAGCTGTTTCGCGGATCATGCGCCAAGAATATCCAGATGCACTTTTGCCAACACTTGGTGGGCAGATCGGCTTGAACTTGGCGATCGCCTTACATCAAAGCGGGATCCTAGATGAACTAGGGGTCGAACTACTTGGGACAAAACTTTCTGCGATCGATCAAGCTGAAGACCGAGAAAAATTTAAAGAATTGATGTTGAGTTTAAATGAACCGATCCCAGCTTCTAAAACAGTCAATACGGTCGAAGAAGCTTTGTCATTTGCTAACGAGATCGGTTATCCTGTGATCGTACGTCCAGCCTTTACGATGGGGGGAACAGGTGGTGGTCTATGTGATACACCAGAACAACTAACTGAGATCGCCGCTAATGGTCTGGAACTTTCACCAGCAACACAATGTTTGATCGAAAAATCGATCACAGGCTATAAAGAGATCGAATTTGAAGTGATGCGTGATTCGGCCAATAATGCAATGGTCGTATGTTCGATGGAAAACTTTGATCCAGTCGGGATCCATACGGGTGATTCGATCGTTATCGCGCCGACACAAACTTTAAGTGATCGTGAGTATCAAATGTTACGGGATTGCTCTTTGAAATTGATCCGCGCTTTGAAGATCGAGGGGGGATGTAACGTTCAATTGGCCCTCGATCCAAAGAGCTATCACTATAATGTGATCGAAGTCAATCCGCGAGTTTCACGTTCCTCAGCGCTAGCTTCTAAAGCAACAGGTTATCCGATCGCTAAAATGGCTGCTAAGATCGCAGTCGGTTTGACCTTAGATGAGATCAAAAATCCTGTTACCCAAACGACATATGCTGAATTTGAACCTGCGCTAGACTATGTTGTTGCTAAGATCCCACGGTGGCCTTTTGATAAGTTTGCCCAAGCTGATCGCAAGTTAGGGACGCAAATGAAAGCAACTGGTGAGGTGATGGCGATCGGTCGAAATTTAGAAGAAGCTTTACAAAAAGCGATCCGTTCGCTTGAGATCGATGAAAAAGATCTTTTAGTACCAAAGATAAGTCAAGTTGTAGATGAAGAGTTAGAAGAAAAACTAGTTCATGCTCAAGATGATCGCTTATTTTATTTAGCAGAAGCCTTCCGACGGGGCTACACTTTGAATGAAGTTCATGAATTTACAAAGATCAATCTATATTATTTAGATGTCGTCAAACATCTTGTTGAACTTGAAACTAAGCTCAAAGAGACGCCAAATGATATTGAAGTCTTACGAGAAGCTAAGTACTATGGTTTTAGTGATCAAACGATCGCTAAATTGTGGCAAACAAAAGAAGAGACAGTTCGAGCACTTAGAAAAAAAGAAAAGATCGTACCTGTCTATAAGATGGTCGATACTTGTGCAGCGGAATTTGAATCGCACACACCATATTTTTATAGTTCGTATGATCAAGAAAATGAAAGCAAGCGTTCAGCTAAAGAATCTGTTTTAGTGATCGGTTCAGGCCCGATCCGGATCGGTCAAGGTGTCGAGTTTGATTATGCTACAGTTCATAGCGTCAAAGCGATCCAAGCGCTAGGCTACGAGGCGATCGTGATGAATTCCAATCCTGAGACGGTTTCGACAGATTTTTCAGTTTCAGATAAGTTATACTTTGAACCACTAGAACTTGAAGATGTCTTAAATGTGATCGAATTAGAACGACCTAAAGGTGTGATCGTCCAATTTGGGGGACAAACTGCGATCAATTTAGCCGAAGGTCTAGCTCAAAATGGCGTCAATGTTTTAGGGACAAGCGTTGAAGATCTTGATCGGGCCGAAGATCGTGAACTCTTTGATCAAGTTATCAAAGAGCTTGGTCTAAAACAACCAAGTGGCAAGACAGCTACGACTGAAGCTGAAGTTGTAGCTTCAGCACATGAATTAGGCTACCCTGTCTTAGTGCGACCAAGTTATGTTTTAGGTGGACGGGCGATGGAGATTGTGAATAATGATGAAGAGTTACACGAATACTTAGCTGAGAACGCCCATTTCGCTAAAGAACATCCGATCTTAGTCGATGCTTATCTTGAAGGGTATGAATGTGAAGTTGATGCGATCTGTGATGGCAAAGATGTTTTGATCC
This sequence comes from Ligilactobacillus faecis, assembly GCF_029889745.1. Classification (NCBI taxonomy): domain Bacteria; kingdom Bacillati; phylum Bacillota; class Bacilli; order Lactobacillales; family Lactobacillaceae; genus Ligilactobacillus; species Ligilactobacillus faecis. The sequence continues at coordinate 1,912,940 of NZ_CP123639.1, forward strand.
CAGGGATCATGGAGCATATCGAACAAGCTGGGGTCCATTCAGGTGATTCGATGGCGGTTTATCCACCACAAAACTTTGATCTTTCTGTGAAAAAGCAGATCGAAGAAGCAACGAAGAAACTTGCAGTCGCGTTGAAGTGTATCGGGATCATGAATATCCAATTTATCGTCCATCAAGGTGAAGTTTATGTTTTAGAAGTGAACCCACGGGCAAGTCGCACAGTGCCATTTTTAAGTAAGATCACGGGGATCAAGATGACACAGGTAGCAACACAAGTTATTTTAGGAAAAAGCTTAAAAGAGTTAGGCTATACTTCAGGGATCTACCCAGAAAGTCAACTTGTCCATATCAAAGCCCCAGTCTTTTCTTTCAATAAGTTGACTGATGTTGATAGTTTACTTGGACCAGAGATGAAATCGACTGGCGAAGTCATGGGAACTGATCAAACTTTTGAAAAAGCCCTTTATAAAGCTTTTATCGGCGCTAATATGAAACTTCCGGCAAATGGGAACGTTTTATTTACCGTCAAAGATAAAGATAAGGAGAAAGCCTTAGCTTTAGCTAAACGCTTTGCCCGGATCGGTTATCGGATCTTTGCTACTAAAGGAACCGCCCAATTTTTAAATAATGCAGGGCTTCATGTAGTTGAAGTAGCGAAAGTTGCTGAAACGGCTGCTACCAATAATATTTTGCATGCCTTACAAAATAATGAAGTCGATATCGTGATCAACACGTTAGATCATGACCAAGAAAAACTTTCTGATGGTTTTGTGATCCGACAAACAGCCATCGAGCATAATATTGCTTTGCTCACATCATTTGATACTGTTGATGCATTGTTAAAAGCATTAGAAAACCGCTCTTACTCGACAGATGCACTTTAAATTTTACTTGAACGCAGATTTATATAGGAGGATCAATCAATGTCAAGATTAGCTGTTAATTTACCAGGTCTAAAGCTTAAAAACCCGATCATGCCTGCCAGTGGAACATTTGGCTTTGGCGATGTTTCTTCGGCTAATAAATTTGATCTTGAACGTTTAGGAGCACTTGTTGTCAAGACAACGACTAGAGAAGCACGTGACGGGAATCCCAATCCTAAGATCGCGATCTTAGATAATGGCGTGATCAATGCTGTTGGTTTACAAAATCCAGGAGTTGAAGCAGTTGTAGCTGAAAAGCTTCCTGCTTTGAAAAAGCGAGCTTCTAATTTACCGATCATTGGAAGTGTCGGTGGCTCAACTGTCGAAGAATACGTATATGTTGCTAAAAAGCTTTCAGATTCAGGGCTAGTGGCTGCTTTAGAATTAAATATCTCTTGTCCAAATGTTCATGAAGGTGGAATGGCTTTTGGAACTGATCCTAAAACAGCAGCCTTACTGACAGAAAAAGTCAAAGAAGTCTCAGATGTTCCAGTCTACGTTAAACTCTCGCCTAATGTAACTGACGTCGTTTCGATCGCTAAAGCAGTTGAAGCTGCTGGAGCTGATGGTTTGACGTTGATCAATACCTTGATGGGGATGAGCTTAGATCTAAAAACGCGTCGTTCTGTTTTAGGAAATTTGACTGGAGGATTTTCCGGTCATTCGATCAAGCCGATCGCGATCAGAATGATCTACCAAGTTTCACACGCAGTTGAGATCCCGATCATCGGTGTTGGTGGGATCAAATCCGCAAAAGATGTGATCGAGATGTATTTAGCAGGTGCGACTGCAGTTCAAGTCGGAACGGCCCATTTTTACGATCCTTTGATCTGCCCACATCTGATCGAGCAATTACCAGCGTTAATGGATGAACTTGAGATCGAAAGTCTCTCTAGCTTGATCAAAGAAGTACGGGAGGCACGAAAAAATGAAAATTAAACGTCCGATCATTGCGCTTGATTTTAATGACCGTCAAGTGATCGATAGCTTTTTAGACAAATTTCCTAAAGATGAAGCTTTATTTGTCAAGATCGGGATGGAATCGTATTACAGCAATGGACAAGATCTGATCCGAGCTGTCAAAGCGCGAGGTCATGATGTTTTTCTAGACTTAAAGTGTCATGATATCCCGCACACTGTTGAAAGAGCACTCTTTGTTTTAGGCTCTTTAGGTGTTGATCTGACGACGATCCATGCTAGTGGTGGAAGCCAGATGATGCAAGCCGCCAAAAATGGCTTACTTGAAGGGGCCGCCAAAAGTGGTCAAAAAGCTCCTAAGTTATTGGCGATCACACAATTGACTTCAAGTGACGAACGAGTAGTCAAAGATGAACAGCTCTGCCGTGTCTCGTTAGAAGAAAGTGTCAAACACTATGCTAAATTAGCGGCTAAGGCAGGTTGTGATGGTGTTGTTTGTTCTGGCTTCGAAGCCCAAATGATCAAAGAGGTAACTACAGCAGACTTTTTACGGGTCACGCCGGGGATCCGTGGAAAAGAGGATAGTGTCGACGATCAAAAACGCGTTATGACACCTCAAGCAGCCGCTAAAAATGGGGCAAGTGCGATCGTAGTCGGTCGCTCGATCACACAAGCTAAAGATCCTTATCGTGCTTACCAACAGATCAAAGCACTTTGGAATGAATAGAAAGGAATTTTAACTATGAAAGAAATCGCAAAAGACCTCTTAGAGATCAATGCTGTCAAATTATCACCTAAAGAACCTTTTACTTGGGCTAGTGGACTTAAAAGTCCGATCTATTGTGATAATCGTTTGACGATCAGTTATCCTAAGATCAGAAGAGCGATCGCTAAAGGACTCGCACAGTTGATCAAAGAAAATTTTCCGACGGTTGAAGTTATTGCTGGAACTGCAACTGCAGGGATCCCACATGCTGCTTTTATCGCAGAAGAATTGAATTTGCCGTTAGTTTATGTTCGCTCAAAACCAAAAGATCACGGCCAAGGTCGCCAGATCGAAGGTGTTTTGAAAAAAGGAGCGAAAACAGTCGTGATCGATGATCTTTTATCAACTGGAGGTAGCGTCTTAAAAGCTGTCAAAGCTGCTGAAAATGAAGATGCTGACGTTTTAGGGGTCGCAGCGATCTTTAGTTATCAACTCAAAGCTTTAGAAGAAAACTTTAATAAAGCTCGCTTACCATTCATCACATTGACAAATTATACTGAGTTGTTAAGTGCCGCTCTTGAAACAGGACATATTTCAGCTGCTGAGGAAGAAATTTTGCAAAAATGGCGTTTAGATCCAGCCGCATGGTGATTTAGGAAAAGACCAATTAAAGTGGTCTTTTTCATTTTTATTTACAAAATTTGCAACAAAGGGCAAAGCTTTGTATAATAAATGGGGTTTTATTCATTAATAAGGTGGTTAGACGATATGGCAAATGAAAACAAAAAAAAGAGTAGGAAAAAACATTCGTGGTGGAAATGGGTCTTAGGTATAGTCGTAGCATTTTTAGTGATCGATGTAGCGATCGCAGCTAAACTTTACTATGATGCCAAGAAGTCGGTATCTACTACATATAAGACAGTTAAATATAACGATAAGCGACAAGGAAAAGTCAATGTGACCAAAGGAGAACCCTTCTCAGTCCTTTTACTTGGAAGCGATACGGGCGAATATGGTCGCTCTTATCAGGGACGCTCAGATACGATCATGGTTGCAGCAGTGACTACAAAAGGAACTAAGTTAGTTAGCATCCCGCGTGACACGTTAGTGACGATCGCAGGGCATCCAGGTAACAACAAGATAAATGCAGCTTATTCTTATGATGGAGTCGCCGGTGCTTTGAACACATTACAAAACTATTTAGGAATCCCGATCGATCACTATATCGAGATCAACATGAAAGGTCTTGAACAATTATCTGAAGCGATCGGTCCTGTCAAAGTTCAAAACGACCTTGATTTTACTAATTTAGGGACTCATTTTCCTAAAGGTGAGGTAACGATCGACTCTAAAAATATTTTGGCATATACACGTATGCGTTATGAAGATCCTCGAGGAGATTACGGACGTCAATTGCGTCAAAGGTTAGTGTTGGAAGCTTTAGTTGAGAAGGCAGCTTCGATCAATAGCTTAGCTAATTATCAGAATATCTTGAATGCGATCTCGACTAATATGAAGACGGATCTGACTTTTGATGATCTAAAAGATATTATGACCAAATATTCAGGGGCTAAAAATATCGAGCAACTACAATTAAAGGGTGAGGGTCAAATGATCGATGGGGTCTCTTATGAAGTTGTTCCTCAAGAAAATCTAACTAAGATCCGCGATACTCTTAAACAAACGTTGGAAATCAATTAGTAAAAAATACAGTTGATCTTAATTTGACAAGCAGTTATTTTTTCAACCGTCTGTGTTGAAAAAACGAAAGATTGAAAGTATAATGTAACTAAGCATAAGCGGGATATTATTTTGTATGCTGTTTTGTGCTTGCGTATTTATAATAGAAAACTTTATGTGGAAGTGAAGTTTTCGTAATAAAATAGGGCAGATCGTGTGGAAGCGTTCTGCCCTATTTTTATTTTAAAGAAAATTATAAGAAAATATTTATTTATTATAAAGAACAGGCATGCGTTTTATTGTAACGTTTAAATAAATTCTAATTAAAATTATTTCCGGAAAGATTTTTGTTAGAGAAATTTAGTATATGACGCGATAAATACCAATATAAAGGAAAAATTCAATATTATGTAGGGTGAAATATTTTAACATTGCTATCATAATATAGTATACTTATTTATATAAAGATAAGATATTAGGCATCTGAATTAATAAGGTGTAATGCTAGTAGAAAGGATACTCTTATGAAGACACAACAAGAAAATATATTTTCTTCTAAAACATTGACTTATTTTTTACAGCTTGCAGAGACCATGAGCTATACTCAAGCAGCGCAGATCTTAGGGATCACCCAACCAGCTCTGACGCAACAAATAAAAAAATTAGAAAGGACCGTAGGCGCACCACTTTTTTATTCGATCGGTAAAAAGCTACATCTGTCGGACGCTGGCTATACGATGCTTGATGCGACTCATCAGATCTATGAGACTTTGAACAAAGCAGCTGATGAGATCCAACAATCGACAAGTGCAACTCAAGGGACGATCAATATCGGGATCTTAGCCTCGATCGAGGATCAAGTTTTTACAGATTTTGCGATCGATTATTATGAAAAGAATAACGGGATCAAACTATCAACACACATGTTGACACGTAAAGAGATCTGGGAACGTTTAGAAAATAATACGATCGATCTAGCAGTTATGTATTTACCCGATGAAAGTATCAAAAATTGGAAACCGTATGAAACAAAGAAGATCATCACAGAAGATCTCCTATTTTTACACAATAATGAAAGGCTTCAGAAACGCAAAAGAGTTCGTTTGAAAGATACTTTGAGCAACAAATGGGTCACTTACCCGCCTAAATATTATTTGAATGATATTATTCGTGAAGCTTATAAAAATTCAATGGTCGATCGTCCAAGTAGTGTAGCTCATTTTGCTAAACCAGAACAGATCTTTGAATTTGCTAAAAAGACTGGTTCGTATACCGCCTTACCAGCTTCATTTGTCGTTGCGCATAATCGAGAAGATTTAGGTATGGCGTTGTTTGAACCAGAGATCAAATTTGAGATGGCTTTTGTCTTTCGAAAGGGAAAAGATCAGATCCCACGGATCGATAATTTTTTAGCAACTTTTGATAGTTATTTATCTGAAAAGGATTATGTTTCACGCTTAAAAGCTTCGATCTAGCGAAAAACACTACCGTAAGTTTGTATATCAAAAAAGTTCCTAGCGCTTTTTGTTTGTTACGCTCCATTGCAAATTTGGAAAATTGATATTTTTTATAAATAAAGACATCTTCAAGTTTTCGACATACGAAATTTGAAGATGTCTTTATTTAGGAGAGCCTTACTTATTTTAGTCAACTTCTAATTCGATGATCTGGTCGTTTTTCATTAAGTATGTAAAGAGATCATTCATTTTCCTGTGTGGTTTTAAGTGGCCGTAGATACGAAAAGCGATCGCCTGACCATCATAATTATAGAGAACATGGTCAGAAGGTAGCACAAAAAATTTTTGATCAAGTTCTTTTTGAAGTTTGCAAATATCAGCGATCGAACCGGTCATGCGGATAAACAAAATGATTCGATGATGATGATTTTCAGCGATCTGATCAAATAAGCGCCCCAATAGCTCTGCGCCTAAAACAAAAAAAGTACTAATAAGCCCGATACTATATAGACCTGAACCAAAAGCAAGTCCGATCCCACCTGTGACCCAGATCCCAGCAGCTGTTGTGAGTCCATCGATGATCCGATTATGCCGATTCAAGATCGTTCCGGCTCCAAGAAAGCCGATCCCGCTGACGACTTGAGCTGCGATCCGTGATGGATCAAGACTCCAATTGCTTTTGGTCAGTGAAAGCAGGTCAAAGAAACCGTATTTTGAAACGATCATGACTAAAGCTGCGCCTAAAGCGATCAATGAGTGAGTCCGAATGCCGGCGTCTTTTACCTTGCGTTTACGCTCAAAGCCGATCATTCCTCCGCTCAAAGTAGCTAGGAGGAGGCGAAGTGTCCAATCTATTTCTGGGATGTTAACTAGGTGTGAAACTGAAAAAATAATGTTGATCCCCCCTTAAAATACTTTGTCAGGCTACCTCATCAATAGTATACAGCGCTTTTGAAACAAAGAGTAATATCTTGGATCATCATTGTTAAAGAAATGCTGTTTTGCTAGGGCAAGGCTTTATTTTACTATGTTTCTTATGGTAAGATGAGTAAGGTCAATAGAATTTTAGATGGGAGCGATAATTTTGACAAAAGAATTAGTTTTTGGGCACAAGAACCCTGATACAGACGCGATCGTAGCGGCTAAAGCTTATTCATATCTTCAAAATCAGTTAGGAAAAGAAACTGAAGCAGTTGCTTTAGGCGAACCAAATGAAGAAACAAAATTTGTTTTAGCATATTTTGATGAACCAGCCCCTCGTGTCGTGGACAACGCACGTCCTGAAGTGGAAGCTGTAATGTTAGTTGATCATAATGAAGAACAACAAAGTATTGCTGATATCAAAGAAGTGACGGTGACAAATGTTGTTGATCATCATCGGATCGCCAACTTTGCAACGGCAGCGCCTTTATACTATCATGCTGAACCGGTTGGTTGTACAAGTACGATCATTTATGGTGAATTTTTGGCACATGGGATCGAGATCCCTGCTAAGTTGGCTGGTTTGATGCTTTCAGCGATCATTTCAGATACGCTTTTATTCAAATCACCAACAACAACAGCAAAAGATGAAGTTGCGGCACAAGCTTTAGCTAAACTTGCCGGCGTTGATCTTGAAAGTTATGGACTTGAAATGCTTAAAGCAGGTACAAATTTAGCAAGTAAAACAGAAGAAGAGCTTATCACAGCTGATGCTAAGTCATTTGATATGGGTGGAAAGACAGTTCGTGTCGATCAAGTAAATACTGTTGATCTTGCAGAAGTTTTTGCACGTGAAGAAGCATTACGTCAAGCGATCACAGCACAAAGTAAGGCGGAAGGTTACGATCTATTCTTATTGATGGTCACAAATATCTTAGATTCAAATACACGTCTTTTAGTTATCGGTGAACCACAAGAAATGGTCGAAAAAGCCTTTGATAAAAAATTAGTCGATGGTAAGATGGATCTACCGGGAGTTGTTTCGCGTAAGAAACAGATCGTTCCTCAACTCGAAGCTGCTTTTAACGCTTAAGCTACCTAAAAACGAGCTGAAGTAGGTCTTGACCTATGTAAGCTCATTTTTTATTGAACGTAAAAATCGATAAATTTATTAAAAGGTGCTGAGTAGATGAGTCAAGAAAAACGGATCCAAATGATCAAACAGTTACTTGAAGAGCGCCAAGAATTATCTACAAAAGATATTATGCAAGAATTTGGGATCTCGCAAGATACAGCTCGTCGCGACATCGTTTTGCTGACTAAGCGTGGCGAAGTCAAACGGACCCACGGCGGGATCTTACCGCTTGATTTTGGACGCAGTGTCCCAAATTTTCAAAGTCGTCTAGCGCGCTTTACGAAACAAAAAACGCAGATCGCATTAGAGGCGGCAAAATATTTCAAACCACACCAAGTTTACTTTGTTGATTCTTCGACGATCCTTTTAAAAACTTGTCAAAATATCAATATGCCATTGACGATCGTAACGCACTCTTTGGATAATTGCATGGCTTTAGCCGAACATAATAAGGTCAAAGTCAAGGTTTTAAGCGGGACTTTAAACCATGAGAATCGCTATTTTTATTCAAATCTGGCGATCGAAGAATTACAAAACATCGTCTTTGATACAGCTTTTATCGCTGCATCAGGGATCGATGCTAATGGAGCCTATTTATTAGATCAAGGTGATGCTCAGATCGTGGGAATGGCAGTCAAACGTGCCCGCCAAGTGATCCTAGTTGCTGAACATCAAAAATTTGTCAATAAGTCATATTATCGGATCTGCCCGTTAGATAAGATCTCACTTTTCATCACAGATCAAGAACCGACAAAAGAACAAAGAGCGATGTTTGTAGCTGACACACAGATCGTAGTCGCAAATGAGCAGAACTAAAAAAATATACTTCGCAAAACGAAGTATATTTTTTTAAAATTTAATGTCAACCTAAATAGAGGTTTTGGTTGACAATTAAAAGAAGGCGTTTTATGATGAGAGAGTAGATTTTTGTTTTAAAGGAATTGGTGAAATGACAAAAGAAAAAATGTTTTATATATGTACGTCAGGGATCTTGCTTGCTTTTTTGATCATTTGTTCACAATTGACGATCCCTTTACCGCTGATACCGTTGACATTGCAAACGTTAGCTGTTGGTCTGATCGCAACTTTACTACCAGTGAGATATGCTTTAGAAACGATCGGAGCCTATCTTTTACTAGGAGCACTTGGATTGCCGGTTTTTGCTAATTTTAAAGGGGGACCTGCTGTTTTTCTCTCACCGACAGGCGGATATTTAGTAGGCTTTATCGTCTATATTTTAGTTACATGCGCGTTACTCAAAAATAGAAATGGGTTATTTTGGACAATGCTAGCCAATTTATGTGGGGCCTTTTTACAACTGCTTTGTGGAAGTTTAGGGCTGATGTTCTTGACAGATGTATCTTTTCTTACCGCATTTTTGACTGGGACGTTACCATTTCTTGTGCCAGGACTTATCAAAGTCTGCTTAGTTGTTTTGATCGCTAGAGCAGTTGAACCTAATTTTGCGAAATATTTAGCTGAAAGTAAATAATTTTTGGTGTAGTTTGAGCTTCTTGTTGCTTTGGCAAGAAGGTCAGACTCTTTTTTATGCTATTTACATCGCAAAATTTTGCGACGGATTTGAAAAAATATTTTAGTTATGCTTATGTTTTGCGGTATAATAAATACAATTTAAAGAAAAGGGGTCAAAAAAGATGCAAGAAAGATTCAATCGTCAGATCGAAGCGATCGCAGTCTCAGATATTCGCCAATTTGATAGTGAAGTTAGTCAGATCGAGGGGATCATCAAATTGACTTTAGGTGAGCCAGATTTTAATACTCCTGAACACGTAAAGTCTGCTGGGATCCAAGCGATCCAAGCCGATAAGTCGCATTATACGCCCAATGCTGGGATCATGGAACTTAGAGAAGCTACTGCCAAATATTTCAATGAAAAATATGCGCTTGCTTATGCACCAACGCAAGTCGTAACGACAGTTGGAGCCACAGAAGCGATCGCTGCAAGTCTGCAGACGATCTTGAATCCTGGGGACACTGTCTTGATGCCGACACCCGTTTTTCCGATCTATGCTCCGATCAGCCAGTTGAATGGGGCCAATGTATTGCAGATCGATACGAGTGCTGATGGTTTTATTTTGACGCCTGAACGTCTCAAACAAGTCTTAGCTACTGAGCAAGGACAAAAAGCCAAGGCTTTAGTTTTAGTCTATCCAAGTAATCCAACAGGAGTTACTTATACAAAAGAACAATTAGAAGCTCTAGCAAAAGTAGTTACAGAAGCTGATCTATGGGCTTTGTGTGATGAAGTTTATGCTGAATTGACTTATACTGGGACTCATCATTCGCTGGCTAGCTTTGCTCCTGAAAATACGATCGTCATCAGCGGGCTTTCAAAATCACACGCAATGACTGGTTGGCGCGTAGGTTTTATTTTAGGACCAAAAGATTTCAGTGAACAAGTAGTCAAGGCCCATCAATATATGGTCACAGCTCCAACAACTAGTGTACAGTATGCTGCTTTAGAAGCTGTAACAAATGGTAAAGATGATGCACTTGAAATGAAAAAAGAGTATCAAAAGCGCCGTGATCTTATGAAAGAAGCCTTGGAAGAATTGGGCTTTGAAGTTGCTCGCCCAGCGGGGGCATTTTATCTATTTGCTAAGATCCCTAATAAATGTGGGCTTGATTCGTGGTCTTTTGTGCGCCGATTAGCAAAAGAAAACAAAGTTGCTTTGATCCCAGGTGTTTCTTTTGGCCAAGGGGGCGAAGGGTATGTTCGACTGAGCTATGCTGCTTCAGAAGAAGATCTCCGTGAAGCAAGCAAAAGGATCAAAGCATTTATGCAAAAATTCTAGGCTCTTGCTTTAGCAATAAAAAGTGATAGAATAATTAATTGTGAAACTGTTTGAGAGATGAGGAACAAAAGATGGTAAGTGAAAAGACGGAGCGCCCGATCGGTGTTTTTGATTCTGGTCTTGGTGGGATCAGCGTTTTACGTGAGCTTTATCAGATCATGCCAAATGAAGATTATATCTTCTTTGGGGATTCAAAAAATGCACCGTATGGAACAAAAAGCGTTGAACAAGTTTGCAGTTTGAGTGAAAAGATCGTGCAAGATCTCATAAAAAGGGATGTCAAAGCGATCGTGATCGCATGTAATACAGCAACGAGTGCTGCGGCAAGCTATTTACGCCAAAAGTATCCAGACCTTCCGATCGTAGGGTTAGAACCTGCCGTCAAACCGGCAGTCTTACACCGCTCTGATTCACGGGTCTTAGTGATGGCGACGCCTTTGACCTTAAAAGAAGAGAAATTCAATAAGTTGATGCAACGTTTTACCGATCAAGCTGAGATCATTAAACTTCCAGCACCTAAGTTAGTTGAATTTGTTGAGAAAGGTGAACTTTCTTCGCCTGAACTCTTTGTTTATTTAGAAGAGATCTTAGCTCCTTACAAGCAAAAAGTCGATGCTGTTGTTTTAGGATGTACTCATTTCCCATTTGCTAAAGAAGCGATCCAAACTGTTATCGGATCAGATGTCTATATTGTTGATGGTGGTGCTGGGGCAGCCCGTGAATTACGCCACTTATTAGAACTTAATGGTCTACGAAGAAAAACGTTGACGCAAGGAAAGATAACTTTTGAAAACAGTAAAAAAACAAAAGCTGAACTTGAATTGAGTCAAAGATTAATGGAAAGTAAATAACAATAAAGGTAATAAAGGTGCGATAGGCACCTTTATTTATGTGGTGAGAATTTTATGGCAAATGAGAAAAAGAAACTATGGATCTTCTTGACGATCCTAGCAACATTTTTGTGGGGCATTTCCGGAATATTTGCGAAGTTGCTCTTTATGCTCGAACCGCGGGTAACGCCTCTTTTACTGAGTCAGATCCGCATGATCATTGGTGGGCTTGTGTTACTGAGTTTAGCGGGTTTAAAACATGAACGCCCTTTTCATATATGGAAAACAAAGAAAAGTGCCCTGACTTTGATCGCCTATGGTCTTTTAGGGATCATTCCAGTTCAATTTTGCTATTTTATGGCGATCAAATTAGGTGATGCTTCGATCGCAACGATCTTACAATTTTTAGGTCCTTTTTTTATTATTTTTTATTTAGTTATCGTAGAACATCAAGCTCCACGAAGGATCGAGGTACTCTGTTCATTAGTTGCTTTTTTTGGTGTTTTTTTGTTAGCGACGCATGGTGATATGACTCATTTAGCGATCACCCCGGCTGTTTTATTTTGGGGCTTGCTCTCAGCGGTTGGGGGAGCTTCAAATACTTTGATCCCACGTTCGCTGATCCAAAAATACCCTTCGACCAATATTACTGGTTGGGGACTTTTAGTTGCAGGGGTCGGCCTTTGTCTTGTACATCCAAGTTTTGAACCATTCAAATTGACAGCGCCGATCTTCTGGTTATTAGTAGCTGTTGTTGTTTTAGGAACGATCATTCCTTTTCAGCTTTTTACTAATGCACTCAAATATATTCGACCGACGACTGCAAGTATGTTGGATGCATTTGAACCGCTTGCGGCTACTGGAGGCTCAGTTATTTTATTTGGCCTCGTACTGAGCCCTGCCGATCTGATCGGTTCGTTATTAGTGATCATTGCCGTTTTAGGGTTAAATTGGCAACCGAAGAAAAATAGATTCAGTTAGTGAAGCACTGAGTATTGCTCAGTGCTTTTTATGATTAAAATTTTAACTATTTTTGAAAACCATTACAGCAAACATGGCATAAAGCTTAGAATAATGATAGTATAAATATAGATAGATAATACTAGGGGGCAAAAAAATGCTAGAAAAGATCCGCATGAAAAAGAAAGCCAATGACCCAGTTTATGTGGGGGATGTTATCAAATATGGTAATGAGCTTTTTGTTGTGATCAATATTTTGAGTGTCCAAGTTTTTTCAAGCTCGGTCGACGCGTTACTAGTATATGACTGTCTCTGTCAACAGGCGCAAAAACCGAATATAGCTGATGAATATATGACCACTCAAGCTGAGATCATGTATCAAGCCCATGAGTATAATGAGATCTCAGAAGTGGGGGAATTTATTTATGATGAAGGAACAGGCATCTGGGTCAAGATCGATGCGATCTTAAGCGTTCGGATGGAAGAGAAAAATTTATTTGTCAAATATGAGTTTACCCCCGTTAACGAATGGTCAGAACGTGAGATCAGCCGTGCGATCGGAAAAGAACGACGTAAACATATGCGTTTATTGCGCTCAAAAACAAATGATATAGCTAATGACAATATTCATTAAAATGAAAAATGTGGATGGATATTAGGAAATATGATAGACAGGAGAAACTATATTTTTAGTCATACATATGTTATTTTTGTGTGATCCGCATTGGATATAGTAGGTTACTTTAAGGTGTTGCAAAAAATTGCAGTTTTATCAGATATTCATGGGAATTTGACTGCTTTAAAGGCAGTCGTTAAAGACTTCCAGCTAAAAAAAGTTGATGAAGTATGGGTCTTAGGTGATCTTTTGATGCCAGGACCAGGGGCGAAAGAAATCTGTCAACTTTTAAGAGAGTTAGAACCAACTGTTTTTTTACGCGGAAATTGGGATGACCTCTTATTAAAAGGGGCCCAAAAGAAGATCCCTTTGACAAAACAAAGTCATATTTATTTTACACGGTTAGCGCAATATACAGTCGCGCACTTAGAGCATCAAGATCTGATCTGGCTCAAAAATGCACCGTTACATATGATGAAAAAAGTGGGGCCGTTACAGTTTAGTTTGAGTCATAATCTGCCTGGATTAAATTATGGCCAAAAACTTTATCCGACTAATGATCAGGCAGATTTTGATGAGATCTTGACCGATCTTAAAGCAGATGTAGCGCTCTATGGGCACGTACACCACCAACTTTTACGCTATACGACAGCCGAACAACTGATCTTAAATCCTGGTTCTGTCGGGGAACCGTTTTGTGATCACCCAAAGCTCCAAGCCGATCTCCGGGCGCAGTACTTGTTGCTAGAAGTCGATGAAACGGGGTTAGCACAGATAAATTTCCAAAAAGTTGCATATGACCATGAAAAAGAAGCACGTTTAGCGCAAGCAAAAGAGCTACCTTATTTAGAGTTATATCAAGAGATGTTATTAACTGGAAAAGTCCATACGCATGATCAAGTACGTCTAAAAGAACTGACCGAGCGTTATGGATATTTGGATGACATCGAAAATAATAAAATGTTACTTTAACTTAGATAGAAAGAACACAATTTGATATCAATCGAGGGCTATGCTAAGCTGAACTAGTTAAATAAATAGAAGGAATGTGTCATATGAACGAAAGCAAACAAAAAACAGTTTATTTTGCAGCTGGTTGGTTCTCGCCAGCACAAGAAAAAGCTTATGCCGATGCTTTGGAAGCGATCAAAGCTAATCAAACGATCGATGTCGAAAATAGTTATATTCCGCTTGAACACCAATATCAAGGGCTACGAGTAGATGAACACCCTGAACTTTTAGAAGATAAAGTGTGGGCGCAAGCAACATTTAACGGTGATGTCATCGGCGTTAAATCATCGGATCTTTTCTTATGTACGTATTTACCAGAAGAAGAAGATATCGGTTGCGGGGTCGAGATCGGCCTAGCCAAAGCTTATGGTAAATATATCGTTTTAGTTATTCCAGATGAAGATTATGGAAAATCGATCAACTTGATGAGTTGGGGTAGCGCTGATATCGTGTTGAAAATGTCTGATTTAGAGACTTTTGATTTCAATAAACCATACTTTGATTTTTATCCTGGAGCAGTTTATTAAAGGCAAGTTACAATGTTATCCGTAAATGGGGTAACATTTTTTATTTTACGCACAAATAAATTGTTACTTTAACTTAATAAAATAAAAAAGCAAAAGCCAACTAGCATAAATTTTTTTATTGCTTTTAACAAGGCTCAAACGATATATCAGGTCAGATATTGCGATACACTTGAAGCGATCGCACCAAAATTTAACAGTATCACACCTACAAAGCACTAATGGGATCAGAAATACAAACCTAATCTACCCGGAGCAAACGTTACGATACTAAGTAGATTAAACAAGAGAAATCAAAGATGATAAAGGGACAGTATTTGTTACTGCAATCTGGTCCAGAGAACAGTTTTTGAAGTTGGCATGAGGATGGATCTAACTGTTTCTAGAAAGGAGAAATAACGCATAAGTTGCCCACTACTATCTTCTAACATACGTGAGTCATGTTTTCCATACATAAAACTTGAATTAAGTGTGAAGTATGATACACTTTAGCTGTTAGAAGATTAGTATTGGTACTTACGTTATTTCAAAACAATGATGTTTACGCCGTTGCTTCTTTAAAAGCAACGGTTTTTTTATTGTCAAAAATTAAGCGCCATATCTGATATTTTTTCAGACGTGGCGCTTTTTTGTGCAAAAAAAATTACCCTCTGACAAAAAGTCAGAAGGTAAGACAGTTGCGAGTAATCAGCTCGCTAAGACGGAATTGACTCTCCGTGTTTTCTAAAATACTAAGTTTAGCATTAGCCGTCTTGGTTAATCTAATCTCAGTATCATCTATGATTGGTTGAAAGACCGTCACTAGATAGAAAACTCGGAAAAATCGGGTATGGCATTTTTTGCGTCATACTGATTTCAATATCCTACTTTTTGCCGGCAAAGTCAGCCAAAAACTTAGTCACGTTATCAGTTTTGCTAGTTATATATACTAATAATTCATAGCAGTTTTAAAATAGGTAATTTAATGCTAGTCGATTGATCAGGACAGAAGCTAATTGCTTTTATTCTAAAACCAAACTAGATAATTGGAGAAGTAAAGACGTTGAGAAGTATCAGCTGATAGTTGTTCTTGATAGTCGGACAATCAAGATATATCTGAATATCAATAAGAAGATCTTTAACGTTAGGGATGCATTTTGGGCAAAGACTATGCCACCGTTGCATCCCTTTTGTCGTACGGTACTTGTTGATATATAAGTGTTTCTAATGATACTATCAAAGATGACTATGATATGATCGAGGACCTTTGGGGAGAAGATATATCTAACAAAAGAGTATACGATAAACTTAAAAGTAGTGGTAATAGTTATGAAGGTCTATAGGAAACAGAAAAATTGGTGTTTTTTATAAGTATATGGAATATGAATCCAATATTGATATAATTGCCATCCTAAGTGGATATGATATTATAAAAAAAGATGCAACTATCAATGTTTTGAATCGAGGTAAATTATATTGGCTAGGATTTACAGATTATTAGTTGATGCCTATGAGTATGCGTACTTTGACTCGAAAATACGAGAATTTGTCTATAAGTGTAACGAAGAGGACAGTCGTTATATTAAAGACTTTTGGGATTCATGGGAAGATACTGCCAAAAATGCATATATCGAAATTGATAATATTGATCGTTTAGTTTGTGATAGATTTCCGACAGAAGTAGCTAAACACATGAAAGATATGCTTGTTAAGGAAGCAGAAGTTATTGAGCTACCGCCGGGACAAAAAGCACCTGAATACAAGGATCCGTATAGAAAAACGGAATATGTCTCTTATACTTTTGAAGATATGGGAATGAAAGATCCTTACGACCTAGGTAAGTCATAAAACTGCTTATTTAGGTATACTTAAGACATAACTTTATTTGAAAAGAAAGGAAAAGCTATTTAAGACTAAATAGCTAAAATGGATGAATGGAAATAAGCACTTCTAGTCAAAATGAGCTTTTTGTCGCTCAAGATAACTATTTTGAACAATTCATCAATTTTATCGATGCTTCACCAAATACTGTGCGCACTTATCGTACATCATTACGCCAATGGTTTCTCTACACTAAAGAACATGAGATCGTAACCCCAACTGCAAATGATGTCCGGCAGTACCGTGATCAACTATTAGCTAAGGGATTACGACCAACAACTGTTCAAAGTTATTTAATGGCCGTCAAACAATTTTTCAAGTGGACTGAAGAAGCTGGTTTTTATAAAGATATCGCTAAAAACGTTAAAGGTCTAAAACTGGGGACAGAGCATAAAAAAGATTATCTAACTTCTAAGCAAGCTGCCACGGTATTGCAAAATATCGATCGCACGACATTAAAAGGTAAGCGTGATTATGCAATGCTTGCCTTGATGCTGACGATGGCTCTTCGAACAATCGAAGTTAGTCGGGCCAATATCGAAGATCTTCGTGTGAGTGGCGATGTGACTGTTTTGTATGTTCAAGGAAAAGGGCATTTGGAAAAAGATGCCCCAGTTCGTATGCCAGAAGCTGTAGAAGAAGCAGTCAGAGCATATTTACGTGCAAGAAAAGAAATGAAAAGCAATGCACCATTATTTGCTTCAACATCAAATAATAATTTTGGTCAACGCCTTTCAACTCGAAGTGTTCGGGGGATCGTCAAACGATGCTTTGTTGAAGCAGGGTATAATAGTCCGCGTTTGACTGCTCATAGTACACGCCATACGAGTGCCACGCTAAATCTCTTGAATGGAGCGACCTTAGAAGAGACCCAACAACTTTTGCGCCACACTAATATCCAAACAACTGAGATCTATGCGCATCATTTGAACAGCTTGAATAATAAAAGTAGTGATCGGATCAGCGATGCGATCTTTAAATAGGTACTGGCTTCGGTCAGTGCCTATTTTTTATAGCATAAATTAAAATTTATGCTATAGTATTTTTAAAATCGAATCTTAATACCCTATTAGAACGAAAATTGGGGGAAACTCTATTTTAATAGGTCAAAGAACGATTTTTCAAAAATTACTACTAAGGGGATGAGTTTATGAATCAAAAAGGGGGGCAAGAAAGAAAACTTTTTGACATTTTAAAAGAAAAAAAGCATTTGCGCTATTTGACTTACGCTAAGCTTATTAACCGGACTGGAAGTTCACTTTACAACTTAGCTTTGTTGACGTTAGACTAAACGGGTACAGAAAGCATCCCTGTTAAATAGTCTTCAAGTCTTGATTTATTTTTCAATGGCTTTGCTTATGTTCAACTATCAAGTACCGTTAAGCTTTTTTCTCTTAATCATCTTAGGAAATATCATTTCGGATATTTTCGACGGCTATATCAGCAGCTTATTTGCGCCTTTTTCTAAAACTTGGGTCGCTTCAAATGAACGGCGGATCTTTTCATCTTTTAGTCTCGTAATGTTTAGTCTAAGTTTCGTCACAGGGCAACTTCTTGAGGCAGGTTGGTTAGTGTTATTTCCAAATAATTTTTGGGGACTTGCTCTGATCAATGCTTTGACATTTGCTGTGAGTCTATTATTTTTAAAACGCATAAACTATGATGACACTGTAAAAGTAACTTCGACTTTGGCCAAACATTTTTCGTTCGGCGATTTTTTTCAAAAAATGCGAGAAGCTTATGTACATATGCAAGAACATCATGTGATCCAAACGATGTGGCTTTTAGCATTTACAAAAGAAAGTTTTGCTAGTTTTAGCTTGTTATTGAACGTTGCCATGGTTTCTGATAGTAACTTACGGATCGGAAGTTATGCTCAAACATTAGTAGTTTTACAAGTGACTAGTTTTATTGGATTGAGTTTTGGACCTTTTTTCGGGTAAATTGGTTAGAAGAGATGAGCTATGGGCGGATCCTCATGTTGAGTAACTTGATGATCATCTTAATGACGGTGAGTTGTTTTTATAGATTACCATTAGTCGTTGTTGTATTTATTTTTCTGTGTGCTACAGTTCTTAGTGGTTACATGGCGCCGAAATACCAGACTGAGATCATTCAAAATGTTGCCGAAGAACAATTAACGCGTGTTTTCAGTCTTAATAATTTTATTTTGATGCTTTCGGCTCCGCTAGGATCTTTACAAGCCACACTTTGTCTGCATTTTTTTAGTCTAAAAACTTCGTGGTTGATCCAATTTGGGGTAGTTAGTTTCTTTATCTTGGTCGAAAAAGTCGCACTACGGCATAAAAAAGTCTATTGAGGTATTTATTATCTTAGCATAAAGGCTAAGCGGGATAAACTTATACCTGTGATCGTCACTCTAGTGCATAAAGTTTTTTTGGCAGGACCCAGTAGAGTGTTATCCTTAAGTAAAAGGAGTTGTTTTAGGATGACAGTATTAACAAATGAAATGTTTGCGATCTTTGATCAGCCAGAGTTTTCTTTTAAAAAAATAAAAGCAAGCCACTCACCAGCAGAAATTGCTGAGTTGAAAGCAAGTTTTAAAAACGTCTGGCAAATATGGAAAAAGGTCAATGAAACAGTAGCTAGTCAGTTGCCAGAAAATAAATTTGCTAAAGTTCATGTCGAAAGTTGGACGAACGGTTGGAATCTTCGAGATCATTTTTGGGCATCATATCGTTTAGCTTATCTCGCAGATGCTAATCCGTGCCTTGGAGTCATGCTTGATAAAAAACAATTACAAGTCTATTTGATGTTTCAACACTATAAGAGCGAACAACGTCAAGGGACGCCACAAGAATATGATCAACTGTTAACTGAGATCCCTGCGTGGGCTAAAAAACTAGATCTTTCACACTGGTATCTTTGGGATAAAAACGAAATGGAGTTGGCTGATCACATGCCACTAGCACATTACTTAAGTGAGCAGCAGCTCCAACAACGATTTAATGCTGAAGCACAAAAAACAAGTTTTCTATTAGGTAAATTTGCTTTTCGTGATCAAGACCAAGTTGATGACATGGAGAAATATATTCTTGAGACACTGCTTCAATTGACACCACTGTATGAAAAATTTTCACTTAATTAAAAAAGGTCTGGGAAACGCGTTTATTTGCAACGTTCATAAATATCTTGAATAAAGATAAGAGGAATGCAGTGTACATCCTTTTTTACTATAAAGAAAAAATTTTGAAGATAGATTTAAAGTGATGGAGGACAAATGAGCTCTTTATTTACTTTTTATACATACGCCAAACGCTTGATTTATTTTGTTGTTGTTTGATACTTAAAGACGCCAATGTTAGGCGTCTTTTTTAGTATTGACCTAATAGCTATTTTCATCAAGTTTAATAATTCTTCGTCAGGGGACATTGGGATGAGTCATGTACACTTTAAACGATCTTAAAGGAAAATTTAGCATCGTTAACATCCCATTGAAAATGTGAGGGTACCTCAAAAACGTAGATCTGGTCGGCATTGATGAGTTGGGAAGTTACTGATTCTCTAGCTAGTGGGGAGGCAGGGATAGTATACGTATTTTTAGGAAAGTCTGTAGTGATCTCTCCCATTGCATTTTGCCCACTAACATCGGTCACAAATAATTTCTTAGAAAGATCATCAGCTCTTCAGTTGAATATTGGCGGGCAACGATTTATAGTATGCAACTAGCGCCTGTTCTTTAGTTGCAGTCTGACCAGTATAGCGATCGACTGTTGTTTGTAGTTTGGCGATCTCGGCTGGGAGATCTTTACTTTCTGTAGTGCCACTTGTGCTAGCAGTCGAACTGGAACTTTCAGCCTCAGGCATTATTAATTTTGTTTTTTTAGCACTTGACCTACCGCTAGTGCTCTGTTGTGTTGTCTGTTGTTCGATTTGAGTCAGTGTTTTCTTTTCGGTAGTCCCACAACCTGTTAAGAAAAGTGAACTAAGTAAAATTATGCTACTTGTTTTTAAAAGGTTCATTTAAATTTTCCCCCATCTAAATTAGTGAACGCTACAAATGAACGCGTCTGAGTTGGTTATAACGATTTATTTCTAAGTTTAAAAAAGCTTTATCTTAACTTCCGCAAATTAACATTAGCGGAAGTTGATTGGAAAAAGCGAAAAAAACTCGCACAGTAACTTCTTTTTATGTATAATATAAGAATGTCAGTTCGCATCTGGAAATAAAGTAACTTTAAATCGATCTAAAAAATAACTAGTGCGTTGAGCAACGCACTTTTTTGATTTCTTAAAAAAGATGTTTAAGATATCGTTTGATATTTTGCAATAAGATTGATAATCTATTAACTAGATGATGAACGCTGCGTTTAAACGCGTTTCTCAGCAGTGGTTAGAAAGGGTGTTTTTTATGCCACGAACAGAAAAAGTTGAACTGACTAATATGTGTTTACTCCAAGTTGGAGATGAGATATTAGTCGAAGACCGCCAGAAGAAAGTTTGGCCAGGGATCACCTTCCCGGGAGGCCACATTGAGGCATACGAATCGTTTCATCAAGCGATGATCCGAGAATTTTTTGAAGAAACTGGTTTGACTCTACAAGATCCTAAGCTTTGCGGGATCAAACAATTTTTTTATGAAGATATCCGTTACATAGTTTTATTATATAAAGCAACGAAGTTTTCAGGTGAACTCAGATCTTCAAATGAAGGTAAAGTTTTTTGGATCAAACAAGATGAACTGTTGAAGCAAAAATTGGCAGCTACATTTGATGAGATGTATCGCGTCTTTGTTAATGACGAGTTATCTGAGATCTATCAAACGATCGGTGAGATCAAATTATTTTAGTGAGGAAAGAGTAATATGAGTAATATCAAATATGGCGACGATTCGATCCAAGTTTTAAAAGGTTTAGAAGCAGTTCGAAAAAGACCAGGGATGTATATTGGATCGACTGATAGTCGTGGCCTGCACCATTTAGTTTATGAGATCGTGGACAATGCCGTCGACGAGGCACTCTCGGGATATGGTAAAGAGATCGACGTTACGATCCACCCTGACGATTCGATCACAGTTGTTGATTATGGGCGGGGAATGCCAGTCGGGATGCACGCAATGGGAATCCCAACTGTCGAAGTTATCTTTACTGTTTTACACGCTGGGGGAAAATTTGGCCAAGGCGACTATAAAACTTCTGGCGGGCTTCACGGTGTGGGGGCCTCAGTTGTTAATGCACTTTCTGCATCCCTAACGGTCAATACTGTTCGCGATGGGATCGAATATGAAGAAGACTTTATCAACGGCGGTCAACCAGTCGGAACATTAAAAAAGATCGGCAAAACTAAAAAGAACAGTGGGACGACCGTTACATTCAAACCTGATCCAGAGATCTTTTCAACGACACATTTTAATTACGATACTTTAGCGGAACGATTACGCGAATCAGCCTTTCTTTTAAAAGGTGTTAAGATCGTTTTGACAGATGAACGGACAGCAACACAAGATATCTTTTTCTTTGAAGAAGGGATCAAAGAATTCGTTAGTTACCTAAATGAAGATAAAGATACTTTAGGCGACGTTATGTATTTTGAAGGACAAAAAGATGGTGTCGAAGTTGAAGTTGCCGGGCAATATAATGATGGTTATTCAGAAAACATCATGTCTTTTGTCAATAACGTACGGACTAAAGACGGTGGAACACATGAAGCTGGGATGAAAGCCGCTTGGACTAAGGCTTTTAATGAATATGCGCGGAAAGTTGGACTTTTAAAAGAAAAAGATAAAAATCTCGAAGGTAGCGACGTGCGGGAAGGATTATCAGCGATCGTTTCCGTGCGGATCCCCGAAGAACTACTTCAATTTGAAGGTCAAACTAAAGGAAAATTAGGAACGCCTGAAGCACGAACGATCGTCGATAATATCGTAAACGAGCAACTAACTTATTATCTTTTAGAAAACGGAGATTTTGCCAAAGACCTTGTCAAAAAATCACTCAAAGCACGCGAAGCGCGGGAAGCAGCACGAAAAGCCCGGGATGAAAGTCGAAATGGTAAAAAACGGCAAAAAAAAGATCGTTTGCTCTCAGGTAAATTGACACCGGCACAATCGCGAAATGCTAAGAAAAATGAACTTTTCTTAGTCGAAGGTGATTCAGCTGGTGGTTCTGCTAAACAAGGGCGGGACCGTAAATTCCAAGCGATCTTACCTCTGCGAGGCAAAGTCTTGAACACGGAAAAAGCTAAACTGCAAGATATTTTAAAAAATGAAGAGATCAACACAATGATCTACACGATCGGTGCTGGTGTCGGAGCTGAGTTTGAATTAGAAGATGCTAATTACGATAAGATCATCATCATGACCGACGCAGATACAGATGGTGCGCATATCCAAACTCTATTATTAACATTTTTCTATAAATATATGCGCCCGATGATCAATGCAGGACGTATTTATATCGCTTTACCACCACTTTACAAGTTGCAAAAAAATGTTAATAAGAAACTTCAAGTGCGCTACGCTTGGACTGATGACGAACTCAAAGTTCAAGCAAAAGCAATGGGGAAAGGCTATTCACTTCAGCGTTTTAAAGGTTTAGGTGAAATGAATGCCGATCAACTTTGGGAAACAACGATGAACCCTGAGACCCGAACGCTTGTGCGCGTAAAGATCGAAAACGATGCTTTAGCAGAAAAACGGGTCACGACTTTGATGGGCGATAAAGTTGAACCGCGACGCAAATGGATCGAAAAAAACGTCCAATTTACTTTAGAAGAAGACGGCAGCTTACTCGACACGACACTCGCAACCAATGCACACCAAGAAGTAGAAAATAGTTAGGAGTTTATATTGTAGATGGTAGAACAAAATATTCAAGAACTCTCGCTTGAAGCTGTGATGGGAGAACGATTTGGACGTTACTCAAAATACATTATTCAAGAACGAGCTTTACCTGATATTCGCGATGGACTAAAGCCTGTGCAACGGCGGATCTTATATGCGATGAATGAGGACCATAATACTTTTGATAAGCCGTTTAGAAAATCAGCTAAATCAGTCGGAAATGTTATGGGTAATTATCATCCCCACGGAGATAGTTCGATCTATGAAGCAATGGTCCGCTTGAGTCAAACTTGGAAATTACGCGAACCGCTGATCGAAATGCACGGAAATAATGGTTCGATGGACGGGGATCCACCAGCAGCAATGCGTTATACAGAAGCGCGTCTATCGCAGATCGCAGCGGAAATGTTAAAAGATATCGATAAAGAAACAGTGGAAATGGTTTTAAATTTCGATGATACTGAATATGAACCAACTGTTTTGCCTGCTCGTTTCCCCAATCTTTTAGTCAATGGTGCAACAGGGATCTCGGCGGGTTATGCAACTGAGATCCCCACACATAATTTGACTGAAACGATCGAGGCGACGATCTATTTGATGAAGCATCCCGATGCTACTTTAGACGAGTTGATGCAATTTATCAAAGGTCCTGATTTCCCAACTGGCGGGATCTTGCAAGGATTAGATGGTATCAAAAAAGCTTATGAAACTGGTCGCGGAAAGGCAATGTTACGCGCTAAAACGGCTACCGAAAGTCTACGCGGTGGCAAAGCTCAACTTGTTATCACTGAGATCCCTTATGAAGTCAATAAAGCTGTTCTTGTTAAAAAGATCGATGAGATCCGTTTACTAAAGAAAGTTGAAGGGATCGCAGAAGTTCGGGATGAAAGTGACCGTGATGGGTTACGGATCGTTGTTGAATTGAAGAAAAATGCTAATGCAACCGGGATCTTGAATTACCTTTTCAAGAACACTGATCTTCAGATCTCGTATAATTTCAATATGGTCGCGATCGATCATAAACGCCCTAAACATGTAGGTTTAAAGCAGATCTTAGCTTCTTATCTTGAACATCAACGTAGCGTAACGACTAAAAGAACTCGTTATGAGTTGACTAAAGCTAAAAAGCGTGAACATATCGTCGCTGGTCTGATCAAAGCACTTTCGATCCTTGATCAAGTCATTCAAACGATCCGAGCTTCAAAAAATAAAAAAGATGCGACTAAAAATTTGATGACAGCCTATGCTTTTACTGAAAAACAGGCTGAGGCGATCGTTTCTTTACAATTATATCGTTTGACTAATACTGATGTTACTGAACTCAAAAAAGAAGCTGAAATACTTGCTAAAGAGATCGCACGATTTGAAAAGATCTTAGCTGAGCCAAAACAACTCGATAAAGTGATCCAAAGTGAATTAAAAGCTTTAGGTAAAAAATATGCTTCTCCACGTCAAACAGAGATCCAAGAAAAGATCGAATCTTTGAAGATCGAAACTGAAGTGATGGTCGCTCAAGAAGATGTTATCGTCCAAGTTTCACGTGATGGTTATGTCAAACGCTCCTCACTGCGTTCTTTCAATGCTTCTGATGAACATGATAACGGCTTACGGGATGACGATGAAACGATCTTACAATCAACAGTCAACACGCTAGACCATCTCTACATCTTTACTAATAAAGGCAACCTTATCTATCGTCCTGTCCATGAGATCACTGAAGCACGCTTTAAAGATACAGGTGAACATTTATCACAAACGGTAGGGCTCGATGCTGATGAAGTCGTTATTGCAGCTAAAGTCTTCAAAGAGCTCAAAGCTCCTGGAAGCTTTATCTTTGCAACTAAAGAAGGTCTTATCAAACAAACGCTTGTGACAGAATTGACCCCGGGGAGAACATACAAATCACGGGCTAGTCGCTATATCACACTAAAAACAATCACCGATGAAGTTATTAGCTTGCACTACCTTGAAAAAGTAACTTCACAGCAGATCGTTTGTACATCATATAACGGCTATGGCCTTCGTTACTTAGTAGAAGAGATCCCTACGACAGGAGCAAGAGCTGCTGGTGTTAAATGTATGGATCTCCGAAACGATCATTTGACTGCGGTCTTAGTCGTTACTGAAGACGATGCGTTGGGGATCTTGACGACACGTGCGTCCTTTAAGAAAATGAAAGTAACTGAGATCCCGTTGACTTCTCGGGCGCGTCGTGGAGTTCAGATCTTACGTGAGATCAAAAATAAAAATCAACATCGGATCTTTTATGCATTTAAAATCACGCCTGATCAGCTTTTAACAATCACAACGACTAAAGAGCTTTCTTTTGAAGTTAGACCAGAGGAGAGTCACTTCAATGAACGTTATTCAAATGGTGTTTATGTCTTTAGCTTCCAAAATGACGGTGAACCTAAGGCAGTTCACTTGAGCATCCGACCACTAGAAAATAACGAAGAATAAAAAATGTGCATCCCATTAGCCAGGGATGCACATTTTTTATTTTGAACTGAGTTGTTCGACAAGCTCTTCTTCTGGCGTAACATAAAGTGTCTTTTGACCTTCATAGATCACATAGCCTGGTTTAGCTCCGTTAGGCTTTTTGATATGCCGTACTTGAACGTAATCGACCGGTACGTTAGCCGAGTTTTGAGCTTTTGAGAAATAAGCCGCTAATTTAGCAGCTTCCAGCAGTGTTTCGTCTGTTGGTGTCTTAGAACAAACGATCACATGCGAACCTGGGATGTCTTTAGTGTGTAACCAATAGTAGTTTTTGTTTGCTGTTTTCAAAGTCAAACGATCATTTTGTAAGTTATTTTTACCAACTAAGATCTCAGTCCCGTCAGTTGCTTTAAAAATAGTTGGTCGACTGACTTTACTCTTGACGCGTGCTTTTTGTTTTGGATCAGCCTTTAAGTAACCTTCATTTTCTAATTCTAATTTGATATCATCTAGGTCACTAGGAACGGCTAATTCGATCTGGGCTTTGATCCCTTCAAGATAGTCGAGCTCTTGCTTGGTTAAAGTTAGTTGTTCTTTGAGATGGGCGATCGCATTTTTAAGCTTTTGGTATTTTTTAAAATACTTTTGAGCATTTTGAGCTGGTGTCAATTGTGGCGAAAGTGCGATCGTGACTTTTTTTTCATTATCATAATAATTTGGTAGCGTGATCTCACTTTGTTTGGGGCGGACTTGATAAAGATAAGTCGTTAAAAGTTCGCCTTTGACTCGATAACTGTCAGCTTTAGCGGTCGCTTTGAGTTCGTTTTCTAACTTGCCAAGCTTCTTTTTATTTTTTTGAAGTTCTTTTTTGATCACATGGATCAATTTGGCACCCTTTTGAGCGACACGATCGCGTAAAGCCCGTTCTTTATAGTAGTTATCTAATAAGGTACTTAAGTTTGTAAAAGTTTTTTCAGTCTGAAATCGTGGAAAAATACTAAAAGCTAATTTGTTATTTTCTAAATATAAATTAGGAACAGGCTTTTTTGTATAAGCCAAAAACTCAGCTACTACTTGCTCAGGGGCTTTTGCTCCATGAAACATCTTAGCCAATGTCAAAGCAGAGCTCTTACTTAAGCCTTGGTAATTTTTGACCAAGTTAGAAGCTAAAACTTCTTGATTAGGATAGAGTCTTAATAACTCTAAATAATATTTGCTCGTATCAGTAAATAGATCTAATTTAGTTTGCTTGGGAGGCGTTTGGTAAGTTGCTCCAGGTAACAATGTGCGATACCGATTTTGATCCATCCCAACATGCTTGACTGTATCGAGCACCCTATTCGTCATCTGATCGACTAAAATGATATTACTATAACGTCCCATGATCTCAATACTTAATTTTAAAGGTAATTTATCACCTAATTCATTTCGCGTCATAAAATAAAGATCGATCACTCGGTCACAAACGAGTTGTTCGATTTTTACTAATTTTGCTCCATCTAAATACTTGCGTAAGATCATTGTAAAATTAGTTGGAACAGGAGGATTAGTATAAGGGATGTCCGTTATTTGGACACGTGCATAGTTAGGGTGGGCCGAAAGTAAGAGCGAATGGTTTTTGCGATCTTTTCGGATCGTTATGATCACTTCATTTTGATAGGGTTGTGAAACTTTAGTGACGCGTCCATCTAAAATCAAGTTATTTAGTTCATTTACCATCGCGCGGGTAAAGATACCGTCAAATGCCACAGAGATCCCTCCTTCATTAAAATATACAACTAACATTGTAGCTTTTATTTTTAAAAAGCGCAAAGTTCCCTAGTTGTTTTTCAGAAAAAAGTTATTTCAGATAAAATAAGATTTGCCTTTTGAGTAGGGGGGAGAAGCTAGAATCAAAAGGCTATGTGTGGTATGATAAGATTTGCAATAATAATCAAAGTAGGTGTAATTTATATGAAAATAGCTGTTGTTACCGACAGTACAGCCTATCTAAGTCAAGAGCAGATCAAAGAAAATGATATCCATATTATTCCGATCCCATTTATCATTGATGGTAAAAGCTATGACGAAGGCGTTGATATCACTACTGAAGAATTTTATGAAAAACTCCGGACATCAGAAACATTTCCAAGTACTTCTCAACCCCCAGTCGGAAAGTTGATCGAACTTTATGAATCATTAGGTGAACAAGGCTATGATGCTGTCATCAGTATCCATTTAGCAGGGACGATCTCAGGCTTAGTTCAAACACTTGAAACAGTCAAAGCTAGTGTTGATAACGTTACAGTCGTACCTGTTGATTCTGAGATCACTGTGATGTTGATGGGATGCTTAGCGATCGAGGCGGCCCGAATGGCCAAAGCAGGAAAAGACCTAGATGAGATCTTAGCTCGTTTAGAACATTTAAAGAGCACTGTTAATGAATATTTCGTCGTTGATGATCTCCAAAATCTTGTACGTGGCGGACGACTCTCAAATGCAGCCGCATTTGTCGGAAGTGTGTTGAAGATCAAACCGATCTTGACTTTTGATGATGAGACTGATAAGATCGTTGCTTTTGACAAAGTGCGCTCAAGTAAACGTGCTTTGAAACGTGTTGAAGATCTTTTTGAAGAAGCGATCACAGGTCTAGATTATCCGATCAAACTCTTTGTGATCCATGCTAATAACGAAGCGGCAGCTATTGAGTGGCGGGATAAGCTCGTTAAAAAGTTCCCAAATATCTCGATCGAGATCAGTTATTTTGGCCCAGTTATCGGGACGCATTTAGGTGAAAATGCTCTAGCTTTAGGCTGGATGGAAGATATTGATAAATAATTTTTGAAATGGATCGGGATCTCCCTATCCATTTTTTTGAGGAGGAATTGATTATGAAAAAGATCGATCTTGGTCTTAAAGCCGGAACTGATCCAAAGCAGATCACAGACCGACTCCAATACGCACCTGAAGTCTTTGAATTTTACACTGCTGAAACAGATTTTACAAAAGACGGTCTCAAGCGTTTAGCTGAAGCGATCGAGCAAGTCAAAGATGCGGGGATCTCACAGATCATTTTACACCATCCGATGCGGTATCGCGGTGATTTTACCGAATTGCTCACATTAGAACAAAAAATGCCTGAATTATATCGATTTATCGAACAAAGTACGCTAGATCTTCTACAATTAGCTTATGATAAAGAACTTCAAGTCTTAGTTCACGGATCTTATTCTCGCCAAACTGCGCTTTTTTTATCACAATTTGATTCACTTGAAAAAGCAACTGCTTATTCATTTAAACGTCTCGATCATTTTCATGAATTGGGCAAAGAACATATCATGTTTGAAAACTCGATCTCGCCGATCTTTTATTACGGTGAACCAGCGTTAGACGAGCAGATCTTAGCGCATGATTATCGTTTAGCTTTTGATACATCACATTGTTTTATCAAGTGGCAAGGTTCTGAGCAAAAACTTTTAGAAGCACTTACACGCCTTCGTTCAAAGATCGTGCACTATCATCTAGTCGACTCTTTAGGTGAAGTGCACGATAGCTTAGAACTTGGTAAAGGTAAGATCAATTGGAATGCAGTATTACCACTACTAAATGAACAGGCGACAAATATCTTTGAGATCGTTTTACAAGACCAAACAGATGCTAAAGAACAAGTTGCAAGCTATGAGTATTTAAAGCAGATCGAGCAAAATAGTAAGCTTTAAAGATAATATAGTTTGCAAGACTATGCTAATATAATAGTAATACATCAGAGAGAAGGACAAAATATACGACTGATGTCAAATAGATATAATCTACGAAGGGAAACTATATATTCTTTTTCTTTTTGTTTTTTAATAACAAGATCGTATATTTATATAGAAGATCATATATGTCGACATTTAAAAATATTATGAGTTGGGTCTGGCCAGTCGTTATTGGGCTGATCTTAGCTAAATTACTGACGACATTTGTCATTTCAGTAGTCAAGGTGGATGGTCTATCGATGTATCCCAATCTCCAAAACAACGAACGGGTCGTAATGCTAAAGATGCCTGCGATCAGACGGGATGCAGTCGTAGTCTTTAACGCTGAAGGAGTAGACACCGATAATCCTAACGTAACGTCTAAGACAAAATACGTTAAGCGGGTGATCGGTCTTCCTGGTGATAAGATCGAATATAAAAATAATGGTGATCTTTACATCAATGGTAAGTATCGTTCACAAAGCTATATCACTAAAGAACAACGAACAACAGGTACACTAGATCTAGTCAAACAAGCAGCTAAAGGGGTGACTCTTGGCACAGGTAAGACGTTTACTGTTCCAAAAGATAGTTACTTTGTCTTAGGTGATAATCGCGAAAACTCAAACGATAGTCGTTACTATGGTTTTGTTCCTAAAGATAAGATCTTAGGTACGGTCAAAGCACCATTTTGGGATAGTGGTCATGAGTTGATCAATTCATTTGGAAACTAAAAAGAGGTCCTGTATAGGCAATGTCATTAAGTTAAGCCTACAGTACTAAAGATTAGATATTGAAAAAGAGATCAGAAACATATTTTGTAGTTATCTGATCTCTTTTTATCACGACAAATAAGCTGATAGTTAATCAAATTTTTTTATCAGCACGTTCTTTTATGTTATTCTGTAGTTGAATCCTGATGCTTTTCTTCTGCTGGATGATCTTTTATAATGCCGACCATTCCTGATTGGAAGAATATTTTTAGAAATATAGGATTCTAACCGTTTTGGTGGGGATTTTCCTCTAATAAAAGATCTACACAGTCTCACAGCGACTGTAAAATTAACTTTATATTGATATGATCGAGCCTTTTCTTGGAGTGATACATGATCTATGATCATTTGGGTGAAATTGTACACTATAAGTTTAGCGTAGATCTCTTGAAGGATCCCCACTATTTTTTTAGCGTGAAAGTTCAATAATCCCAAGGTATGTTTCAATGTCCTGAATGCTGTTTCTATCCCCCAACGTAAATGGTAAAGCTTTTTTAGTTTCCAAGCTGGATATGAACTTTGATTTAGATTAGTTACTACAGTCACATCCTTGTCTTCGGATACAGAAAAACGTACTATTCTAAATTCAAGTGAATAAAATTCAGTTGGGTCAGCTTTCTTGGTTTTTTGTGATAAAAAATCGAAGGTCACATTGGCCGGTATAAATCTATAAGAATTACGTTCTCTAAATAATTCCTTAGTTTCTCTAGTTTGTTTACGTGTTAATTTTAGTGTGAAATGTTTATCGAATTGGCGTTCATCTGGAAGTGCTATTCCACTGATCACGCCATTGTTGTTTCGTACTCTGATCAAGAAAGACCAACCTTTTTCTTGGATGTGCGCTAAGGTATTATAAGATTCATATCCTCTATCGCCAATAATGAGCGCCTTAGGGATTTTAGAACGAGCGATCATTTTATTCAAGGCATTGCGCTCATTATCCATACCTTTTTGGACGATCACATCTGTATAAATTTGTTTGTCTAAGTCAAAGAGTGCGTTAAGGTGAAGTAAATTATAAGCTTTGCGACCATTTGGAGATGGAAAATAAGAGCTTTTATCAGTTGGATCAGTTGGGATATGAATACTAGAGCCATCGATAGCTAGGATCCTGATTTGACTTTGAGTGTTTTGTGATAATCGATCGGAAAACAGATGGAAGAATTTTTTAAACGCCTCAGCTTTTACTTTATATCTTTGTTGTGTAAAAGCTGAAACAGTGAGTTCCGGTATACCTCCTGTTAGTTGTGATAATTCACTTAGAATAGTCCCGCCACCCATTGATAGAATATAAAGTAGCGTGTCTTTAAAAACAAGTTTTCTCTGACGTATAAAATCACGTTTGGGATCGACAACATATTTTTCTTTTTCTTGGTCGATCGAGTCAAGGGTAGTTAAAAATAACTTTTTCAGTTGTGCTATATTCATAATGCTCACCTCCGTACATTAATAATCTCTATTAACGTCATAGATGTCAAAAAAGAGAGCTTGTATAGGATCTCTTTTTTATTATAGGGATGTTAGCAAGAAAGGAAAAAATGGATAATAAACTTCAAAGGGCACTTTTAAAACTTGAGTAATTTCAGGATATTAAACTTAAAAACGTAACTTATTTATTGTTCTGCCCGATCAATATTTACACTCCTACAAGAAACTTTACATAATTCTCTCAGCTTCTTTACGCCTTATATACTGTAAATGAGATCTTAGATTATTTGACCAGTCAATACTTTATCTCGACGATCGATCTACCGTTAAAAGGGCAGGTCTTATCTGCACCAGAAGAATTTAAAGCTTTGGTCGTTGAATTTTCATCTGCTGATATTTACAAAGTTATTTTAGACCTAGACTAGATGAAACAACGATCAAAGCGATTTTAGGAGATAAAGTCTCAGCAACAAAACGCTAAAGAGCAAATATTTTTGGTTTTGCTCCGTTTGCTTGAGATAACTAAGAAATCTCTACGAAGCTCTTTTATGCAGCAACATTTACTGTATGAACTGATTTTTTGGTTATTATTAAGTCAACTTGGAAAGCGATTTTTTTAAAGTATTTATACTCTTTCACAAGCTGAGGAGATCTATCAAGCCAATACATGGATCAAACAAAATTACAAAAATTCTTTTACAGTTGGAGATCTAGCTAAGAAACAAAAAAATGAGCATCTTGTTATTTCATCAAAAATTTAAATTCGCTGTTGGTATGACGCCATTACAATGCCAAAGAAGATTGATCTGATTTGATGTTCGAACAGGGGATACGCGTTTTTTGAAGCGGCTTTAGAAGTTGTCTATGAGGGTGTTTCGCAATTTATTCATGATTATAAAAAGATCTTTGAATGGATGCCTAAAGAAGATATTTAGAAGAATAGAACATTTTTTAGAGAATTCGGCAAGTTTATTCTAGGGATGTTTGTTAAATTAAAAAGAATAGGGCGCTCTACTAACAGACAAGCAAGGTAAACCATATATAGTTAGGAAATTTTGACATTTTTAGCAAATGAACTTTGCGATAAATTATGTGTAGCAGCACAAACTAAGAGCCATGAGTTAGGGGGCAAGATCAGTTTTGCTATTTGCGATCAAAATGGCTGACCCAAGCTTTATCTGTGTTTTGGGGATGCCTTAGTTTCAAGTACGATCTTAGTACCTGCTAAACCTTATACTGCTGCTATCCCACAGAGTACAACTTCTTCAATTAAAAAATTAGTAGCTGAAAAAGATGGATTTCCTGAGCTAGAGAAAAATAGCTATTACGTATATAATACTGATAGCTATTTTTCTCACCAAAACTACTTTTTATAATGTATATTATGTAAACTAGAGTATATCATACGAATTATAAAACTCTCCCTCTTTATTTTTCGTGGGAAGCTCCATGACAATATATAATTTTACTTTCTTACCGTTTTTTAAAGTGACCATACACCGCTTCCGATTGAACGCATACATAGCATCCCAATGGACACGCTCTTAACAGCTTTCTGCGATACTCATATTCAGTTGAAGCTCCAACATCATTTGTGTAGTCGATCTGAGCGACTAAAGCTAATTTGAACATCTTCACACGCCATTGATCTGGATCTTCATCAATGTTATTTCTGATGTAAAACATTTGTGTAGCTGTATTCAAAAGCTTTAGTGCATCCCGTTCCAGCTTGATATATACATCTTCATCTCTTACTTGTCCACCAAGTTCTTGGTACTCCGAAAAGATCAGCATTTAGCCCAGTCCTCTCTTAAGCTCCTGTGCCACCTGTTGCAACTTCTGCCCCCGGAACTAATGCAGGATCTAATTCAGCTTTGTATGCAACAACACCGATCGTACGTGGATCAATGCCATCTACAACTTCCCAAGTACTTGACTTTCCAAGCTCTTCGATCGTTGGGTATGCTCCTTTAGCTGGTTCAAATGATGGTTTGACCGAAGTACCAGCAACATGGATCGTACCTACACGTTTTTGAATAATCACATCTGTCCCACCATCTTTAGTTGGATCGTACTTAGTCTCGGTACTTGCTAAAATGCTAGAATAGCGAACTGCTCCCGGTGCAAAAATATAAGATGTTGTTGTTGGCTTTTGTTTGTTACTCAAGTCAACTGGAATATCGTCATCAAGCACGATCCGCAAGCCGTTATAAGCTTCAAATGGTAAAGCACCATTTTGTGGCTGGATCGTTTCGATAAGATTTTGCATCTTCATCATCGAGTAAGTAGCAGAGTTGACCGCGATCGCACCAAAAGAAGTATCTTGTAAGTCGCCCATCAAACTAATAGCGGCGATAAATCCTTTAGCACTAAAGGCTGCATCCGTTGGCGTCTTAACAGTAGCGTCATAAAATTTCGTATTTTTTACTTTGCTGACTCCCATGACACCATTTAAAACAGCTAATAACATCTTTTCATCTGCACGAATCCAGAAATTACCGAAACGATTACCGATTGTTGCTTGAGTAGGTGCACCAGAGATCATTTGTGACAACGAAGTATAGCCAAAAGCTTTAGTTTGATAAAATTTCAAACCTAATTGCTTCCCGGATGTGAGTTGATTTACTTGAATATCATCCGTGTCGGTCCAGTTATCTGGATCGCCAGATAAATCATTAATGAATGGTACTGTGATCTTTGTACCGGCATCAAGTAAACGTGGTCCAAGATCTGGATCGGGTGTCAAAATACCACTTAATACAAAGCGGTTAGTTTTAAGTGTTGTATTCAATACATAATTCCCGAAAACTTCAGGAATAATCATGTCAGATAAATGTGTTGCCATAATTTAAAATTCCACCTTTCTATTTGTTGCCGAACCAACTTCGCCATTGTGCAGGATCTTTACGATATAGCTCCGTTTGTTCGTCTAATGACATATTTTTAGGATCGTTAGCAATATTAGAGCTAGGATTACCACCAGCGAATAGACTAACAGGGCCTTTTTCCTGTTTTTCTTCTTGTTTTGGTGTAAATAAATAGGCATCTGTTTTTTGAAGCTCTTCTAACTGTTCGGATAATCCGAATAGTTGACCTTCTTCATCGACAGATACCTTATCCATATCTAACAACGCAAGTGCTGCCTTTGTATTTTTAGCACCTGCATCTTTCAATGCATTACTGATCGCAAAATCTTTAGCTTGTTGTGCGATCTTACTTTGATAATCTTTGGATGTTTGCTCGTTTTCCTTTCGCAATTTGTCGATCTCTTGAGCTAACTCTTGATTATCACCAGCAGTTTTTTCAAGTTTCTTTAGTTGCTTGTCGCGATCGCTGATCTGCTGTTGCAGGTCTGTCACTTGCTCTTCTGCTTGTGCAAGCTTTCCTTTGATCTCATTTGTTGACTTGCCATGTTGAGTCAAAACAGCTTGAACTTGCTCATCACTAAGTCCTAAGTTCTGTAAAAATTCTCGTTGCATTATGCGATACCTCCTAACGTATTTATTTTACGTGGAACGCTCCACGCTGATCTGATCGCATAAAAAATAAGCCTTTTTACGACTTGCTTAGGTCAAATATTAGAGTTTCATGTCGTTGATGTTCCGTCCTAGTTTTTCAACTAGCTTCATATTATCGAAAGTAGGCTTACACCAAAGTTTTAAATCTAAGGTAACATCAACAGTTGAGACTTTAGTGTCTCCATCATATTTGATTCCAAAAACACTGACACCTACTTTATTTCCCTTTGCATCTTGTAAATTTTTTTGTGCTTTTTCAACGCATTCTTCACAGATCAAGACATTATCATTTTCTGGACTTACACCAAGTAATTCATTTGTAATCTCAGCACCACAAAAATCACAAACTTCAACAACATTCTTTTTCATAGCTATACATTCCTTTCTTGTAACAAAAAAGCACCGGTTTCCCGATGCTAAAGTAAAGTTACTGTGTTTCCTTCGAATTTCCCTTGAACAATAAGATTTAAAACATCCCTTCTAGCTGTTAAGCCGCTAAATGTTGATAAACCCTTTATTTCAAAAATATTACCTTGATCATCACTAATTTTCTGTCCCACTTTAAACTTGAGACTAGGGACAGTAATGCAAGTTGTATCTTTAAAATCTAAGTAATAAACATCCAAAGCTTTCATTCGCCATCCCTCAAATCTTCTAAGTCTTTTGTATATTTCTTAATGAGCAATCTTGTGTTTTCTATCTCTTGTTCTGTAAGTTTCCACTTATCAGAATTTTCAAGCAAAATATTTCCTGCCTCAATTTCTCGCTTACAAATTTCTGCATTATTTTTAGGCTCACCGTGAGCTCGTTTCTGCTTTGCATGTATTAATTCTTCGTGAATTGCTGCTCTACCTGCTTTAGAAGAAAACATTATCAAATCATCGCCAATAATTGAAGCTTCCGCACCGATATTCGAAAGCCTTTCATCTATTTCAGGTCCCATAAGGATCTTACCACCAGATTTTCTAAAGCTTTTTGTTATCCTATTCAACTCTGGTCGGCTTATCGGAACAGATGTTTTATCAACTACTTTCTTTCTAGTCATATTATACCTTATATCTTGCCTAAATTGCTCAATTACTGCCCTATTTGGTGAAATTATTTGTTCACGATCGTACTGCCGTGTCAAGAAGTCATTGTCTTTCACTAGATTGCGTAACTTAGCTTGATACCCTCTAATAGCTTGATTGAACTTTCTCTCACTTGATACGTCATTTTGACGTCTGGCAAGATCTAAATTGTACTTTAGACGTCTGATATTTCTCTCGTAGTATCGTTGCTTTTGTTGGATCTTTTGCTTTTCAATCGCTTCTTTAGGGTCGTACTGCTTTTGAAAATTATGCGACACCCCTTTGATATACGGATATAACTTATGACCACAGTTTATACCAAAGCACCCACTTGGCTTACCATAACCGTGATCATAGATGCTAGGATATTCAGGATCGTATCTTGAGCTTTCTCTTGGAACGATATTGACTATCTTCCCTTGAATAGGAGCGCATGCAGGTCTTGATGCTGGATGACTAGACATAGTTGCTAGCACACTGCCAAAATCTTTCATGCTTTGAATACGCAGATCGTTATAAGTTCTAGCTGTAGTAGTACGGATCACAGTGCGAGTATAACCTTCTAAACTCCAGTTGTGTCCAGCTTTGTCTACTAAATTAGTTTTGATACCATTATCACGCCATTTATAGATATTGTCCTTTAAGGCTCTGTCAGGCGTTTTGAGACCTGTTTGCACTTCTAAGGCTGTTTGATTGATAATATCTTGATAAACTCTCACAGCCCCATTTCTCGCACGATTAGTGGATAATAGCGACTGATTAACATTGTTATCAATATCTCTAAATGTTTGCGCAGCGTAACTATTAACGATGCTGTTCACTTCTGGACTGATCGGCTTATTTTGTTTCAGCGCGTCAGATAGTTCAGCATTGATGTCCTTTGCGACTTCTAGCCCATCATCTTTGATCAAATCATAGATATAGCTCTCAGCTTTTCCAGAGGTATTTGAGACAATTCGGATCGTCTCTTTAGTAAGAGCGCCAATTTTAGCTAAAGCTCTTAGACGCCATTCTAAAATGCTGTCTGGATCATCCTGATTTATTAGTTCAGGTCTCGTTGCCTTGAAGTTATCTATCAGCAAATAAAAGATCTTTTGTTGTAGCTTAACGTAATAATCAGCTATCTTGTCCGCTTTCGCCAACATCTGTTCTAGTTCCATCGTCAGCACCTCCGAACAAGCCTACCTCACCACTTGGTGCAGGCTCGCTACTTGACTTTTCTTCTTCAAGTTGTTGTATCCATTCATCAGCAGTAGCTTCATCTAAGCTGTAATTACGTATCAAAAACTGCTTGATCGGTAATGCATTTGCTTGTAGTGCTTGCAGATCGTTTTTCAGTTGCGCATCTTGATCAATAAATACACCATCGTTGAAATCGATGTTAATATTGACCTTTTGCACATCACCAGTCCAACGAGCTTTCCCATCGCTAAAAAGCTCGCCACATTGAGCAAGTTCTAAAATAGCATCTACCAGTTGTGCGATCGTCTTTTCTACCATGGTCAGATAACTTGATCTAGTTTGATACGTCATCGAATTATTTGAAACTACTTCTGTCGCAGTTTGTATACCGCTGGCACTTTGTGTGAATGTCCCTTGCGAGAGTCCGATCTCATTTTCAAACTCATGTAAGAAAAATTCCATTGTGCTTGAATACTGATCCACACGGATCGCAACAGACATATCATGAAAGCCGATAGTACCATCATCACCGTACATAGCTTGATAAACTGTTTCATCTGGATCAAACATTGGTGGATGAGTATCGTTATCTCTCCGCCTTGAATTAGCATTTGGACGTTTTAGCCACGACTTAGGAACTACCATGCGTCTTTTGCCTGATCTAACGTCCCAAATAAATTCATCATGGGTGCGATTGATCGCATCTACTGTTGATCTAGCGTTATCAATCAAACCTAATCCCAACGGACTTTCTAACATCTTGTTGTTAGCCCCGGGAGTCTTGAAGAAAGCGAACAAAGGTTTAACTAAACCCGTTAGCGTCGCCGTTTCTTGCGTATCAGCATATTCATCGATTGAACTTAACGGCACCTGCACACCAACACTATCAGCGCTATCCGATCGGTAAAGCTCATTTATGATCACATAGTTGTCGCCTTGCCATTCGTGAAACTCAAGGAGCGTATAGTAAACATTCTTGTCATCTTCGACGACCGTTGTCTTACTTGCAATTGCAGCTTCTTTGACATCGTTTGTATTAACATGCAACGGATAAAATTGGTCTGCCGTGATCCAAGCAAGTTTTATCTTGTCATCTTGTACATAAGGTCTGATAGCTCCACTACCTAAAGCGATCCATTTTTCAAGGTATTCTTCAAAAGTTAAGTAGAACTCATTATCTAAAAAGACGCTTTCAAGCAACTCATTTGCCTTCTTGTCATCTCCGATCTCGACCTTACATCCCTCATTAAAGATGATCGAGGCTAATCGTCTTGCAGCTAACTTAGTTACATTGACAGTTTCATACTTACTCGTTCGCTTATCGCCATAGCTATTAATAAATTCAATAGGCTTAAAATCGTTAGAATAATACTTTTTAGCTACGTTTATACGTGTGTATTCACTTGGATCCATTGCGATCCGTCTATCATCAGTAACTAACGTTAAACTCTTTATCATGCCTAAACTTGCACCACCTTTCCTAAACCAATTTTTTACCGTTGAAAGCACACCCACGTTATCGCCTCCTTTACCACTTCAAATCAAAGTCACGTTCATTGTCTAAGCACAGATACATGAATTGATCGCAAGTATGATCTTTTTCCTTGATGACTTTAGGATCATCGCTATTCAATGTTTTTTCATCCCATCGATAGTCACGATGTTCAGACAAAAAGACTTGATTGTTGTCGATGTCCAGCACAAAAATACGACCTTGCGCAAGCATATCCTGCGCCCGGTCGATCATCTCAACTTTTTTCTTTTTAGCCACTTTGTGCCAATGCACACCAAACATCGAATAATACTGATTATCTAACGCACCATCAGCACTATCTGCTGTCATATTGGCTGGATCCATATTATAGCGATCGCATATCTCTTCAACGAAGTCATGCACATCTTGTGCTAGTTCTGTCGGTGGCTTTTTGCGCACCTTACCTGCTGGGCTGTAATAATACGTATCTAACACATAAAGATTACCGTTCACTGACAGACCATAAGCACCACAGGTAGTTGCAGATACATCATGACCAATATCCATCGAAAAATAAAAATCAGTTAAATAATCATTATCAGGGATCTGGTCCACCTTTTTGAATAAATCGAAGTTATAGACGTTAGTACCTAGCCCAACAACTTCACCTAAGTAAAGCCAGCGGTAGTAGTCTGGATCATTTTCTTTGTACTTTTCAATGAGCTTTAGTTGTTGCTCAGTCGTAAAACCCAGTTCATCATCCAAGTAAGTACTCGTATCGATAAAATAGTCGGGATCGTTTTCTTTATCAGTCACCCACTCATTTACCCAGTCATACGGGTTTCTTGGTGGATTATAACTAAAGAATACTTGTACAGTATCAATATACCTTGCTTTTTGTCGGATAAACGTCGGGATCGCTTGATCAAATACATCGGTCCCTTTCATGTTCGCAGCCGCCTCAAACCATACCGAAACAATGTCACGAACCGTATTTGATTTAAGTTTGAACGGATCATCAGCACCGTAAAAATAAAACGTGCTTCCAGTCCGTCTGTGCACGATCCTGAGAGGTGATGAGTATGCTCTGAACTCATCAGATACATGCAATAGATCCATAGCCCACAAAATTTGATTATAGACACTATCGCGCAAGTATGTTGCATTCTCTCGCACACAGATCACGTTAGCCTTACGATTTTCTTGTACTTGTTGCAACACATTGACAACTAGGCGCAGACTGATTACAGATGACTTGAACGACCCACGACCACCCTTAGCGATGATATAAGGCTTTTTAGTATTCCACATACCGTAGAAATGTGGGTTTATCTGTTCAGATAATTTTACAACATTAGTCATCTTGTTTAGTCTCCTTGATGTCATCTACAACAAATACGTTATTTTGTAACCCCGATAGAGTCTCGAGCTCTTTAAGTTGCGCTTCTGCTATTTTTGCTTCAATCACTGTTTTCTTAGCCTTAGCTCTTGTCAAAGCGTTTTGCGCACATTTGATTTCCCTAGATTCCTCTTTATCTAATAGATATACGGATAGTCCAACAACATTAGAGGCCATAATTGATTTGCTATGTTAATCTTAGCTTGCGCTTTTAACATACCTTGCCATTGTTTCCTTTTTCGCCTAATATCCGAGTGATCTTTTTCATATAATCGCCAAGTCGAAACAGATACATTAAGCAACAAACATGCATCCTTAGGCGATAAACCTGTAATCATATAATTCTTCATTTCTGCAATTTTTTTATCTGTTTAGATACTCTTCCAAGCTACAGCTCACAGACCAGCGTCTTTTGTCTGTTTCATATTGCTCCCTTTCTGCAAAATAAAAAGCCAGCCGGTAAGCTGACTCTTGGATGTTATTAAAAATAAAGGTCCACGCTGGAGTTGCACCAGCACGGCATAGGGAAATACCGCTCACTAGATTAAGCCATTTTGCCACACTCTCGGAATTTACGTGGCAAGGACTTAACGCGCCCACACGCTTAGATTTATTTAGTGACGTTCTGAGCCGTCAGATTACTTGAAATAGATTAATTGATAAATAACTGTATCTCATCTATTTCTTGGATAATATCATAGTATCACTCTAGAACAGCGATTTACCAACGCATTTACGACGGATCAACGTGATTTTTCAGCGGTTTTCCGACGATTTTATTCTGATAACTTCTTATCAAGTAATTCTTTTAACTCTAATAAATCTTCATGCTTACCGTATTTTGTAATGAATGTTCTTGCCACCGATCGCTTACGCATATAGGCGGACTTCTCTTTATTCTTTTCTTGCCAACGTTTGTTTCGTTCTGTCTGTGACAATGCCATTACTTCATCACCCACCAAGCAACCAAACCAATAATGACGATCAACGCGATCGTGCTTGTGATCATCTCTTTTTTAGTTGTTCTTCTGACAGAGGCACTCATTTTAAATTTACCCTTTTGATATTCGAATAACTTCATTTGCACAACCTCCTATTTGATGTGTTATACTAAAAGTACCAAGAAGGGGAAGGGCAATTCCCCTCCTGTGGTAACTAATTAATGTTACCACTCAAAATGCCATTCGAAGCTTACGATTACCAAATGAATTTTGACGGTTAATTTGGTTTTTGTAGGCTTTTTTATTTTTAGCTTTTTGAGCAGGTTCATCAATCTCACCTCCTCCTTGGTACTATCTCATTGTACTATACACATTACAAAAATACAATACTTTTATCACTTCATAACTCTCAAATCTAGCTGATTTGTTTGAACGTGCAATTGTTCTGCAAATTCTATGCAAGCTACGATCTTTAATTCGTTGTATCTAGTCGTACTGTACTTTATTTTCTGAGCAACTTGCCAATCAGCTAACCCTTTTTAGTTTTATTTTTAACCAGCTAAAGCCACTCACAAAACTCTAACCGGTAAGGATCGATGGCACTTATTCAGCACCGTCGATCTGTAAGACCCTAGCGCAAAACTGTTGTCTTATCAAAAAATCTAAAGGAGGTCACTGCAAAAGTGGAGCGTACACTCTGATACTTCTACCGTACCTTGTAACTTTCAGACGCTTTTTCAAATCAACCAACTCGAGTAAAATTGCGCTCAATAGTAACCAATTGGTGGAGTGAAACAAGACAGAAAATATCCACAAATTTAAAAATAGTATCCATATCTATAATTTAGATGCTAACAAAATCAAGTCATCAACTTAAAAATTAGCAGTTTCAACAAGTAAATTTAACGAAATTTATTTATATAACTTAATAGAAAATCATCTCTTTGGATAAAAGTTGCAAAAAATGTCATAATTGTCTTGTAGGTCTAGGAGGTTTTATTTATTATGAACAAACGATTATGGTTTGCCATAGCTTTACTACTAAGTGTTATTTTGATCATGTGTAGTACTTATACTGGGATCATGATCTTCGCAGTTATTGGTTATCTATTGATGAGCATTTTATTTTTAAGTGCTAGTTTCTCATTGCTTGTCTTAAAGCAAACAAGTATTTTGACTGGCGGAAAAAGCATCCCGTGGGAAAAAACAAGCGGTGCGCTCAAAGCATCGATGCTTGTTTGTGGCCTAGGGGCCTTTGCAGCTGGGCTATATATCATCTTTGTTTATCTTTTTTGATGGTTGCTTTTGATCTCAAAAATGAGTAAAATTAGTCGTATGTTTTTTAAGGAGGAATGTTTCTTTGTCTGAAACTTTTAAAATAGTACTTATGCTGATCATAGGTTATTTGATCGGCTCGATCCCCTCTGGTGTATGGGTCGGAAAA
Organism: Ligilactobacillus faecis; assembly: GCF_029889745.1. Taxonomy (NCBI): domain Bacteria; kingdom Bacillati; phylum Bacillota; class Bacilli; order Lactobacillales; family Lactobacillaceae; genus Ligilactobacillus; species Ligilactobacillus faecis. Next base: position 1,955,486 of record NZ_CP123639.1, read on the forward strand.
CTAATGTATGGAAAAGATATCCGTGATTATGGCAGTGGAAATATGGGAACGACTAATACCTTTCGCGTACTTGGAAAAAAAGCTGGTACGATCGTGCTATTGATGGACATGTTCAAAGGAACATTGGCAGCTCTATTACCTTATTTCTTTCATAGTAACGTTAATGTTTTACTTATTGGTCTTTCGGCGATCATCGGGCATGTCTATCCGATCTTTGCTGGATTTAAAGGTGGTAAGGCTGTCGCAACTAGTGTTGGCGTCTTGTTAGTATACGATCCACTCTTTTTTGTGATCGCTTGGGCAATTTTTTTGATCACGCTCTATATCTCAAGTATGGTCAGTGTTGCAAGTATGGTCGGTTTTTTACTGATCACGATCGTTTCTTTGTTTTTTAAAGATCTACTCCTATCTGGCGTGGCGATCGCATTGACTATTTTTGTTTTTATTCGCCACTATGGCAATATCGAACGGATCAAAAATGGTACTGAAAATATGGTCCCATTTGGGCTAGGCTATAAGCACCGTTTAAAAAAAGAGGATTAAAGGGCTACTCTTCATCAAATATGAAGAGTGGTCTTTTTTGAGCTTAATATCGAATTGTGATCAATGATATAATAAACATATTACTTTTAAAGGAGTTGAAATATATTGGCACTTATCTTAGAAAATGAGACTCTTTGTGCTAAGATCTCTGAACATGGAGCAGAATTGACAAGTTTATATAATAAGAAAAATGGGATCGAATATATCTGGCAAGGCGATCCTGCCTTTTGGGGACGGCATTCACCAGTCTTATTTCCGATCGTTGGTCGTTTAAAAAATGATACATACGAATTTGAAAATAAAACATATCAATTGAGTCAACATGGCTTTGCGCGCGACCTTGATTTTACTGTGACTAAAGCAACAGATACAACTGCGACTTTTGAATTACTCGCTTCTGATGAAACAAAAGCCAAGTATCCCTTTGACTTTAAACTTGTTTTGACATACACCTTGACTGAAAACAGTATAAGTTTCAACTATACGGTTTTTGATCTAGGAGATCGCCCAATGTATTATGGTCTTGGCGCTCACCCTGCTTTCTCAACGAAACTTCTACCTAATGATGCTTACACAGATTATCAAGTGGAACTTGCACCTGAACTTAAGCGTAAAATCATCCCTCTTCGGGCTAACTTACTTGATCTTGAAAATACATCTGCCTCAAAAACGTCTCTTTTACCTGTTACACACGCTTTATTTAAAGATGACGCTTTAGTCTATGAACTAGAAGAAAAGCCGTTAAAAGCTACTTTACGTAACACTAAACATGATCATGGTGTTACTTTGACTGTTGCAGATGCTAAGGCATTTGGGATCTGGTCTTGTTATCCAGCTCAAGGTGAGTTTGTTTGCCTTGAACCTTGGTGGGCAGTAGCAGACACTTACCAAACGACTGGCAAGTTCAAAGATAAATACTTGATCGAGCGTTTGGACGGACATCAAAGCAAAAATTATACTTTTGCGATCACAGTGTTTTAATATAAAAAATGGTCACTAGTACTCAACTGAGTCCTTAGTGACCATTTTTATGTGTATTATAAAATATATTGGCTAAGATCTTTATCGGCTACGATCTTACCAACTTTATCTGCCACATACGCTTCGGTGATCGTGATCTCACCCATTTGCATATCAGGTCCTTCAAAGAGCAGATCTTCGAGAAGTTTTTCCAAGATCGTATGCAAACGCCTAGCTCCGATATTATCTGTTTCATGGTTGACCTTATAAGCGATCTCAGCTATTTTTTCGATCGCCTCGATCGTAAATGTTACTTCGATATTATCTGTTCCAATGATCGCGATATACTGTTTGATCAAAGCATTGTTTGGCTCTGTTAGGATCTTAACAAAATCTTCCTTCGAAAGATCTTCTAATTCGACTCTGATAGGAAAACGTCCCTGTAATTCAGCGATCAGATCACTTGGTTTTGTTTGTGCAAAAGCACCAGAAGCGATAAATAGGATATGATCTGTTTCGATGATCCCGTACTTAGTTTTGATCTGTGAGCCTTCAACGATCGGTAAAATATCGCGTTGCACGCCTTCACGCGACACTTCACCAGCATTTTGTTTTGATTTTGAAGTGATCTTATCGATCTCATCGATAAAGATGATCCCTGTATTTTCAGCACGTTTGATCGCTGCGTTTGCAACATCAGCCGTATTTATCAATTTTTCAGATTCTTCACGGACTAAAACTTCACGTGCTTCCTTGACTGGCATCGTCCTAGTGATCATTCTTTTCGGAGTCAATGCGCCCAATGTGTCTGAAAGATCGATCCCCATTTGACCTAACATTCCATCTGAACCTTGGAGTTTTTGAGCTGGATCTTCCATTTGGATCGTTACGTCTTCATTTTCGAGGAGACCGCGTTTTAATTTTTCTGAGACACTAAGACGTTTGTTCTTGATATCTTCTGTCACATTTTCATTCTCAGTCTCACCTTGTAAGTTGGCAAAATTAGGGATCTTACCTGTCTGGAGGTCACGCATCATTTGCGCAAAGCTTTCTTGTTCATTTGAACGTTGCTCCTTTTGAGCAGGTACTAGTAACTTGACTAAACGTTTATCTGCCTTTTGAACTGCTTGGCTTCGTACTTGTTTAAATAGTTTATCTTGTTCCATCTTATAGGAAACTTCAACTAAGTCACGAACCATTGATTCGACATCACGTCCAACATAACCAACTTCTGTAAATTTAGTTGCTTCAACTTTGATAAACGGAGCCTCAACGATCTTAGCTAAGCGTCGTGCGATCTCTGTCTTCCCGACACCTGTTGGCCCGATCATCATCAGATTTTTAGGTGTGATCTCATCTTGCATCTCTTCTGGTAATTGCATCCGCCGGTAACGATTACGTAAAGCGATCGCGATCGCTTTTTTAGCCTTATCTTGACCGATAACATAATTATTTAATTCATCAACGATCTGCCTAGGGGTTTTTTCGATTTTTTCCAAACTGACCACTCCTTTAAAGTTCTTCTACGATAATATTATGGTTGGTAAAAATATCGATATCACCAGCGATCTTGATCGCATTTTGTGCGATCTGAGCAGCTGAAAGATCTTTAGCATATGCCGTCATTGCCTTAGCTGCTGCAAAAGCATAATTACCTCCTGAACCGATCGCTAAAATATCATCATCAGGTTCAATAACTTCACCTGAACCTGAGACAAGTAAGAGATTATCTTTATCCATGACGATCAAAAGCGCTTCTAATTTTTGTAAAGCTTGATCACTACGCCATTCTTGCGCTAACTCTACGGCAGCGCGTTGTAAATTACCACTATACTGCGTTAATTTTTTTTCAAATCTATCTTCGAGATTGAATGCATCAGCAACACTACCTGCAAAACCGACAACGACTTGATCATTATAGATCCGTCTAACTTTTCTAGCTGAACCTTTCATAATGACCTTCTCGCCCATAGTTACTTGGCCATCTCCAGCCATTGCTGTGTGTCCATTATGACGGACCGCACAGATCGTAGTTGCGTGAAATGATACTGTCATAATATTCCTCCTAGATCATGCACGTGGAAAAAACTTTCGATAATCCCGTTTCAAATGTTCGGGTGTCACGTGAGTATATATCTGTGTTGTCGATAGGCTACTATGTCCTAATAATTCTTGGACGGTTCTTAGATCAGCACCGTTGCTCAACATATGTGTCGCAAAAGTATGCCGTAATTCATGAGGATGGATCGAACTTGAAAGTGAACTTCTTTTTAAAATCTGTTCTAAAACATATGTTACCCCCGCAGGAGTAAGTGGGTCACCATGGTGATTGACAAAAACATATTCATGTTCTTTGTGATATTTAGTCATCAAGGGACGCCTAGACTTGATCAAATAGCGCTTCAAAGAATCATAACAATATGAACCGAAAGGAACATAACGATCTTTGCGCCCTTTGCCGTGCAAAAGCATCGTCTTTAATTCAAAGTCGATATCATTCACTTTAAGTCCGACGCATTCGCTGACACGCATCCCTGTAGAGTAAAGTGTCTCTAATAATGCGTTATCCCGGATCGAAAGCTTATCGTTCCCAGCTGTTTCTACAAAAAGCGTGTCTAACTCTTTTTCATAAAAGAACCGCGGTAAGTTTCTAGGTTTTTGCTTTAGTTGGATATACTCAAAGGGATCTTCTTTAACTCGGCCTGTCTTCATCAAAAAACGATAAAAAGCTCTTAGACTAGAAACTTTTCGGGCAATACTCGCTGTTTTTAATTCTTTATCATAAAGAGAACTCATATAGACATGTGTATCGAATCGAGCTACATCTGTAAAAGATACTTTCTTACCCGTCTCAGCCAAAAAATCTGCAAACTCTGTCAGATCATTCAAGTAGGCTGTGATCGTTTTGGGAGAGTACTGGCGTTCAACTGTTAAATATTCTTTAAACTCTGCCATCCACTTTTCTTCTAGCATATCCTTATCTCACCTACCTAAAAATATTTTCTAACATTGGTCAATATTAGTCAAGCATTGTAAAAAAACAGCTGAGTCGTTCAGGACTCAAGCTGTTTTTAATATTAGTTCTCAATTTTCACTTTAAATTTTTCTAAATTTTCTAAAGCACGCATCGATAAAGCTAAATTACGTTCACGCTTATCGCGGATCCGTTTCCCTTCCAAACGTGGGATGATCCCAAAATTAGCATTGATCGGTTGGAAATGTTTAGGACTTGCATGTGTGATATAGTGAGCCATCGCTCCCATCATCGTCTCTTCTGGGAAAATAAGTGGATCTTTACCTTGAGCGATCAATGCTGCATTGATCCCAGCATAAAGACCACTAGCTGCACTTTCAACATAACCTTCAACACCGGTCATTTGCCCTGCAAATAGTAGATCATCACGTTTTTTTGTTTGATACGTCGCCTTTAAAAATTCAGGTGAGCGCAAGTAAGTATTGCGATGCATCACACCATAACGAACAAATTGTGCATTTTCCAGACCAGGGATCATCGAGAAGACACGCTTTTGTTCCCCCCACTTGAGATGTGTCTGAAAACCAACTAAATTATAGAGGTTTCCTGACGCGTTGTCTTGGCGTAATTGTACAACTGCAAAAGGTTCCTTGCCAGTTCGAGGATCTTCTAGACCAACTGGCTTCAATGGTCCAAAGAGCATTGTCTTTTCGCCTCGCGAGGCCATTTGTTCGATTGGCATACACCCTTCAAAAAACTTCTTGTCTTCAAAATCATGGAGCTCTGCTGTTTCAGCATTGATCAGCTCATGATAAAAAGCATAAAATTCTTCTTCGGTCATCGGACAGTTCAAGTAAGCTGCTTCACCACGATCATAACGTGATTTGAGATAAACTTTATCCATATCTAAAGAAGCCTTTTCAACGATCGGTGCCGCTGCATCATAGAAATACAGTCCTTCATCATCAGTCAACTTTTTGATCTCTTGTGCTAAAGGATCTGAAGTCAACGGTCCAGTCGCAATGATCGTTAATCCTTCTGGGATCTTAGTCAATTCTTCGCGAATGACTTCGATATTAGGATGCTCAGTTAATTTTTTCGTAACTGCTTCTGAGAACGTATCGCGATCGACAGCTAGGGCTCCTCCGGCCGGAACATTATGAGCATCTGCTGCTGCCATAATGATCGAATCTAAACGACGCATCTCTTCTTTTAAAAGCCCCGCTCCATTCGTCAACTGATCTGCTCGCAAAGAGTTAGTGCAGACTAATTCTGCGAAATTTTGCGTATGGTGTGCAGGTGTTTTTTTAGTTGGCCTCATCTCATAGAGTTTAACTTTTAGGCCACGCTTGGCGATCTGCCAGGCAGCTTCACTACCGGCTAAACCAGCACCAATAACATTAATACTAGTAGTCATAAGAAATCTTTTTGCTACACTGAAAAATCAAGTATAGCTTCCTTTCATTTTTTGATCAATTATTTTGTAAAGCTTCTTCGTAGTCCCCGTTTGGACACTTGACTTGCTGACCTTTTTTAGTCTTTTTGTAAACTAAGTAGTGGTCACATTTAGGACAATTTCTACCAACTGGTTTGTCCCAAGAGACGAATTCACACTCAGGATAACGAGAACAACCATAAAAGACACGGTTTTTCTTTGATTTACGTTCAACAACTTGCCCGCGCCCACAAAGTGGACAAGTCACCCCGATCTGTTTGATGATCGCTAAAGTATTGCGACAATCTGGGAAACGGCTGCAGGCGTAGAATTTACCGTAACGCCCCATTTTGATGACCATCGGTGCTCCACAAATATCACAATTAAAGCCAGCGGGTTCATCTTTGATCGTTACTTTAGCTAATTTTTCCTCGGCTTGGCGAACTTCATCTGAAAACGGACGGTAGAACTCATCAATGATCGAGACCCATTCTTGCTTACCTTCTTCGATCTCATCAAGTTGCCCTTCTAGGTTGGCTGTAAAATCTACATTCAAAATATCTGGGAAACACTCTTGGATCATATTATCGACGATCTCACCTAATTCGGTCGGCTCGAATTTTCGGGCTGCTAGTTTGACGTAGTAACGTTTTTGGATCACATTCAACGTCGGCGCATATGTTGATGGACGTCCGACCCCGTTTTCCTCAAGTGTCTTGATCAGACTAGCTTCGGTATAACGCGCTGGTGGTAACGTAAAGTGTTGGTTTGGTTGGTTTTGAACTAACGTAACTTCATCATTTTCCTTAAGATCAGGTAAAATGTTATCTTTTCTTTTTGTTTCAGCATAAACTTTTGTAAAGCCGTCAAACTTAAGTTTCGATCCATTGGCACGGTATGTCACCCCATTTTGATCTAGATCAACACGCATCGTATCAACGATCGCAGGTGTCATTTGACTAGCGACAAAGCGTGACCAGATCAAAGTATAGAGTCGTAACTGATCTTTTGTTAAATATGCTTCAAGTGATTTTGGTGTTCGTAAGACACTTGAAGGACGGATCGCTTCGTGTGCATCTTGAGCACCTTCAGCTAAAGGTGCTTTTCTTTGTTTAACAGCCGCATATTGTTCACCATATTCTTCATGGATAAAATCAGCCGCTTCATGTTTAGCAACATTTGAGATCCGCGTTGAATCTGTCCGCATATAAGTTATCAGACCAACTGTACCAGCTTTACCGATATTGATCCCCTCATAAAGTTGTTGCGCCAACATCATTGTTTTTTGAGTTTTGAATTTTAGCGTATTATTAGCAGTTTGTTGTAAAGTCGAAGTCGTAAATGGTGCTTGAGGTTGACGCTTACGTTCTTTCTTTTCAACTTTTGCAACAGAAAAAGGTTTCTTAGGATCGATCTTAGCTAATACTTCTTTTACTTCATCATTATTTTTAAGTGCACGCTTTTTCCCATCGATACCATAGAAAGTTGCCTCAAACTTAGACTTATCTTTTTTAAATTGGGCATTGATCGTCCAATATTCTTCTGGCTTAAACGCTTTGATCTCATTTTCACGCTGGATGATCAAATTCAGCGCGATCGATTGGACGCGTCCAGCCGAAAGGCCTTTTTTGATCTTGGACCAAAGCAGAGGTGAGATCGAATAACCAACAAGCCGATCCAAAACGCGCCTTGCTTGTTGGGCGTCAACAAGATTCATATCGATCGCACGTGGATTTTTAAAAGCATTTTTTACTGCATCTTTAGTGATCTCATTAAAAACTACTCGATTCTTATCTTTTGGGTCTAATCCAAGTAAATACGATAAATGCCAAGCGATCGCCTCTCCCTCGCGATCTGGATCGGCTGCTAAATAGACGTGTGCAGCTTTTTTAGCTTCTTTACGTAACTCTTTGATCACATCACCTTTACCACGAATCGAGATATAGTGAGGTTCATAGTTATTTTCGACATTAACACCCATCTTACTTTTAGGTAGATCTCTGATATGACCTAAACTAGCCATAACTTTATAGCGTGAACCTAGATATTTTTCGATCGTTTTAGCCTTTGAAGGTGATTCAACGATCACTAAATTCTTTTTTATTTTTCGTTTTGTTTTTTTCTTTGTTGCAGTCCCTGTAGACCTCGGCATACTGACAACTCCTTTAAGTAATATATTCTTATCTGTTCAGAAAGTTTCGCATTAAAATCGTTACTCATGTTATGCTATCCCATATGACTTTGTCAAGCACTAAGGTATTTTAAGATGATCCTTTAAAAGTTTTTAGACTAAATAGCTCAAAACATTTCTTCTAAAATGTCATTGGCAGTCAAAACAATTTTAGCACCAGCGGCGATCAATTCGTTACAACCTTGGGAAAATGGATCGTTGATACGCCCTGGAAGCGCTAAAACTTCACGATTTTCTTGCAAAGCTAGATTAGCTGTGATCAGACTACCACTATGATGGCGCGCTTCGACCACCAACAAAACTTTGATCAGACCAGCAATGATCCGGTTGCGCATAGGAAAATGATAGCGCAGTGGCGGACTACCTAAGGCATACTCACTTAAAATCAGACCCGAGCGTCCGATCTGCGACTGGAGTGCTTTATTTTCATTGGGGTATGAAATATCTAGTCCGTTTCCAATAACTGCGACCGTTTTTCCAGAAAATTCAAGCGTCAAGCGCTGAGCTAACCCATCGACTCCTTTCGCTAGACCACTGACGAGTGCTATTTTTTGTTTGACCACCGGAGGTAATAAATGTTTTAGAGCTTCATAAGCATAATGTGTGCTTTGCCGAGCTCCAACGACACCAAAAAGAGGTCGCTCTAGTAAAGTGATGTCCCCTTGATAAAATAAAACGATCGGAGGCCGATAGCTTTCACGTAATTGTTCAGGATATTGACTATTTAAGATCGTTAAAACTTTCGTTTGCGTAAGATTTTTTTCGAGTTTTTGTTCAAGCGTTCGACTAGCTAACTTAGTCATAAGGTCTTCTTTCTTGGACGCTGAAAGTTCTAACAAAGACCATAGTTCTTGTTTGGTCGGAATGCTTTCATGTGTCAATAAAAAATTGGCGATCTGCATTTCACTTTTTAAGTCTAATCCGCACAAATGTAACTTTAGTAAGAGCAGTTCTTCTTCATTCACCGTTATCACCTCTTACTATAGATATACGCAAGTAGCGCTTATTTTTCCAGAAAATGCATGACTGGTTCAAAAGTTTTACGATGGATCGGTGATGCCCCATATTTTTTCAGACCAGCAAGATGTTTTTTAGTTCCGTAACCAGCATTACTGGCAAGCTCATAGCCAGGATAAAGTTCATCGTAAAAGCGCATCAAGTGATCACGATTGACCTTAGCAACGATACTAGCCGCTGAGATCGAAGCAGAGCGTGCATCCCCTTTGATCAATTTTGTTTGTTCGATCGGTGTATCGATCACCATCGCATCTATCAATAAATGATCTGGTCTGATCGTCAAAGCTTCGACTGCTTCCTTCATTGCGATGCGTGTTGCTTGATAAATATTGATCTGATCGATCAACTTATTATCAGCAACACCTACAGAAACAGCTAAGGCACATTCAAGTATTTTGCCATACAATTCTTCACGCTTTTTTTCTGAAATTTGTTTAGAATCATTTACTTCATAGAGTGAAAAATCATGTGGCAAGATGACTGCAGCCGTTACAACAGGCCCCGCCAATGGTCCGCGGCCGACTTCATCTACGCCGGCTACATACTCTTTTCCACTCTTCCAAAATTCTTTTTCAAGTTGTAATCTTTTTTCAAATTCAGCTTGCTTTTTCATGATCTTTTCGCGCTTTTTATAAAATGAAGCAAGTGCATCTTGGACTCCTTTACGGGGATCAGAGCTGAGTTGCGCTAAAAACTCGGCACTAGGCTCAGCAGCTAAACTTTGTTTGATCTGTGCGATCGTTTCTGCCATAAAACTCACCTTCCATTTAAAATAAGGAAGAGGGCTTGCCCAAACAAGTCCTCCTGCCTCTTATTATTTAACCTCTTGTGGAACACGGTCAAGTGTGTAGCGTCCCAGCTTACCCTTTCGACAATCAAAGATCAAACGTTCACTAGCTCGTTCATAATCATCTTTAAAGCCTAGTTTTTTAGTGATCTCCAATAGCACCTCAACTGTCGGAAGTTCCAAGACTTCCGGTGCTAATTTATAACGTTCACATAATTGTTGCGGAGCTGTCTCGATAAATTCTTCGATCTCGTATAAGGCAACATCATCTTTAGCATACAAAGTATCTTTGATCGCACCTGTCAGAGCTAACTTTTTACCCACTAGTGGATCTTCAAACTTAGGCCATAAGATCCCGGGAGTATCTAAAAGTTGCAGATCTTTGCCAGCTTTTAACCATTGTTGTGCTTTAGTCACTCCTGGACGATTTCCGACTTGAGCAACATTTTTCTTGACCAAATGATTCAAAAGTGTTGATTTGCCAACGTTTGGGATCCCGATACACATCACTTTGATCCGTTGTGATCTGATCCCGCGAGCTTTTTTATTAGCTAATTTCTCAGCTAAAACACTCTTGATCTTAGTATCGATCACCTTTAAAGAGCCTTGAACACTGTTGATCGCAACAGCTGGTTGCCCCAGTGTCTCATAATACTCGATCCATTTTTGTGTTTGTTTTGGATCCGCAAGATCTTTTTTAGTCAAAACAACGATACTTGGCTTATCTTTGAGCAACTCGGCTAGTTGTGGATTACGTGAAGATTCCGGTAAGCGCGCATCGACTAATTCAAGAACGATATCGACTAATTTTAAATTTTCTTTTACTTGACGCATAGCTTTGGCCATGTGTCCTGGAAACCATTGGATAATAGCCATGAAAATAGATCCTTTCATATCTAAGACTCACTAAGATCTTTCTAAAAATGAGTCTTTACTCACCTTAATTATAACACGATTTTTCAAGTGCTATTTTCAATACTTAGAGTTTATATTTTATCATCGAACAACGACGATTACTACTGTAAAAAATTTATCTTACCTTTCAAAATAGACAACTTCTAACATAAATGTTATAACTTTCAGTAAAAGGAACGCTTTTATCTACCAAATTTTTAGAGAGGGATACTTTTACAATTGAACACGTTCAAAAAATATCTCATATTGCTGATAGCGACTAGTTGTCTCTTTTTTCTAAGTGCTTGCCGATCAAAAAAAGCTACTGTATCTCATCATCCAAACAAAGTCATTACTAAAACGTATCATATTGCCCATCAAGGCCAGCGTCTCTATGGTAAGTTGACTGCACCAGCAAATTACACTAAACGCCAGCTGCCATTAGTGATCATCGCCCATGGGTTCAATAATACGCTTGAAATGTATGAAGATTATGCTTTACACTTAGCTCGTCAAGGTTATTTAGTCTATCGTTTTGATTTTTTTGGTGGTAGCAGGCATTCTAAAAGTGGGGGGCAAGATATGCTCAAAATGTCGATCCTAACTGAAGAAGATGATCTAAAAACAGTCGTTTCGGCTCTAAAACAAGAAAAATTCGTTGATCCAAAAAAGATCACTTTACTTGGAGCTAGTCAAGGTGGTGTCGTAGCAAGCCTTTATGCTGCAGATCATCCTCAAGATGTCGCACGCTTGATCCTTTTGTTTCCAGCCTACGTCTTATTTGATGATGTCAAAGAAACTTATGCTAAATTACATGTCAACGACCCCGCTAAGATCCCGCCAGTGATCACGCATCGAAATGCGCGTCTTGGAGCCCTTTATCTACAAGATGCTTTAAAGATCGATCTTGAGCAAAAATTAACACAAGTCAAAGCTAAAACACTGATTATTCATGGTACAGCTGACCAAGTCGTTCCATACACTTATGCCACTAAAGCAACGACCATGCTCAAAAATGCTCAGTTAGTAACAGTCCCTGACGGAGAACACTATCTAAACGCTCGTTTTGATCGTATTGCTTTACCTGCGATCGATCGTTTTTTACAAAAATAAATTTAATAAGGCAACAGTTCGAATCAGAGCTGTTGCCTTATTAAAAAATTTTGATATGATCTAGTGGCCAATAGATCCCTAAAGCTTTACCTGAGACCCAAGAACTTTGGACCATCCCAAAACTACGAGAATCACGACTGATCTGACGATTATCACCCAAAACAAAGTAACAATCCTTTGGCACCTTTTCGACACCTAAAAGCTCTTTTAATTTAAAATCAGCAGTGCTATTTTGAAAATTAGTTCCAAGAAATTCTTCAGGGATGTATCGATGATCAACGTAAAGTTTGTTGTTTTTATATTCTAAAGTATCACCCGGAAGTCCTATGACGCGTTTGATATATGTTTCACCTGTCGGTAATTTAAAAGTGATGATATCAAAGCGTTTGATCTGTCCAAAATGCTTGATCAAAAGTTCATCATGATCATGGATCTGCGGAAGCATCGAAGTTCCAGTTACTTCAAGAGGCGTGACCAAAAAATATCGGACGAATAAGGCAGCACAGATCGCTAATAACGCAGGTGCTAGCCAACTTTTTAAATTCTTTTTATGCGTTTTTATTTTCATCCTGCTTGATCCTTCACAGTACAATATTTGCTTCTCTCATTGTAACATAAAAAAACTAGGCTGTATTTTTACCCAGCCTAGTTTAATGTTATTTTTCTAATTGCTCTTTTGCTCTTTGATAAGCATTATCCTCTTTAGCGACTTTTTGAGCCGTTTTAGCCTCGATATTTTGAACAGTTTCTTTATCAGCAGTTCCAGTTACCGCCAAGTGATTCTCAGTCTGATATTTTTCAAGTGCGGCTTTGGTCTTAGCATCAAATTCCGAAGTATCTTCAACATCATACCCTAAAAAGGCTAACATCTGCTTAAGATTTTTGATCTGCTTTGAGCTTTGACCTTCACTGTAAGTTTTCTTTGTGTCGATCGTTGGTAGGTACGCCACTTTAGGATAATCAGCTTCAACATCTGGGCTCAAACCTTTGTGATGGATCCATGTCCCATCTGGCGTCAACCATTTAGCGATCGTCAATTTGAGCTCGGTCTTATCGCTAAACGGTAAAGTATTTTGCACTGTCCCTTTACCATAGGATCTCGTCCCCACAAGCGTCACATTTGCTGACTGATGTAAAGCTGCAGCAAAGATCTCAGCCGCACTAGCTGAGCCACCATTGATCAAAACGACTGTCTTTTCCTTGACTTTAAAACCATCGTCTAATTTGTTGCTTGCTTTATAGACAGTCGGAGCGCCATCTCGTTCTTGAACTTGTAAAAGTGGCTTACCATTTTCAACAAACATCGATGACATCGCTAAAGCTTGATCCATCAAACCACCTGGATTATTACGAACATCTACGATAAATGAAGTAGCCCCTTTTTTCCTAAGGCTTTGGATCGTCTGTTTAAATTCTTTAGCCGTATTCTCCGAGAATGAAGCGACTGTTATCCAACCGATCTTAGGATCATCTTTATCTAATTTCCCCTCGACCGTTGTGACTGGGATCTTAGCCCGTGTCAAAGTTTTTTCAAAAGTCGTATCACCACGTTTGATCGTTAATTTAACTTTCGTTCCAACTTTTCCGCGCATCGTAGAAACAGCTTTATTCAAAGTAAGGTCTTTGGTTTCTTTACCATCGATCTTGACGATCACATCGTTTGCTTTAAGCCCTGCTTTATCTGCTGGTGTATCGGCGATCGGTGCAATGATCTTCAACTCATTACCACTTTTTTGAACTTGCGCTCCAATACCACCAAAACTTCCCGAGATCGAATCATTTAAACTTTGACTTTCAGATTCATCCATGTATTCGGTGAACGGGTCGCCTAAAGCATTGACCATCCCAGTGATCGCACCGTCAACTAATTTTTGTCGATTGACCTCTTTGTAATAGTTATTGTACAGCACATTATAGATCGTATTGATCTTTCCCATCGATTCATTTGTAGCTTGGAGACTTTGAACTTGTCGGCCCATGATCAAAAAGACTGTGCCACCACTAATAATAACAGCACCTAAACAGGCTAAGATCAACGTCCAAAGTCCAAAACGCTTTTTTTTCATTTTCTTCTTAAAAGACTCTTTTTTCTTCTCATGTTCTTCTTTTGCCAAATCAGATCACCTCTTCTAAATATTTTTGCCAAGCATCATCAAAGATCGTCATTGAAGGTAAGTAAGTTGCATTCAATTCTAAATAATGAGCGATCTCATGGTAGTCATGTGACTGTTTCGGAAATGCTTGATCAAAAAATGCATTATTAGCAAAAAGCGTCAGCTCATCTTGCCCATTTGGATCACGTTTCGTCATCAAATAACGGTAAAAACTTTCTCTCAATTTACTAGCCCTTCTATTCTTAATTGGTATTTTCAAGTGGGAAAGAAACATCAAAATTCAGATCGTTTTTGGATAGATCTAAACTCCGACCTTTGATCTTGATACCTTGCTTTTTAGTCAATTGATCAAGATCTAAAGTGATTGTCTCTTTTTTCGCATCGATCGTTGCCCAAGCTCCTAGATCATAATTATTTTTGATATAACCTAAAACAAAGTTAGGTGGTGCGTTAAGTGAACCGATCGCAACTGAACGTGCTTTTAACTGGATATTTCCCTCTTTATCTAGTTTAGGTTGCGTATAAAGCGTAAATGAGACGTTCTTGCCTAAGATCTTAGTTGTTCCCATCAAGATCGCTGAATTATCTAAAATAAAGCGATATTTGATCGATCCTTGCTTTTGATTTTGTTGCAGATAATAGTTGACAGCTGCACTTAATTGTTCTTTGTTCATTGCAACGTTTAAGTCAGCATATTTCTTACTGGTAGTTTTTTGTTCTTTATTAGTGAGCGCTTGTTGATCTTGATTAGGCGTTGTGACTTTGAGCCATAAGAAAAGTGTTAGCCCAAGAATCGCGCCTAAAAGAACGATAAAAGCCCACTTCCAGCCATTTACTTTTTTATCCATAGATCAATCTCCATTCAACCAAGTACTTTTATGTTTTTGCATCGTCTTGAATAACTGCTGTGTCATATAATCATACCCTTTAGCATTAGGATGAAAATGGTCAGCTGATGATAGATAATCATTTTTTTCTTGATCATTTGTTAATACTTTTTCTAATTGGGTGTCTGAAAGATCAGCTAGATCGACCGTACTGCTTTTAAGCAATGTTTCTTTTGAACGACCATAATACTGTCCCTCAGATAGTCTAGCTTCCACATCTACAAAGTATGCTGGTCGATCTTCCTTTAAGACATCTTTAGTTACTTCGTTCCACTCTGTCGTATATTTCTGGATCTGAGTCAATGTTGGAAAATAGACATAAAAAGGATTATAGACACTGATCAAAAAGATCGGGGCTTTTTGATTGTATGTTCGAACTGTCTGTAGTAACTGTTGGAGTTTGGTAGCGTAATTTTCTTTTGCTTGTGGCATCGCACTACTCAATTTATTATCGGCTAAGGATAAAAAGTTTTGTTGTAAAACTTGCATCAGGTCATTACCACCAACAGTCAGCGTGATCACATCTGCTTTTGCCAAATTTTTTTGAAGAGTTGCATTTTTATCTACGCGTGCTTTGATCTGATCGCTTCGATCACCGGTCTTGCCGTAATTATATGTTTTGACTTCAACTGGATCTTTAGCTTCAAGTTTAGTTTTGATCCGCCCGACATAACCTTCATCATTATTTGTATCGCCAACACCATGAGTCAATGAATCGCCTAGTGCCACTAAAGTCAGTTGCTGCTTTTTAGTACTACTGCTTGCTGAACTTTGTTTAGTCGATGTTTTGACTTCTGCTGTTGTCGTTGTTTTACTTTTATTTGGCATTAAAGTTTGAAAGATCAAAAAAACACTAGTTGCTACAGCGACAACAGCTAAAATAAAAATAGTTATCTCTTTGACTTTTTTCAAATAATATCTCTTCCTCCCTAGATAAATTTTATTTTAAGCGTAAAATGCTGTTAGCCTAAATTATAGCACGTTTTGTTCAAAACGATCAGAAAAGCTAAAATGTGTTAAAATAGAACAGATATTTAATTTATTTTCAAAGAAGGGATAATATGCTTTCGCAAAAATATACAACTAAAAATTTAGTTGCAAGTTCTTTGATCACAGGTGCAAACCTCTTTTTATTTCTATTTTTCAGTTTAGTGACTTTACTAGCTGGTAGGCACCAGACTAGTTGGAACGTCGCTTGTTCACTTTGTTTAAGTAGCGGAGCTTTGTACTTACTCTTGAAAGTGATCACTTTAGGTTTGGCCAACACGCGAGCTTATCGCGTATTAGACACGATCACGCGCTGTTTCCATTATTTATTTTTGATGTGTCTTTTATACCCACTTGCTTTTGGGATCACTTTTGATCCTAGAGGCTGGATCGCTTTTGGTCTGATCACCGCATGGGGCTTTTTGATGCTGATCTATACTGCGATCTTTTATTTACGCTATTGGCGTTGGACTTATGCAGTTAGTTTAGTTACGTGGATCGTGTGCTTGATCTTGATCTTTACGTTTATTCCGGTAGATCTAGGCTTGGTCGCAGCCTTTATTTTAGGTTGTCTTGCCTATTATTACGATAAGACAGATCAAAAGTTTCTCGTTATCTCTTGTTTAGCTGAGACTTTGATGCTTTGTCTTTTTACCTTTGGGCTTTTATTTTAAAGTATATAAAAAGTGCTTCATCTCTAAATACCGGGATGAAGCACTTTTTATACTCTTATTTTCGCTCGTAAACATAAAACGTATGCGGATACCGATTTTTAGCATCGATCTGCCCGACCTTTTTTTCTAATAATGTAAATTTTGTAAGATCGAGTTTTGGCATGACGGTATCACCTTCAAACGTTTCTTCGATCTCTGTCAAATACAAGCGAGAAACATCATCTTTTAAGCTTTCAAATAATGAAGCCCCACCTATCACAAAAACAAGCTCTGATCGCGCTAATAACCATTCTCGTAGTTCAGGTAATGAATGATAGACTGTTAAGGGTGCATCAGCTGGATACTTAGCTCTAAAGTCTTTATCTCTAGTCAAAACGATATGCTCTCGTCCAGGTAAAAAGCCTGGAAAACTGGCAAACGTTTTACGCCCCATGACCATCGGGTGCCCACTTGTTTTTTCCTTAAAATAAGCTAGATCAGCCGGTAAATGCCAGGGCAAACGCCCTTGATGACCGATCTGTCTTTTTTGATCTTGTGCCCAAATAAATGCGATCATATTATCACTTCCTTACACTGCGACTGGCGCTTTGATCGGCTCATGCGGATCATAGTCTAAAATTTTGATATCTTCACTTTCAAAATCCATGACAGCTTTTTTAGTTGGATCGAGCCAAAGAATCGGCGCTTTTCGAGGCGTACGCTCAAGTTGTTTAGCTACTTGTTCTAGATGATTGCTATAAATATGGGCATCACCAAGAGTATGGATAAATTCACCAACTTCTAAGCTCGTCTCACGTGCGATCAAATGCGTCAATAAGGCATAACTAGCAATATTGAAAGGAACCCCTAAAAAGGCATCACCACTTCGTTGATAAAGCTGACAACTCAATTTACCATCATTTACATAAAACTGAAATAGTGTGTGGCACGGTGGAAGTGCACTTTGTGGCACATCTTCTGGGTTCCAAGCAGATACGATCAGTCTCCGAGAATCCGGTGTCTTTTTGATCGCTTCGATCACATCTTTGATCTGGTCGATCGTCTCACCTTGGCTTGTTTTCCAGTGACGCCATTGAGCACCATAAACATCACCTAAATTACCATATTTAGCAGCAAAAACATCATCATTTACGATCTTTTCACAAAAAAATTGCTTTTGCGTTTGATAAAGTTCATTGAATTGCGGATCTTTTGGAGCACGAAGCCCAAAATCAGTCATATCTGGCCCAACATATTCTGGACTTTCGATCCAATTTTTAAAGGCCCATTCATCCCAAATATGGTTATTATGCTTTAATAAATATTGGATATTCGTATCTCCACGTAGAAACCAAAGTAACTCACTTTTGATCAGACCAAATGGAACTCGTTTAGTTGTAAGAAGTGGAAACCCTTGGCTCAGGTCAAATCGCATCTGGTAGCCAAATAAACTGATCGTTCCAGTCTTAGTACGATCGGTTTTTTGATGACCTTTAGCTAAAACATCGTGCAAGAGTTGTAAGTAAGGTGCTTCTAATTCTGGCATCTTGATCCTCCTAATCGTATTTCACATATCATATCATAGTTTAAACATATTGCCCAAGCTCTTCCCAACGGAGCATTTTTTGTTCATTTTCTGCCGTCAAGGCATCGATCTTTTGTTGGAGCTCACCTAATTTCCCGTAATCCGAACCATCACTTTGGGCCATCTGCTCTTGTAATTCTTCGATCTGAAGATCGATCTTTTCGATCTCTTGTTCAAGTTTATTGAACTCGAGTTGTTCGGCATAAGTCAACTTGACTTTTTCTTTTGGTTTGACTGAAGTAGCTTCTTTAGTATTAGCTTTTTTACGTTTTGTTTTTACAGACACTTCAGCTTGTGTCGCTTCTTTTTTGAGATGATCAGTAAAGCGTCCACTATAACGTGCGATCTTAGCGTTACCTTCAAAGATCAAGAGGTCATCGGCTACTTTATCTAAGAAATAACGGTCATGTGACACAGTGATCACAGTTCCGTTGAATTTATCTAAATAATCTTCTAAGACAGTCAAAGTTCCGATGTCAAGATCATTTGTCGGTTCATCTAATAATAAAACGTTTGGCTTTGTCATTAAGAGTTTTAAAAGATAAAGCCGTCTTTTTTCACCACCAGAAAGTTTTTTGATCAACGTCCCATGCATAAAGCGGGGGAAGAGAAACTGCTCTAAGAGTTGTGTTGTGCTGATGTGTTCGCCATTTTTATCAACGATACTTTGCCCAACTTCATTTAAATAATTGATAACGCGCTTATCTTCAGGAATAGGTTCCATTTGTTGCTGATAGTAAGCAAGTTTGACTGTTTCACCAACGATCAACTCGCCTTCATCAAGTGCAAGTTTACCAGCTAAGACATTTAAAAAACTAGATTTTCCAGCGCCATTAACACCTGTGATCCCGATCCTTTTTCCCGCTTGGATCAAAAGGTCAAGATCTTTGATGATCTGGTGATCAGCCAAGGTTAAAGTGCCCTTGCGTAATTCAAGAACTTTTTTTCCAAGGCGTTGTTGTTCTAAATTGATATCGACCTTACCATCAACTTGAACTTTATTTAGGTTGTCTTTCAACTCATTAAAACTATTGATCCGCGCTTGTTGTTTTGTAGTCCGCGCTTTAGCACCTGTTCGCATCCAAGCAAGCTCTTTTTTATATAACTGTTGTTGCTTATGTTCCGCGGTCAATTCTCGTTCAACACGTTTGGCTTTTTGCGTGACAAAATCTTGATAGTTTCCCGTATAAAAGTAAAGTTTTCCAAAGGAAAGTTCAATGATCTGATTAGCGATCATATCTAAGAAATAACGATCATGTGTGACAACTAATAATGCCCCTTTATACGTAGCTAAATATTTTTCGAGCCATGCGATCGAATCAAAATCAAGGTGGTTTGTCGGTTCATCTAGGATCAAAAGATCAGGCGCCTGGATCAAGACTTGAGCTAATCCGACCCGTTTGACTTGGCCTCCCGATAAAGTCTTGATCTTTTGCGACCAATCACTGATATGCAACTGTGTCAAGATCGTTTTGACATCACTTTCAGCACTCCAAGCATTAGCTTGTTCCATCTTATTTTCTGCTTTGACATAACGATCTTGTAGTTTTGGGTCTTCCGGTGCTTGACTATAAGCAGCCAATGCTTCTTCATATTGCTTGATCGTTTGAAAAACAGGAGCTGCCCCATCAAAAACGGCGTCAATGATCGTTTTTTCAGGATCAAGTTGGGGTTGTTGTTTTAAATAACCGATCCGGTAGTTGTTAGGTGCGACTAACCTTCCTGAATCAGCCCCTTCAAGACCACTGATCGTGTTTAGTAACGTTGTTTTCCCCGACCCATTTGTACCGATCAGACCGATCCGATCGTGTTCGTTGATGATAAAACTTGCATCTTTAAATAAAGTCTTATCACCGTAAGTTTTTGTCAGTTCTTCAATTCTAAGTGTTTGCATTTAATTATCCTCTACCTCAGATTTTTAGCACGTGTAAGTAACGCCTCTTTTTGATTGGATATCTCACCTAAGACAACTTCGCGCTCAAGGATGTTTAAGATCTTGCCTAAAAGAGGTCCAGGAGTCAGCTTGGCTTCTTTGATCAAGAGTTTACCGTTGACAGCTAATTGACTCTTATCTTTGATCGCAAGTTGCGCATAAGCTTGCATAAAATCGGCTGCATCAAAAGCAGGAAAAGCCAGTAAAGTAGCAAGCTGGGCTACAGCACTAACTGCTTCACTTTTAGCTTGATAACAAGCCCAAATATCTTTTTTGCCAGTTGAATAGATCTGGAGTAAATTTAAGATATGTTGTGCTTGAGCAATGATCTCATTTGAAGTTTTCCAAGCTTTTAGTAATTTTCTGAGTTGTTTTTCATTTAATTTGAAACTATAACCTAAAAGCCCCCAACATTGAGCCTCTGTCGTCAGCTCGAGTTCAAGTTTGCTCAAGTCTGCCAAAGCTTGGGCATGTGGGGCAAAACCTGGACAGTATTCAAATAAACGTGTTGTGACAAAAGCTTCTAAGCCACATTTGGGCTGCTTCCCTAATAAAAGCTTGATCCATTCAACATGGATCCGTTCAACCGCGATCTTTTCCAAAAGATGCGCATTTTGTTGGATCGCTTGCAATGTATTTACTTCGATCGAAAAATCTAATTGGCTTGCAAAGCGAACAGCACGCAT
The DNA here is from genome assembly GCF_029889745.1 of Ligilactobacillus faecis. Taxonomy (NCBI): domain Bacteria; kingdom Bacillati; phylum Bacillota; class Bacilli; order Lactobacillales; family Lactobacillaceae; genus Ligilactobacillus; species Ligilactobacillus faecis. The sequence continues at coordinate 1,976,245 of NZ_CP123639.1, forward strand.
CATACGCAAAGCATCTTCAAAAAAACGTTCTTTTGCATCACCGACAGCTTTGATCCTTTTAGCTTTGAGATCTTCTAAGCCACCAAACAGATCGATGATCTGACCATCTGGCGCTAATGCAAGTGCATTGATCGTCAGATCACGCCGTTTGAGATCTTCTGCTAATGAGCGTACAAATTCGACTTTATCTGGGCGTCTGAAATCTTGATATCCACTCTCAGTTCGAAAAGTTGTGATCTCATAACCAATACCATGATCCAAGACCATAACTGTCCCATGTTCGATCCCAGTATCAACTGTTTTGCTGAAGATCTGCTTGATCTCTTCTGGATATGCGCTTGTGGCAATATCGATATCATGGATCGGCAGACCTAACAGTGTATCGCGAACACATCCACCGACAAAATAAGCTTCAAAGCCAGCTTGCCGGATCTGTTTTAAGATCGGGAGGGCTTCTTCAAATTCAACTGGAAGTTTTTTGATTTGCATTTTTTGCTCAAAATCCCTTCTCAATAATAAATGTTCAATTGTCATTATACGCTGTCTGCAAAGAGAGATACAAGCTTACTTTTTCCCATAGGTAAAGCCTTCACCTACCACCTCAGTTACTTCTAAGATCGAAATAAAGGCCGCAGGGTCATGCTTTTCAGCGATCCTTTTGACAAAAGTTAGTTCACTTGGACTAACAACGCAATAGATCGCTTTAAAATCTTTATTTGAAAAAGCACCTTGGCCCTTTAAATAACTGACTCCCCGATCAAGTTCTGCGATGATCTCTTTTGCTATTTCTTCGGAATAAAGAGAAATAATAACAACTCCACGAGCAGCATAAGCACCACCTTGAATAAAATTAACTAGTTGAGAAAAAATATAAGATGCTAGTAAGGTATACATCATTTGGCGAATATCTATGTAACTTAAAGAGAGGGTCAAGACGATCGCATCAAGGGCTAACAAGGTTTTTCCCATCGCGATCCCCCGTTCTTTTTCAAGGATCCGCGCAACAACGTCGGTCCCCCCAGTAGTTCCACCAAAACGGTAAACGATCCCTGAACCAGCGCCACCAAAGATCCCGGCTAAAACTCCTGCAATAAATAGATCTTTATGAACATTGATCGTTAAATAATAGCGTTGCCAAAACCAGATCCAAAAAGATAAAGCTAAGGTCCCATAGATCGTATAGAGCAGTGCTTTTTTTCCTAAAAAGCGGTAACCGATAATGATCAGCGGAATATTGATCATTATCGTTGAGATTGCCGGATCGATGTGTAACCAATAACGAATGATCAAAGTCAGTCCAGTCACTCCTCCTTCAGCCAAATTATTTTTGATATTGATCGAAACTAGTCCTAATCCATATAAACAACAGCCTAGAGCGATCATAATGAGATCTAACCCACGTATTTTTTCATCGCGCATAAGATCACCTTCCTCTTAATTTTTTTAAAGTCACTTTTATCATAGCATAGCAGATCTAAATTTTTTGTTAACAGCGCCTGGTTTTGGCGCTGTTTTTTATTAACTATTTAGTTAAAGTAACTTTTTATTAATGAATGGACAAATAAAGACATTCATGTTAAAGTTAAAATAACAATTTATTATTAGGCAGGTGTTTTAAATGTCTTTTCCTTACGAAAAAAGATTCCGCCATTATTTAGCAACAAAACGTATTTTAGAACGTAATACTCAAGACGATATTTGTCGTGATGTAGCTGACCTTTTTAACTACCTTCGTCATTTCAATTCCTTATATCAAAAAGATCCCGACCTTTCAAAATTAGAAGAAAGCGATATCCGTGATTACTTGAATATGCTTCAAACAAAGCGGGAGATCAAACCAACAACATACAATAAGGTTTTGACGCATCTGAATGTCTATTTTTCATTTTTATTCAGTGAAAAGCTTTCAAAAAGTATGCCAACTTTAGCCTTAAAAGGCCTTAAACGCCCTCAAAATTCACCAGTTCCTTTGACTTGGCAAACAGATCTTCACTTACTTTTAGAAAATGACCAGCTTTCTTATTACACTCGACTGATGTTATTACTACTGGCACACTATTATCCGATCAACGAGATCTTGCGACCTGGTTTTTATCAAATTTTACAGACTGAAAAATTCACACCGGAAGAAGAGAAATTCTTAGAAAATTTCCGCTCCTATATTGCTCCACGCCAGCTTCGTCAACAAAGTGATGATCTTTTCTTGAAGCAACGCTTTAATTTAGCTGAACCACAGCTGACTTTGCCTGCTTTACATAAATATTTAAAAGCTGATCAAGAAGTTTGCCATCTACCATTAGCTCCTCGAAAACTCTATCAAGCAGCGATCTTCAATTATATCAAAACTAATCAAAATGCGACCGACCAAGAGCTTTGTGAGCGTCTCCGTTTAGATGGGACTTCGCTCAACTATTATCGGCAAGAACTTCACAAACTAGACTAAAAAAACGGGGCTGGGAAAAAACTCAGTTCTAATAAAGAAAGAGGCTCACGTCGAATTTTTTCAACGTGAGCCTTTTCATATGATCGATCTCTTGCTAATATTAAGTTGTCCAAAAATAATAAAGGAGAGACCTACCATGTATAAAAATTATAACACATCTGAATTAGAATTGGATATCACTTATTCAATGAAATTACCTGCTGATCATATTGCTGTTTTGATCAGTCATTTTGTTGATTCGATCCCCCAAGATATTCTTTTAGAGGACACTTCACATACCGGTCGTCCAGCTTTTCATCCAGCTATGCTTTTAAAAATGACTTTATTTGCTTACCATGAATCCGTCTTTTCTGGTAGAAAGATCGCTAAATTGAATCAATACTATCTTCCAATGATGTGGTTAAGCGGAAATACTTCTGTTAGTTATAAGACTATCAATAACTTCCGGTCAAGTGATCATGCTAAAGAAATCATCGAAAAAGCCTTTGTGCTGTTTACCTTGCTTCTATCTAAAAATGGTATGTTAGATGCCGATGAAGCTTTATTTATTGATGGTACTAAATTAGAAGCTGATGCTAATCGCTATAGTTTTACCTGGAAAAATGCTTCTGATAAGTTTGAAAAGTCGCTTGATGAAAGAGTAGCTAAGACCTATGACGAGCTGATCCAACACCAAGTTGATATCGCTATTTCAAAAGATATGCTGGGGTCCAGTGATGCGATAAAGGAGCTTATTAAGGGGACCGATCTTAAATTAGATGCGATTGAAGAAGATATCGCTACTGAACCTAAAGTCATAAAAGGTGGTTCAAAAAATAAGCGAGCTCGTCGAAGACTAAAAAGCATCAAACGCAAACTCCAAACTGATCTTCTGCCAAGAAAAGAAAGATACGAACGTAATAGGAAGATCTTTCAGGGACGAAATAGCTTCTCAAAAACAGATAATGACGCTACTTTTATGCGTTTAAAGGAAGATCATATGAAAAATGGGCAACTAAAGCCTGCTTACAATTTACAGATCGCGACTAGCGGTCGCTTTGTCCTACATTATGATATATTTCCTAACCCAACGGACACACGGACATTAGTGCCATTTTTAAAATCTTTTACTAACTTAGAACTATTCAAATATATAGTGGCGGACGCTGGATATGGGAATGAAGCTAACTATCAGGCTGTTACTGATATGTTTGAAAAAATTCCCTTGATGCCCTATCCAATGTATCAAAAAGAACAGAGTCGCAAATACAAAAAAGATCCACGCAATATCAAAAATTGGACATATCATGCAGAAGATGATTATTATACAGATCCTGACGGTGTAGTATTTAAGTTTCAAAGATACAGTTCAAGTGTGGACAAATATGGATTCAAAAGAAACTTTAAAGTTTACGTAGCTGATGTTTTCCAGGCCACTAAAGAACTTGAAAACTTAGCTAAGACACCTAAGGGCTATCAGCGAACTAAAGCCATAAATTATAACTGGGAATTTTTTAAAAATAGTGCCGCAGAAGACCTTTCAAGTGAAAAGGGTTCAAAGATCTACGCGAGAAGACGTACAGATGTTGAAACCATTTTCGGAGATATGAAGGGTAATTTTGGCGTACGCCGAGTACATGTTAGAGGAGAGAAAGCAGTTCGAAATGAGATCGGACTGATACTTTTGACGATCAATATATCAAAATTATGGCACCTATTCAAAGAAATAGGGGGAGGATTTTTGAAAAAACGATCCGAAAACAAGCATAAAAGAAAAATACCTGATCAAATTTCTCAAAAACGAGATTTGATCAGGTATTTTTAGTTCAGGCTAGTAGTTTTTTCCCAGCCCCATTTTTTTATTGACCCAAAAAGACATATTCTCTCATTTATTTGCGTAAAAAAGCACTTCCTACATTTTTGTAGGAAGTGCTTTTATGAATAGCATAATCAGTTGCATGCAAAGATACGTCAATTATTTGATTTTGCACAAAAACCTAGTATTTTCAACGGTTTTATTCCACCGTTCAGCCTAACTTTTTTGCTATTTTCTTTTTTTTCTTCTTTGACCTAGTTCTGCCGTTCCTATCAAAGCAGCACCACTTAATAAACCTAGTCCGAGCAATAACGTTTCTTTATCTTTTGTATCACCTGTTTGTGGTAACTCCGCCGCTTTAGTTTCAGTTGCTTCAGAAATCACTGGGGTTTCTGGGGCTTCTTTAACTGGCGTATACACGTTATTAACTGGCGTCGTTGTTGGTGTGCCTGGTGTAGCTGGCACATATCTCTTCGGCGTAACTTCACCTGGTCTATTTGGTGTGACGGTTGGGATCTCTGAGCGATAAACGACTTGTTCGTTCAAGTTTTCTTGGACCGTTTCTTTTGCGCTAACTACTACTTTATCTGCGTAATATCCCTTGATCATAGGTGATCTTACGGCTTCGTAGTGTGCTTTGTCAGCTGTCCAAGCTTCATTAGGATTCTTGACTTCCCCTGTCACTGTGTCAATGATCAATGTCCGGGTCCATGTAGATGTTTGCACATTGTCATCGGCAACCTTATTACCTTGTTCATCAACATAAGTGATCGTTGATGTGTAGTCTTTGCTATATTGATCTTTCGCAGGCCATTTTGGTCCATTCGGATCGTTAGGGTTGATCGGTGTGTTTGGTTCATGTGGATCGTTTGGTCCAACTGGTTTTTCTCCATGTTTCAAGATAACTTTAAAGACTTGATCTATGTTTTTATCGTTATCAAACATTGCATCAGCTGGGAAACCATCACTTACAAGCACGTAACCTTTATCAGTCAACGCTTTGATCTTAGTAGCTGTTGAGTATTCGATCTTAGCGTTGCTCTTACCTGAAACACTGTCAGAGGCAAGTTGTTGCCCTGTTGTTTCATCGATATAATTGATCGTTGCTTTTTGATCATCGTAGTTGTAAACAACTTTTGTATCCTTACCAGGATCTTCTGGCGTCACGCTTGGTACTTCTGGTGTCATACCTGGGATCTCTGGTACTGGTTGATCTGGCACAGTCTTCGTTGGGTCAGTTGGATCATTTGGATATTGTGGCGTTGGGGCATCTGGAATTGGCTTTCCATTTGGATCAACTGGAATGATCTTACCTAACTTAGCGTACGTAAAGGTCACTGTGACGTTGTCTTTACCAAATGTACCTTTAGCGTTGTCTGAAGTCTTGATCAAGTAGTATCCATTGATAACTTTGGCATCGCCTGTGACGTCGTACTCTGTACCTTCTTTGTAGTCTGTACCTTTAGTTACAGAAGCAGATAATTCGTTACCTTCTTCATCAACGAAGCGTTCTGTCAAGCTGTACTTGTCTTCTACAACTGGCACATAGATCACTGGTGTATCTTCACCTGGTTTATCTGGTGTTACACTTGTTACTTCTGGACGATAACCTGGGATCTCTGGTACTGGCTGATCTGGCACAGTCTTGCTTGGGTCAGTTGGATCGTTTGGATATTGTGGTGTTGGTGCATCTGGAATTGGATTTCCATTTGGATCAACTGGAACGATCTTACCTAACTTAGCGTACGTAAAGGTCACTGTGACATTATCTTTACCAAATTTGCCTTTAGCGTTGTCTGAAGTTGCCTTCAAGTAGTAGCCATTGATAACTTTGGCATCGCCTGTGACGTCGTACTCTGTACCTTCTTTATAATCTGTTCCTTTAGTTACAGAAGCAGATAATTCAGTACCTTCTTCGTCGACAAAGCGTTCTGTCAAGCTGTACTTGTCTTCTACAACTGGCACATAGATCACTGGTGTATCTTCACCTGGTTTATCTGGTGTCACAGTTGGCACTTCTGGACGATAGCCTGGGATCTCTGGTACTGGTTGGTTTGGTACTGTCTTACTTGGGTCAGTTGGATCGTTTGGATATTGTGGCGTTGGTGCATCTAGAATTGGATTTCCATTTGGATCAACTGGAACGATCTTACCTAACTTAGCATACGTAAAGGTTACTGTGACGTTGTCTTTACCAAATGTACCTTTAGCGTTGTCTGAAGTTGCCTTCAAGTAGTAGCCAGCGATAACTTTGGCATCGCCTGTGACGTCGTATTCTGTACCTTCTTTGTAATCCGTCCCTTTAGTTACAGAAGCAGATAATTCAGTACCTTCTTCGTCGACAAAGCGCTCTGTCAAGCTGTACTTGTCTTCTACAACTGGTACATAGATCACTGGTGTGTCTTCACCTGGTTTATCTGGTGTTACACTTGGTACTTCTGGTTGGTAGCCTGGGATCTCTGGTACTGGCGTTGTTCCACCCTTAGTTGGATCGTTTGGATCGTTAGGGTATTGTGGATTTGGTACGTTTGGAATTGGGTTTCCTTCTGGATCCACTGGAATAACTTTACCTAGCGGCCGGTAAACGACTTGTTCAGTCAAGTTTTCTTGCACTGTGTCTTTAGCATTTACGACTGCTTTATCAGCGTAGTACCCTTCAACAACTGGAGATTTGACTGCATTATATTGTGACTTGTCAGCTGTCCACGTTTCATTAGGGTTCTTGACTTCTCCTGTCACTGTGTCAATGATCAATGTCCGAGTCCATGTAGATGTTTGCACATTGTCATCAGCAACTTTGTTGCCTTGTTCATCAACGTATGTGATCGTAGCGGTGTATTCCTTACTGTATCGATCCTTTGTAGGCCATTTTGGTCCATTTGGATCTGGATCGTTAGGGTTCACTGGAGTTTCTGGTTCATGTGGATCATTTGGTCCAACTGGTTTTTCTCCGTGTTTTAAGATAACCTCAAAGATCTGATCGACATTCTTATCATTATCAAAGGTCGCATCTGTTGGGAAACCATCACTTACTAACACGTACCCTTTATTTGTCAACTCATTGATCTTGCCCACCGTCGTATATTCGATCTTGGCGTTATTTCTACCTGTAACACTATCTGAACCTAACTGTTGTCCTGTCGTTTCATCGATATAATTGATCGTTGCTTTTTGATCATCATAGTTGTAAACGACTTTTGTATCTTCCCCTGGATCTTCTGGAGTGATCGTTGGTACTTCTGGCGTCATTCCTGGAATATTTGGTACTGGTTGATCTGGGGTCGTCTTACTTGGATCAGTCGGATCATTTGGATACTGTGGATTTGGTACATCTGGGATCGGATTACCATCTGGATCTACCGGAACGATCTTGCCTAATGGACGGTAAACGACTTGTTCACTCAAGTTTTCTTGCACTGTGTCTTTAGCATTTACGACTGCTTTATCAGCATAGTACCCTTCAACGACTGGAGATTTGACTGCATCATATTGTGACTTGTCAGCTGTCCACGTTTCATTAGGGTTCTTGACTTCTCCTGTCACTGTGTCAATGATCAATGTCCGAGTCCATGTTGATGTTTGCACATTGTCATCGGCAACTTTGTTACCTTGTTCATCAACATAAGTGATCGTTGATGTGTAGTCTTTGCGGTATTGATCTTTAGCTGGCCATTTTGGTCCATTTGGATCTGGATCGTTAGGGTTCACTGGAGTTTCTGGTTCGTGTGGATCATTTGGTCCAACTGGTTTTTCTCCGTGTTTCAGATGGATCACTACATTTTGATCAACATCATCATTGTCATCAAATGTTGCTGGTAATCTATCTTGACTCACTAACACATAGCCCTTGTCAACGTAACCCTTGATGATCTGTTGGTAATCTTGGAGAACACTTGCGCCGATCACACTTGAACTGTCACCAACGGCTAATCTCACTTCGTTTTCTAAGACTCTACCATTATCACCATCATCGATCACTGTATACGTCAATACTTGTTGATTTGTGTTGTAGTAGACTGTCACTTCGCTGTTTTGACTAGCTGAGGTGACTGTTTGGGCTTCGACCACAGCTTTATCAGCTGTATAACCAGCGATCGTTGGACTTGTCACCGCCACAAACGTATCTGTAGCTGGATTCCAGACCGGATCACCAACGTTTTGTTTAGTCACTTGATCTACTTTATAGGTTGGCACAAACGTCTTTGTCTCAGTTACGCTATCAGCTGCTCTTCGACCTGTTTTTGGTCCGTTACTGTAAACGTAGTTGACTACTCTTGTGACATTCACTGGTGTGCCTTCTACATCTCTTAACGTATGCGTCAAGTAGACATAGTAGTTTTGATCGACGCTTGGATCAGCATCAAAAGTCCCAGCACTTGCTTCTGGTTGTGCTTCTGCAAGCTCATAACCAGCTTGTCCGTAGTTCCACAACGTATTGGTGTAACTTTGGTCTGCTTCACCTGTCAATGTTTGTAGTTGAGCTGTTAACTCAGTCCCTGAGGTCGGTGTATAACCTGTACCTTTTTCGACTCCGTAAACGTCCACATAGTGCACTTTTACTGTTTGAATCCCAGCAGTATACGTTACGACATCATTTAAGTCAGTCGATTCATGCGTCAAGCTTTGACTACCAACACTTGTCTTATCAGCAACATAGCCTGCGATTGTTGGGCTCGTTACTTCTAGTGTTGTTTGTGGGTCGCTCCAAACAGTAGTCAGCACTGCTTTCGTTACTGCATCTAACGTATTTCTTGAAGTAAAGACGTAGTCTTTTTCATACGTTCTGGCAGCTTCTTCACCTTGTTTTGGTCCATTGCCATAGACATATCTGATCGTTTGTTTGATCGTCTTCGTCTCGCCATTTTCTTCTAAACGACCATGGTTTAAATGGATCACTACATTTTGATCAACATCATCATTGTCATCAAATGTTGCTGGTAAGTTATCTTGACTCACTAACACATAGCCCTGATCAACATAACCATTGATGATCCGTTGGTAATCTTGGAGAACACTTGCGCCGATCACACTTGAGCTGGCTCCAACTGCTAATCTCACTTCGTTTTCTAAGACTCTACCATTATCACCATCATCGATCACTGTATACGTCAATACTTGTTCATTTGCGCTGTAGTAGACTGTCACTTCACTGTTTTGACTAGCTGAGGTGACGGCTTGGCCTTCGACCACAGCTTTATCAGCGGTATAACCGGCGATTGTTGGACTTGTCACCGCCACAAACGTATCTGTGGCTGGATTCCAGATCGGATCACCAACATTTTGTTTAGTCACTTGATCTACTTTATAAGTTGGCACAAACTTCTTCGTCTCAGTCACGCTATCAGCTGCTCTTTGACCTGCTTTTGGTCCGTTACTGTAAACGTAGTTGACTACTCTTGTGACGTTCACTGGCGTACCTTCTACGTCTCTTAACGTATGTGTCAAGTAGACATAGTAGTTTTGATCGACACTTGGATCAGTATCAAAAGTTCCAGCACTTGCTTCTGGCTGTGCTTCTGCAAGCTCATAACCAGCTTGTCCGTAGTTCCACAACGTATTGGTGTAACTTTGGTCTGCTTCACCTGTCAATGTTTGTAGTTGAGCTGTTAACTCAGTCCCTGACGTTGGCGTATAACCTGTACCCTTTTCGACTCCGTAAACGTCCACATAGTGCACTTTTACTGTTTGAATCCCAGCAGTATACGTTACGACATCATTTAAGTCAGTCGATTCATGCGTCAAGCTTTGACTGCCAACACTTGTCTTATCAGCGACATAGCCTGCGACTGTCGGACTCGTCACTTCTGATGTTATTTGGGTAGCACTCCAGATCGTATCGAGAACAGCCTTAGTTACTGCATCTAACGTATTTCTTGAAGTAAAGACGTAGTCTTTTTCATACGTTCTGGCAGCTTCTTCACCTTGTTTTGGTCCATTGCCATAGACATATCTGATCGTCTGTTTGATCGTCTTCGTCTCGCCGTTTTCTTCTAAACGACCATGGTTTAAATGGATCACTACATTTTGATCAACATCATCATTGTCATCAAATGTTGCTGGTAATCTATCTTGACTCACTAACACATAGCCCTTGTCAACGTAACCCTTGATGATCTGTTGGTAATCTTGGAGAACACTTGCGCCGATCACACTTGAACTGTCACCAACGGCTAATCTCACTTCGTTTTCTAAGACTCTACCATTATCACCATCATCGATCACTGTATACGTCAATACTTGTTGATTTGTGTTGTAGTAGACTGTCACTTCGCTGTTTTGACTAGCTGAGGTGACTGTTTGGGCTTCGACCACAGCTTTATCAGCTGTATAACCAGCGATCGTTGGACTTGTCACCGCCACAAACGTATCTGTAGCTGGATTCCAGACCGGATCACCAACGTTTTGTTTAGTCACTTGATCTACTTTATAGGTTGGCACAAACGTCTTTGTCTCAGTTACGCTATCAGCTGCTCTTCGACCTGTTTTTGGTCCGTTACTGTAAACGTAGTTGACTACTCTTGTGACATTCACTGGTGTGCCTTCTACATCTCTTAACGTATGCGTCAAGTAGACATAGTAGTTTTGATCGACGCTTGGATCAGCATCAAAAGTCCCAGCACTTGCTTCTGGTTGTGCTTCTGCAAGCTCATAACCAGCTTGTCCGTAGTTCCACAACGTATTGGTGTAACTTTGGTCTGCTTCACCTGTCAATGTTTGTAGTTGAGCTGTTAACTCAGTCCCTGAGGTCGGGGTGTAACCTGTACCTTTTTCGACTCCGTAAACGTCCACATAGTGCACTTTTACTGTTTGAGTCCCAGCAGTATACGTTACGACATCATTTAAGTCAGTCGATTCATGCGTCAAGCTTTGACTGCCAACACTTGTCTTGTCAGCGACATAGCCTGCAATTGTTGGGCTCGTTACTTCTAGTGTTGTTTGTGGCTCGCTCCAAACAGTAGTCAGCACTGCTTTCGTTACTGCATCTAACGTATTTCTTGAGGTGAAGACGTAGTCTTTTTCATACGTTCTGGCAGCTTCTTCACCTTGTTTTGGTCCATTGCCATAGACATATCTGATCGTTTGTTTGATCGTCTTCGTCTCGCCGTTTTCTTCTAAACGACCATGGTTTAAGTGGATCACTACATTTTGATCAACATCATCATTGTCATCAAATGTTGCTGGTAAGCTATCTTGACTCACTAACACATAGCCCTGATCAACGTAACCATTGATGATCCGTTGGTAATCTTGGAGAACACTTGCGCCGATCACACTTGAGCTGTCTCCAACTGCCAATCTCACTTCGTTTTCTAAGACTCTACCATTATCACCATCATCGATTACTGTATACGTCAATACTTGTTCATTTGCGCTGTAGTAGACTGTCACTTCGCTATTTTGACTAGCTGAGGTGACTGTTTGGGCTTCGACCACAGCTTTATCAGCTGTATAACCAGCGATCGTTGGACTTGTCACTGCTACAAACGTATCTGTGGCTGGATTCCAGACTGGATTGCCAACATTTTGTTTAGTCACTTGATCTACTTTATAAGTTGGCACAAACGTCTTCGTCTCAGTCACGCTATCAGCTACTCTTTGACCTGCTTTTGGTCCGTTACTGTAAACGTAGTTGACTACTCTTGTGACGTTTACTGGTGTGCCTTCTACGTCTCTTAACGCATGCGTCAAGTAAACATAGTAGTTTTGATCGACACTTGGATCAGCATCAAAAGTCCCAGCACTTGCTTCTGGCTGTGCTTCTGCAAGCTCATAACCAGCTTGTCCGTAGTTCCACAACGTATTGGTGTAACTTTGGTCTGCTTCACCTGTCAATGTTTGTAGTTGAGCTGTCAACTCAGTCCCTGACGTTGGGGTGTAACCTGTGCCTTTTTCGACTCCGTAAACGTCCACATAGTGCACTTTTACTGTTTGAGTCCCAGCAGTATACGTTACGACATCATTTAAGTCAGTCGACTCATGCGTCAAGCTTTGACTGCCGACACTTGTCTTATCAGCGACATAGCCTGCAATTGTTGGGCTCGTTACTTCTAGTGTTGTTTGTGGCTCGCTCCAAACAGTAGTCAGCACTGCTTTCGTTACTGCATCTAACGTATTTCTTGAAGTAAAGACGTAGTCTTTTGTATACGTTCTAGCAGCTTCTTCACCTTGTTTTGGTCCATTGCCATAGACATAACTGATCGTTTGTTTGATCGTCTTCGTCTCGCCGTTTTCTTCTAAACGACCATGGTTTAAGTGGATCACTACATTTTGATCAACATCATCATTGTCATCAAATGTTGCTGGTAAGCTATCTTGACTCACTAAAACATAGCCTTGATCAACATAACCATTGATGATCCGTTGGTAATCTTGCAGAACACTTGCGCCGATCACACTTGAGCTATCTCCAACTGCTAATCTCACTTCGTTTTCTAAGATCTTACCATTATCACCATCATCGATCACTGTATAAGTCAATACTTGTTGATTTGCGCTGTAGTAAACTGTCACTTCGCTGTTTTGACTAGCTGAGGTGACTGTTTGAGCTTCGACCACAGCTTTATCAGCTGTATAACCAGCGATCGTTGGGCTTGTCACCGCCACAAACGTATCTGTGGCTGGATTCCAGACTGGATCACCAACATTTTGTTTAGTAACTTGATCTACTTTATAAGTTGGTACAAACGTCTTCGTCTCAGTCACGCTATCAGCTGCTCTTTGTCCCGCTTTTGGTCCGTTACTGTAAACGTAGTTGACTACTCTTGTGACGTTTACTGGCGTACCTTCTACATCTCTTAACGTATGTGTCAAGTAGACATAGTAGTTTTGATCGACACTTGGATCAGCATCAAAAGTCCCAGCGCTTGCTTCTGGCTGTGCTTCTGCAAGCTCATAACCAGCTTGTTCGTAGTTCCACAACGTATTGGTGTAACTTTGGTCTGCTTCACCTGTCAATGTTTGTAGTTGAGCTGTCAACTCAGTCCCTGAAGTCGGTGTATAACCTGTACCTTTTTCGACTCCGTAAACGTCCACATAGTGCACTTTTACTGTTTGAGTCCCAGCAGTATACGTTACGACATCATTTAAGTCAGTAGATTCATGCGTCAAGCTTTGACTGCCAACACTTGTCTTATCAGCAACATAGCCTGTAATTGTTGGACTCGTCACTTCTGATGTTGTTTGAGCAGCACTCCAAATCGTATCGATAACAGCCTTAGTTACTGCATCTAACGTATTTCTTGAGGTGAAGACGTAGTCTTTTTCATACGTTCTGGCAGCTTCTTCACCTTGTTTTGGTCCATTGCCATAGACATATCTGATCGTTTGTTTGATCGTCTTCGTCTCGCCGTTTTCTTCTAAACGACCATGGCTAAGGTGGATCACCACCAACTGATCTACAGATGAATCTGAATCATATTTATCTGGGATCTCAGACATACTTTCAATAATATATCCCTGTTTTTTATAATCATCGGCGATCTTTTGGTAGCGTTGATAGATACTTAACGGAACATCTGATTCTGATTCACCTGTCCCAAGCAATGTTACTGGAACAAGCTCTTTGTTTTCAGTATCATCTATCACTTGATAATTGAGCACTTGTTGCTCAGGAGCATAGTAAACGGTAAAGCTCAGATCACTTTCTGGCGTTTCATGTGTTACATTGATACTTTCGATCTTTGCTTTGTCTGGTGTATAGCCTGAGACAGTCGGACTTTGAACTTCAACAAATGTTTGAGGACTGCTCCAAACTGTATTGATAACTTCCTTAGTTACTTTATCGATCGTATCGACAGAAGTGAACGTTATTGGTTGTGAAGTGTACATTGGCGCTGCAACGTCACCTTTATGGATCCCACTAGCATATAAATAATTGATCTTTTCTGTTAATGTTACTGAAGATCCTGCCTTATCCTCTGTATCATGCCGTAAATGGACCACTAATGTTTGATCGACTGTTGGATCATTATCATAGTTATCAGGCACTGGATCTTGGCTGACTACAACATACCCAGCAGCTTTATAACGTTCGATAATATTTTCATAATCACTCTTAGTCGAAGCACTGACTTCTGAATTTGATAAACCATTTCCAAGCTCTTGCTTGTCTACTAATGTAACTGGTGTATATCCCGCATCAGTTTTAGTGCCTTGATCATCGATAACAGTCACACGTAAAGTTTGGAGATCTTCAACATATTTGATCTCATACACTTGAATATCTGTATCAGTATTACCAGTATTTTCAGTGTTATCAAAAGTCAATTTAGCTGCCAAAGCCGCATCTAAACTGCTATATTCTTTTCCGTCTGGCGCAGTGACTGTATAGCGATAATTTTGACGTCTAAACGCCAAAGATCCATTTGCTAACGTAGTTGCATCTGAAAGAACAGGCCTTCCATCTGCACCATAAAACATCGTTCCCCCAGATACCCCGTCATTATAGAAAGGACTGATATTTTCTGCTTCAGCTACAGTTGCTGGGATCTCATTTACAGGATCATTTTGGCTGATGATCACAGCCTTTTGGAAATCACCAACATAATTAACGATAAAGTTTTGCGTTGCCCCAGAGATATCACTGGTACTATCAAATGTCCCTTGAGCTGCTAAAGCCTCAGCTAAAGTACCATATTCACTACGTCCATCTTTATCTGTCAGTAGTTTACCCGTACGATCGACTACTGTGATCGTATAGTGATAACCTTTACGAGCTAATTGCGCATCTGTCACACTAAAGCTGATAGCGCTGACCCCTGTAGGATCTTCTTGGAAGTTACTTCCAGTATTTGCTTGCGGATCACCAGTCGCAGTCGCCAACTCAGTCCCTCTAAGCGATCCTTCAAGCAAACGTGCCTTATCAACTTGATAGATCCTTGTCACTACAGTAGAACCATCTGCTTGTAAAAGATTACTTGGCGAGAATGTATCTCGCGTGAATTTATATCCAGTGATAGTTTCAGAAGGATCAAGCACTAAAGCTTTCCCAGTTTCACCAAAGAGATCACCATTTGTAACGGTGTACTCGCCAGTATCTGGATCTAAAACAGCTTTACCTTGTACATCTTTGTAACCATTGATCTGATTTCCATCTTGATCAACGATCTTCAAAGTCGCATAAGTCGCATAAGTATCAGTAACTTCCCCCCTAACTAAAGATAACTGATTTTCATACCCTCCGACTTGTCGTAAGGTAACCTTCTTCGACATATTATCCTCACTTGTCGGTGAATATGCGTTAAATTGATAAACGATCTTGTTACTTGCACTCAATGCTGGCACATATAATACTAATGATTTGATCGTTGACCAATCAGTTACTTGGTCTGCAGTCTTTAATTGACTTGGGAGCGCTTGACCACGCGACCATGTCGATCCATCCTCAAAGGTTAACGTTGTACCGTCTGAACTCAGTGTAGCTAACTGCGTCGAATAATACATTGTATGTGCGTCATTGACATAGTTATTGGTTGGATCAATTGCCAATGACCCTGGTCCACTAACATTTAGCGTAAAATCTTGGGTCGCATTAGGATTATTGCCATCAACTACTCCAGCTTGTGGCAAATTCATAACTGAAATAACGCCTTTTAATGGATCAGACGTATTATTGACCATTCCCAATTGAAGAGTTTGAAGACCGATTTTATCCCCGTTAACATCAACATGATCTTGAGTCGGATAATTCAAACCATTAGATGATGAAACAAAATCGACCGTTCCTTTGATCAAAGGAGTCGCTTTAACTTCAAGAGGAGCAACAATACGCAAATAGCTATTATTATTCCCAGACTCTACCATCATAGTATCGACACTTGTACCATCATTAAACTCGATCTTTGCCTTATTCGAACTAGGTATGGTCGAATTACTGAAGTCACCGCCCACTTGAACCCAACTAGTATTACTGTCACTATTGACATTAGGAGCATAAGCACGCAACCCTTCAGTTGAGACTCCCATCGCCTGTAGTTGTGCTGCAGTATATAGATCTAAAGTTTTATTATTTGCTTTATCTTCATAGGCATATAACGTTTCAAGTGTCCTAGCAGTATCAAATCCATTCACCGCATCACTGCGGACCCTAAACGCTAAAGATATCGAAGTACGTGGTTCCATCTCGTATCCTGTCCCAGTCCAATCAAGTACGACAACACTTTGACCACTTGTATTATACTTCCTAGATACTTTCGGACTCGGTACACTTTCAAAATCATCACCAGAAATAGTGTAAATAGTCCCTGTCGCAGGATCTCTCACTATATCCATTTGGTCAGGAACAGTAAAATATACGATCGGATCTTTAACTACACCATGTTTTATCGGCAATGGTCCTCCACCTGAATCAGTAGGTGTCGAATTAGCCTTATCTTCCAAGATCCCGCCCGCATCAAGGTTCACTCTGTTTATTAAGTAACTGCTAACTCCATCTACTTTAAGAGCTATATAATATACCTCACCAGCACTAAGAGCCTGTTGATTATTTCCATATCCTTGTGAGCGTGGCCAGTTATTTATAGAAAACGGAAGCTTTGTTTCCTCTAATCTTGTGATCGCAACCTCTACAGGAACTTCTTTATGTTCACTTTCAACGACTATATTCGAAACATACTCTTCCCCATATTGAGCACTAGTATTTAAATACCCTAACACACTGATATATCCCGTTGAAATATCATTTAACCCAACAAAGTTGTTTGACGCTTGAATACCATCAGCGTAATAAGGAACATCTGGGGTGACATCATAACCTGAAATTTTCACACCTTCAGGCAACTTCTCGCCATTACTAAATTTTCCAAAATGGTCTATAAGCCCAGTAATTGGATTATAGCTTTCACCTGCTTGTAAGCGTTGGGTGATTTTATGAGTGACCTCTTCTCCGCCTTCAGTAACTTTTCCAGTAACAACAACAGTATATCCAGTTTGTGCTGGATTATATGATCCAAAATCAGAATAATCGCCACTTACGTTATTTAGTGGCATTACGATCCCATTCGTTGTAATTTCAGATGGAAAGTCAAAATGATAGGTAGGTTTAAATTTAGTCAAACCATTTCCAATGACACCAACCGTATAAAGCACTGGCGCTGCAGGATATCCATTTTCTAGGGCCACTAATTTTCTTGCTGTACTTTTAGATGGAACAACTTTTACATTCGGCAATTTAACAGAATCATAGTTTGACACAGCCGTCCTAACAGTATTTGACTTTTGGTCATCTTTACTATACATTACAGAAACGTAAAAATTTTCATGAGCAACTGGAACAACGTTCCCATTTATTATTTTTGTATCATCTCTTGATACCACTGTCTCATTGAATGATTTTCCATCTTTTAGAGCTAGTGTAGGAGCTAAGCTTTCCCCAGTATCAATATTTATTTTTCCAAAGTAATGTTTTTTCCCGTCACCAAGATCATACCACCCTGATGGCTTATCACTTGTCCCTGTTGTTTGTGTGCTTGTGTAGCGCCCAATAAATTTAATATAGTTCAAAATACCAGGTTGCTTATCAAAGCTAAATGGAAGATCCTGAGATTCTACAATTACTGCTGTTCCTTCACCATTTGGCTGAGATATTTTTATTTGCCCGTTAATATATCGATCATTAAGCTTTGTTTTCTGAAGAAGATCTCCTGTAGCTTGTTCGTCTAGAAGAAAGTGTTCTGGGACAGGAATATTCAACTTTAGATATCCTTGAGTCGCAACCTGATTTCCCTTATATTGCATTTGAACGACATAGACATAGTTCTCATCGGTAGTACGAGAATTTTCTGTGCTAACATTGCTATACGGGATCACAGAACAATCATCTACACTTAAGTATTTTTCCAATACTACTTTAACAGTAGTGTCAGTAGGTGCTTCCACACCATTGATCAAAAAACTGAATTTATAGCCTTGACCACTGTGAAGAATATTTGGAGTATAATTATCCGTATATGGTTTATAAGCATAATGCGCCATTCCCGATCCTTCTTCAAAAAATGCAAGAGCCGGTATAGTTTGGGTCCTATTAACAGTAACATTATCTGGCACATCATCGATCGTCCAAGTAAAGGTTCGCGCACCGTTATAGTACCCTCTTTGGGGCGATCCAGTTGGTTTCATGTAATATGCTAAGTCTCTTCTTAATCCTTCATCTTGCCTGACAACTAGGCTAAATTTGTCTCCCTTTTTACCTGTATAAGAGATCGTCATCCCTAAGTTCCCAGCAAGGCTTAAATAACTTGAAGAAAATGTATACTCCCTAGATCCATCTTCCAATACTTTAGGAGCAGACAAAGTTCCTGTAGTGTCTCCTTGTGTTAAAGAAGTTATCCCAACTGTTCGCCCTGTTGTATCTGCTACTTGAGGTTCTGCACTTGCAGTAGTTGCTAATAGCGAAGTTTCTAGTTTGTTTGTTGATACCGAACGGGCTGTTCTTTTCAAAGGGGCCAGCTCTTTTGCAAGCTCAAAAGAGTCAAGCTGCTCCTCCGTTCGTAAGGCGCTTACTTGACTTTGAACTTTTGCTGGTTCCCCCTCTTGTTTTTGTTCATCGGTTCCTTCTGAAGCAGGCACTTTTGTCTCAATCACGTTATTATTTCCGTTGGGACTGTCGTCTTTTTCTGTAGCTTGAACTTTATTCTCGGAAACTTGAATCCTTGAGCTTGCTTCTGCTTCTTTATCATTCTTAGCTTCCTCTACAGATTCAGCTTTTTCAGTAGGGATACTAGCTTGATCTACAACATTCTCTACCTGAGACTTTGCATCCTCTCCTTGATTTTTTGAGGCATTTTGCTCATTAGATATTTCAGTTTCTTTTTCAGTGACTTCTTCTTGTGTATCTTCTGCTTTACTTGCGTCTACACCTTGTTCAGTATCTTGTACTTGTTCTCGTAACGCTTGTGTCTCATCAGTAGCGATAGCCCCATTTACTTCACTAGCTTGGTCTTTTTCCGCTACTGTAGACTCAACGGTCTGACTAGATGAATCAGTTTCTTTTATTTCGCTTACTTCATTGCCATTTGCCACTGTATCTGGCTGAGAAATATCATCTTTGACATCACCTGGAATGGTCGTACTTGCTAGTGGAGTCTCGTCAGCGGAAGCTTGTTGTACGAGTGAGGCAGTACTAAAGATCGACATCCCAGCTACGATCCACATCTTCTTCCTTTTATAAAGTTTATACCGCTTTTTTTCCTCTGTCGTATATTTAAATAACCGCGAATTTGCATTATATCTAAGCATACTCTACTCCCCCTGATATAGATATTTTTTTAAATACTACTTATTTATTGTATCTTTATTAATTTTCACTAATGTAATAGTAGGTCATTATTAAAATTATGTAAAGAAAATAATATAGTATTTTTTTGTTTTTTCTCTCTGTAGTTTTACTATATTTTAAAATTTAACAATTTTAAAAACAGGCTCATCCCACTCATATCAAGAATTTCCCCATATCCCATATACTTCATGCCCACTAAGTAAAAATATTATTATTCTTAAAACCGAAGTGTTGTTTTATTCAAATAAAATCATTTTATCCTAAAAATATCAACTAGGCTCCTATGACAAACGTTAAAAAAAATTTTTCAAATTTCAAATATTTAAACACACACTAGTTTTAGCGCAAAAAAAAGAACATCTAAATGCCCTCGTGTTCGTCACAGACTACACAAAAGAGAACTTTAAATGTCCTGATCTTATATTATTAAAACTGATCCCAAAGCTATCCAAGCAAATAGTACTATAAAAAATAGAGTATTTTACCTTACCTTATCGAATGAACAGTGTCGAAAGTGTAGCTTTGACAAAAATTTATATACAATTATCAAATTTAATTTGACGTTACACGCTACTTTTTCTTTTTACAACAAATTGCTCATGTACTTGCGTAAGAAAATGCTACTATATAAAATGTAAGCTGCTTTAGTATGTTTTTAGCAACAGTTAAACCACTCCCCGTAATTCTATAAGAGAAATGTTTGTGAAAAAGTCCATATCATTTGACTGATATCAATAGTCTACTTCTTTATCAATACTCTAATTCAGATACTAATTCTTCTACTTCGTAATCAGTTGGATTTTTTGATAAATATTTTTCCGCCATTTCTAATGCTAACGTTCTTTGACCTGCACTTCTAAAGAAAAAGGCTGCATCGCGTAAGAAATCTTCATTATCATCTAAATAGCGCATTGCAGTTTGATAATTTTTCAATGCTTCTTCAAACTCATCAAGGGTAGCTTGTGAGCGTCCTAGATTCCAATACATTTGTGGATCGATCTCTTCATTAGCTAAGTATTCATGTAATAAAGCGATATTTTCCTCATGAGCTTGACTTGCCAAAAGTTGATTACTCAATTCTAACACAAGCGTCAAATTGCCTGGTTCGATCTCAAGCGCTTTTTTCAGATAAGTTATCGCTTCAGAAGTTTGACCTAATTTGGCAGCTAATAAACTTGCTTTTTCATACAAATAGATATTAAATTCATCCACGGCTAATCCTTCTTTAGCTGTGATCAAAGCTTGAGTAAAATTACCTTCTTGTTCATAAATATCAGCTAAGTATGGATAAAGCGTCACGTAATCTGGAGCTTTATCTCGTAATTCTTCGAAGTTTTTAGCTGCATTTTCAAGATCACCTAGTTCTCTTTGGGTGAAAGCTAACTGAAACAAAGTATCATTATCCATTTGTTCAGCTGAGATCTGTTCTAAATAACCTAAAGCTGTTTCAAATTTACCATACCCTGCATAAGAAACACCTAAGCGTGCCACTAAGTTGACCCGAGAAAATTCTAAGATCCCTTGCTTAACTAAGGATAAGTAAAACTTAGCTGCTTTACGATACTCTTTGATATTAAAATAAAGCTCAGCTAAAGCAAATTCGATCACTGGTTCTTCAGGTGCTAAATAATAAGCCTGTAGCAACTTTTGTTCACTAACATCAAAAGCTCCTTGCGTTTGGTAAAGATCTGCACTTACGAGCAAAGCTTCTAAATATGCATCTGAATCTGGGGTGATCTGTGACAAGATCGCTAAAGCTTTATCATCATTTCCTTCGCTGATCTCGATCTCAGCTAATGGTGTTTTCAACGAATCTTCATCTGGATAGAGTTCTAATAAATGCTGATAAGCTTTTTGGGCCATTTCAGAAAATCCTAGCGAGTATAATTCCTCAGCTAAACTATAGATCATCTCATCACTGTCATTTTTTAAAGCTTGAGTAAAATTTTCTTCAGCTGAAGTAAGATCACCTTTAGACAAAAAATCTAAAGTTTTTTCGGCATATGTCATGCTAAAATCAGTCCTTTAATTCAATTCTTATTTCTAACATAGAACTTTCTATGTAAAATAGCAAGGTCTTTACCTTTCCGATTATACCACAAATCTACTAGCTCAATAATTTCCTAGTCTTTTTAAGCAAACTATATCAAATGATATAGCTCAAAAAGGAATTTTTTCAACCCGATCAAGTCCTTTCTCGCAAACTAAAAAATCAAATCTAGGGAAGTTTAAATATTAAAGTCGTCCATGTCTCTGGCACTATCGATAAGCTAAACGACTATGCAAATGCTAAAAAAGGACCAACAAAAACTATGTCCAGCTGTTACACTCACTAAAAGAACAATCGCTCTTTTAGAAACTGTACTCACAGAAAATGCACTGCAAAGTAAATTCAGCAAAAAAATGTAACGAGCGCGGGTTTCTTTTTACAACTTGAACCGAGATAAAGTTGGTATCCCGGAAGAAAAAAATTTATCCCCACATATTTTTCGGCATACGCATATTTCGATCCTGGTCGAAAATGATGTCCCTTTTCAAACGATTATGCGTCGTGTCGACCACACAAGAGATCTATACACACGTAACTAAGAAAATGCAAAAGAATCTGATCGATAAACTGGAAAATACTGGTTTATGATCTCTTTTTGCCCAAAATTTGCCCAGAAAACTGTTTTTTCTCAAAGCACAAAAAAGAGGCTGTGACATAAGTCTACAAAATAAAGCTGGATGTATGGAAACCTTCGTGTTTCATATATCCAGCTTTTGAATTATAATCAAAGAAAAAAGGTAGCCACGCCCGGCTACCTCACAATTACCCTCGAAAGGATAACATAAAATGATACACAGTCATTATAACATTAATCAGACTATTTTGAACATCTCTTTAGAATATATTCCTGAAAAAAATCATCCAGCTCTCTACATCAATGAACTTGTTGAAAGTTTAGAACTCAAGTATAACTATCAATTTGGACGCCCTCGTGAATATGATCTAGCTGCTATGCTAAAGCTCACTTTACTTGCTTATAGCTATGGTATCTTTAGTAGTCGAAAAATTGAGAGATTTGCTCGCGAAAATAAGCCTGCTGGTTGGTTGATCGCTGATCAAGTCCCTTCTTATCGAACTATTTGTCGTTTTCGGATCTCTGATGAGTTAGCTACCTTAACACAAGAGAGTTTAACTAAATTGACAGCTTTTCTAAAAAAACATAATCTGATTGATGACATTTCTTTCATTGACGGTACGAAGATCCTTGCGGATGCTAATAAGTATTCTTTTGTCTGGAAGAAAAATGTCGTTCGTTTTGATGAGCTCAATCGTCAAAAAGTTGTTGAACTTTTAGGCGAGCTCCACGAAGCTAAAGTTATCGGAAAGATCCCCAAAGGATCTGACCTGACTTTGGAAGCATTAGATGTAATAATTGCCAAGTTTGAAGATTATCTAGTTGCTTTAGATCAAAAAGTCGAAGAAACTAGACAAGTATCGCCGAACCCTGCGAAACAAGAACGTCGAAAATTAAAGGCAACCTACAAAAAACTATTAACGCGTAAAGAAAAAATGCAAAATCACCAAAAACAAAAAGACATCCTTAGAGAACGAAATAGTTACTCTAAAACTGACCATGATGCTACTTTTATGCGTGTAAAAGAAGATCCAATGTTAAACGGACAACTAAAACCTGCTTATAATCTTCAAATTGCTACTAGTAACCAGTTTATTACCGGGTATAAGTTATTTGCTAATCCAACTGATACAAGAACGCTTCCTACTTTTATTGACCATTTGAATGACAATGGCGTACTTGGTTCAACTATCGTTGCTGATGCTGGGTATGGTTCTGAGAGTAATTATCGTTTTTGTGACGATAATTACGGTGATCGCACCGTTTTGATCCCTTATGGGACAATGCTCAAAGAGAATAGTCGCAAATGGAAAACTGATGATCATAAAATCATGAATTGGTCTTATAATGAAAAAGATGACTATTATTTAGACCTTAACGGTGTTAGATTCAATTTTTCAAACTATTCTAAAAGAACTGATAAGTATGGATTTACTAGAGATTTTAAAGTATATACTGCTGAAAAATTTGATGATGATCATTTGATAGATCCCCGAGCCTTAACTAAAAGTGGACACGTAAGGAAGATCATGGTCAATAATGCCTGGGAATATTTTAAAGCACAACAACGAGCTTTACTTTCATCTTCTAATACTGGATCAATCTATGCACGGCGCAAAATTGATGTTGAACCTGTTTTTGGAAGATTGAAGGCTTCTTTGGGATTCAACCGATTCTCAGTTAGGGGGAGCGAAAGAGTCGAAAAGGAAATGGGCATTGTAGTTTTGGCAATGAATATCAACAAATTAGTCACAGTAGTGACCAAGATAAACAAAATACGTAAAGAAAAAGTATCTCAGAAATCAAATTTTCGATTTCTGAGATACTTTTCTCTTATAGAGACTACTTATGTCACAGCCTCGCACAAAAAAAGAACCCTTGATATATCAAGGGTTCTACGGCTAAAAAGCTAAGCTTATTTAACTGCGTCTTTAAGTGCTTTACCTGGCTTGAATGCAGGTACCTTGCTTGCAGGAATTTGGATTTCTTTACCAGTTTGTGGGTTGCGACCCTTACGAGCTGCACGTTCACGAACTTCGAAGTTACCAAAGCCGATCAATTGAACTTTTTCGCCTTCTTTGAGGTAGTCTTGGATAGAACCAAAAACTGCATCAACTGCAACAGTAGCGTCTTTCTTTGTCAAACCTGTTTTTTCAGCAACAGTTTCGATCAATTGTGCTTTGTTTGCCATGTGTTTCACCTCCTCAAGTGAAGATATAAAGATATAAGATCATATCTTATTTTCCATCTTTATGCCTAATAGCTAAAGATGATGAAACAATGACTAACAAATCATTGCTCATCTAATAAGATAGCATAGAAAGCCTAATATAGCAACGTTTTTACCCATATTTTTAGAATATTCAAGCTATTTTAATTTATTTTCGACGTCTTTCGATCACGTGGATCGGTGTTCCTTCGAAATCAAAAGCTGCTCGAATTTGGTTTTCAAGAAAACGCTCATATGAGAAGTGCATCAAATCTGGATCATTGACAAAAACAACGAATGTTGGTGGTTTGACTGCGACTTGAGTTGCATAGTAGACCCGCAGACGTTTACCATTATCAGTCGGTGTTGGATTATGCGCGATCGCATCCATGATAACATCATTCAAAACAGCCGATGGTATGCGCCGTTCATGGTTCGTATTGACCCGTTTGATCAATTCTGGGAGTTTTTCTAGTCGTTGCCGTGTCTTAGCCGAAACAAAGATGATCGGCGCATAACTCAGATATTGAAATTCTTGACGGATCGTTTTTTCAAATTCTTGCATCGTATGATTACCTTTTTTCAAAGTATCCCATTTATTAACAACGATAATGATCCCACGTCCAGCTTCATGGGCATAACCAGCAACATGCTTATCTTGTTCACGAATACCTTCTTCAGCATTTAAAACAACACAGACGACATCTGAGCGATCGATCGCCCGCATAGCACGTAAGACTGAATATTTTTCAGTGCTTTCATAAACTTTACCCTTCTTGCGGATCCCGGCTGTATCGATCATCGTAAATTCGGTGTTATCTTTTGAGATAAATTTTGTATCGATCGCATCACGTGTCGTACCTTCAATGTTGGAAACGATCACCCGATTTTCACCTAAGATCGCATTGACAAGTGAAGATTTTCCAACATTTGGGCGTCCGATAAAGCTAAATTTGATCGAAGTGTCTTCTTCTTCTGCACCATCTTTAGGAAACAGTTGGCAGATCTTATCTAAAAGATCGCCCGTTCCGATTCCATGTGTCCCAGATAATGGCATAGGAGCGCCAAAACCAAGGGAATAAAAATCATAGATCTCACTGCGTAGTTCAGGATTATCAACTTTATTGACTGCTAAAATAACCGGTTTATCTGTTTGATATAAGATCTTTGCAACTTTTTCATCAGCATCAGTCACGCCTTCTTTGACGCTTGTTACAAAAACGATCACATCTGCTTCATCGATCGCTATCTGTGCTTGTTCTGTTATTTGTTTTAAAAATGGTTCATCACCCATATCGATCCCACCAGTATCGATAATATTAAATGGTTGTCCTAACCATTCGCTTTTTGCATAAATACGGTCTCGTGTCACACCTGGTGTATCTTCGACGATCGAGATCCGTTCACCAGCGATCCGATTGAACACAGTTGATTTTCCAACATTAGGTCGACCGACGATCGCAACTACTGGATTTGCCATATTCAATTACCTGCATACGTTAACACGTATGTCCTTTCCTTCCATAATAATATCTATCATTAAAAAAACTGACCCAAAAGCTATCGCACTTGGGCCAGTAAATGATCTCAACTAACTGAGATTATTCTTCGCTTTTCAAGTCGTCACCAACAAGATCACCTAAAGTAAATCCAGTATCTTCTTCTGGGATCTCTACGCGTTCTTCTTCGACAACTTCAACTTCTTTTTTATCAGCGGCAGGCTTTTCTTGTAAAGCTTTGATAGATAAAGCAAGACGACGATCTGCACCGTTAACGTTCAACACTTTGACCTTAACATCTTGACCAGAAGTCAACACTTCGTTAGGTGTAGCAATGTGTTTGTGTGAGATCTGTGAAATATGAACAAGACCTTCAACACCTGGGAAGACTTCCACAAAGGCACCAAAACTTGTCAAGCGTTTTACTTTACCATCTAAAACATCGCCTTCAGCAACTTTTTCTTCGATGTTATCCCATGGTTGTGGTAATGTTTGTTTGATCGAAAGTGAGATACGATCTTTTTCAGGGTCAACAGATAAAACTTTAACTTTAACATCTTGACCAACTTCTAAAACATCAGCTGGTTTACCAACACGTTCGTATGAAATTTCAGATACGTGTACTAAACCATCAACACCACCGAGATCTACAAAGGCACCAAAGTTTGTCAAACGAGCAACTTTACCGTCAAGTACATCACCAGCTGCTAATTGTGACATGATCTCTTGTTTCTTAGCTTCACGTTCTTGTTGTACAAGTTCTTTACGTGATAAGATCAAACGGTTTTCGCTTGGTTCGATCTCAACGATCTTAAGTTCAAGTTCTTGACCTTTGTATTGGTTGAAATCTTCAACAAAGTGGTCAGAGACCATTGATGCAGGGACAAAGCCACGAACGCCAGCGTCAACAACTAAGCCACCTTTTACGATTTGAGTAACAGGCACTGTAAGAGTTTCACCTGCTTCAAATTTCTTTTCGATCTCATCCCACACCTTGCGGGCTTCAAGGCGACGTTGTGATAATAAGTAGCTACCGCCTTCTTTGTCAGAGCCGATCTTTGAGATAACTACAAGATCAAGTACGTCTCCAACTTTGATGTTATCTTCGATCTCGTCAGCTTTTACGCTTAATTCACGGGCAGGCACGACACCTTCGACACCTGTACCTTCGATCCCGACGATAACTTGTTTCTTATCATCAAATGCTAACACTTCGCCTTTGACAACGTCACCAACTTTAACTGGTTTGACGCTGTTTAAAGCTTCTAATAAATCCTTGTTTTCTGATTCACTCATGGACTTTGTCCTCCTTAACGACTAACTCTATCTATCATTTTAACTGATAGCTAGCTAAAAAGCTAGTTAAATTAACTATTTATCAAATTTTTCAACAATTTTCATGATCTCATCCGTAACTTCTTTAATATCTAAAGAAGTCGTATCGACTAAGATCGCATCTTTAGCCTGTACTAAAGGCGAAACTTCGCGATGTGAGTCTTTATAATCACGCGCTTCGATCTCTTTTTCTAAAACAGCAAGTGGAGTCATGATACCTTTTTGTTGATTTTCTTTAAAACGTCGCAAGGCTCGTTCTTTAACACTTGCAACTAAAAAGATCTTAACTTCTGCATCTGGCAATACTGTTGAACCGATATCCCGACCGTCCATCACGATCCCACCATTTTTGGCGATCATTTGTTGTCTTTTAGTCAAAGCTTTACGTACCATTGGTTGAGCAGCTACAGCAGAAACATTATTTGTGATCACAGGCGTTCTGATCGCCTGGGTCACATCAACACCATCGACAAAAACTAATTGTTCTGGCTCAGCTGGTATAAATTCGATCTGGATCTTTCCTAGTAATTCGCCTAAAGCAACATCATCATCAAAAGCTACTCCATGTTCTTTGGCAGCCCAAGTCGTTGCCCGATACATCGCACCTGTATCACAATAAATATAATTTAGCTTTTTAGCCACTAACTTAGCAACTGTACTTTTACCTGCTGAGGCAGGTCCATCGATTGCGATTTGGATCTTTTTTTGCATAACACTTTACTGTTTTTCATGAAAAAAGCGTCCTCTTCTAACGACTAGGACACTTAATAAACAGCATACTCCTTAATAACTTATTTGATTCGGATCTGCTGACCAGGTGAGATACTGGAATTAGCAGACAGACCAGGATTTAATTGTAATAATTGATCAAGCGTCAACCCATTATTTACTGCTACCCGATACAACCCTTGTCCAGCTGGAACTGAGATGTATTGGTGCTCAGCTTCACTACTTGAAGAAGCTTCAGCCACACTTGAACTTGTAGCTTGTTCTGAATGGGATTCAGCAGTCGTTTCAGTTGAAGACACACTTTCTACAGAAGAAGCTTCGGCTGTAGAAGACTGCTCTGCAACAGAAGAAGTTGCTGAACTATCATCGAGTGTATCTTTAGCTGATTCAGAACTAGTTTTGGCTTTTGAACCAGTTTTAGCAGAACTCTTGACTTTCTTTTTTGAAGACGACCGAGCAACTTTCTTTTCGCTCGAAGAAACGACTTCGATCGCATCATCAGTACTTGCAGTTTGTTTTGAATCTCTTTGTGAGATGAAGTAAAACGCGATCGTGCTGAAAATAATAATGACAAATACGACCAAGAGTCCAGTTGTCAATAGAGTATTATTTTTATTATTTTGTCGACTGACTCTACGAGAATAATTTCCGTTATCGTCCTTTTTCTCTTCAAAAGTTTTTTCCCAAGGTTTAGTCCGATCATCTGATTGTTCCCAAGGCTTTTTTCTATGATCGTCATTTCTTCGACTCATCTGTCTTCCTCTCATGCTATATAGATGTGAATGAGAAAACTCATCAAAAGTCGATATAGCTTTCCTTTCCTAAAATTACTTATCCAAAGTAGGCAACGATCCAGAATTGATCTAGTCTACTTTATGGTTAATATTTTATCATTATTACTTCAAAGCTTAAAGCAATAAACTTAGTGACATTCCACATCTTTTAACTTAAAATGTCTGATGACCTATTATCGTTTGTGTCGACTACAACACTGAACGATGCTAGAAAATATCATAGCATAATTTAGCCTAAAAATACAGATTAATAATTTTCTAGTCTTTTTGGGCAAACTATATCAAATGACACGACTCAAAAAGACACCTCACTCAATCAATAGAGTCGACCAGCCAATAAACTTTGCAACTAGAAAATGCCCTATCTACTAATGTTGATCTTTAGCAAAAAGCTTAGCTAAATATTTTTCATACCCTAATTCTATTTTAGGAGGAGCCGTCTTATTTATGCGTTCCGTTTGAAATATCTGTGAGTCTCCTTTACCACAACTACAACAACCATTTTCCTGATGCTTGGGAAGCGGATCATCTCCAAAATAGTTAGCAATAAACCGTCGTTTACATTGGGACTCGTCTAAATAAGCAAGTAAATGCGTTAACGCAAGCTCTTTTTCTTCTCTACGTGTCTCTGTCATCGCGATCAATTCTTGTTCGCTCTTTCCCGTTGCGATCAAGCGTTGTAAAACCTTAGCTTCTTCAGTTTCAAAACTCGCTAAAACTTGTCTTTTTTGATAAAAATAACGGATCTGTGTCGTATCTGGTAAATTTTTTTCCAGAATAAAACGTTGTCGCACTAGATCATCAGGACTATAAAGAAGGAGCGCGTTCCCCTTTTTTCCATCACGAGCACAGCGTCCGATCTCTTGGACATAACTTTCAAGATCACTTGGTAAATGATAATGGATCACATACCGAATATTTTGTTTATTGATCCCCATCCCAAAAGCACTTGTTGCACAAACGATCTCAAGCTGATCATTTAAAAACTGTTGTTGGATCAAATAACGTTCATTTAGCTCAAGGCCTGCGTGATAGACTGCTGAAGCTAGACCTAACTCTAAAAGCTCTAAATTTATTTCCTCAGCTTTCTGTTTACTTGAAAAATAGATGACTCCTGGCCCTTTGGCTGAAGTTATCTTTTCAAGCAAATACATTTTCTTTTCCTCTGGTGTTGCAAATTTTTGCACTTCTAAAAAGATATTGTTGCGATCGACCGGGTAACGGATGATCGGCGTCTCCTTTAGTCGTAACTCCTTTAAAATATCTTGTTCAACTCTTTTAGTCGCAGTAGCTGTTAGTGCTAGCGTTCGTTTGATCTGCAATTTTTCTTTAAGATTGCCTAAATTTAGATAATCTGGGCGAAAGTCAGGCCCCCATTTTGAGATACAGTGAGCTTCATCAACAACAAAAAGTCCGATCTCTAAAGAGCGCAAACGAGTAAGCAGTTCATTTGAAGTGAGCATCTCAGGAGAAACATAGATAAATTTGAATCGAGCTATATTTTTTAAGGCTAATTGTTTTTGATCATAACTTAAATTGGAATTGAGTGCGATCACAGCCTTTTCTCCTTGATACCGCAACTGTTCGACTTGGTCTTGCATCAACGAGATCAACGGTGAGACGATCAAAACTGGACACGCCAAATATTCACCTAAAAATTGATAACAAAGTGACTTACCTGTTCCAGTTGGTAAGATCGCTAAGGCGGAATTTTTTTCTAAGACTGTTTTGATCGTCTCTTCTTGCCCGATCTTAAAATCTGAGTGACCAAATTTTTGTTTTAAAAATGTCTTAAGCTCTTTCATTTTCTAGCCTCATTATTTGATATAAACGAAATTCTACAAACGATAATTGGGGATAGACCTTTTTGACTGCTTGAAAATTCCAATCTAAAACAGGTAAGTGCTTAAAAAAAGTGTGCAAGTCACGCTCGACTTGGGCAGATAAAAAATTTTCAAAAGGAAAACCAGGTGTTAAGAGCGCGATATTCAACAAATGTTCTTTAACTGTATTGAGCTTTAAATGACGCTTAATTGCGATCTGTTCAAGCGTTGCCCCTTGACGTAATAATTCATATGTCGTTTGGCTACTTTGTGGCAAGCGTTGTCCTTGCATAAAAGGAAGCACAAGTTCAGCTGACTTGAACTCCTCTTTCAACAAATAATTTGCATAACAACTGCTCAGATCATGCCAAATATAAAAGATGTCGCTCAGCTCTAAGTGATATTTTCGTGCCAATTGTGGTATTGTCTGTCCAAGCATTTTGTGTCCAGTCAATTGTTCGCAAAAAATCTGCGCTTTAAGTGGATCTTTTGTAGCTAAAAAGCTTTCTAGCGAAGCAAACGTTTCAGTCAGTAAAGTTTGCTTACCATATTTTTTCAACCACGCTTTGAATAGCTGTTGTACTTGAAGGTCATTTGTGATCACAAAATAACGTTCATTTCGATAACTGAGTTCAGAACTGACTTGAACTAGCAAACGTAGCATCTCAGACCATTTTTGCCATGTGAGTTTTGCAAAAAAAGCAGGCATCGTCAAATAAAAATGATTGTCTTGAAAAGCTTTGCAACGTGCGACCCCATTTGCAGTCAGTACTAGCCCTTTTTCTTCTGCAACTAGTGCCCCTTCTTTTTGGAGTTCTGATACAGCTGTTTCGATCTTGGTTTCAAATTTAGGAGTATTGATTAAATCTAATAATCCATAGGCTTTCCCCCAAAAAAGAGCTGAAGTCGTCAAATGACCTTCAAGTATCTGTCGAATAACAGTGACTCGACGCGGTTGCTTTGCTGAAAAATATGTTAGATAGCGTTCTTTTTCCATATCTTATCCTTTTATGCATTTAACAATTACTTTAGATTACTAATTTTAGCACTTTTGCCTAAGGATGCAACTGACAAGTCTGAGAGTTAGCTTAAGATTTTGAACTACGATTTACTGTCTAAAAAAAATTTCTAAGGTGCACCTAAAAATACTTTTAATTTGACTTAATAAGGTGTACAATGTCAAAGTACCGAAAAAAGGAAGGACGGTTTTTATTGTGGATAAACAACACGAAAAACACAAACTCGTAGAATATGCGAATGGTCCCTCATTAGAGGAAATCAATGGTACGGTCGTTGTACCAAAAGGAAAGGGGTTTTGGCGCACTTTATTTGCCTATTCAGGTCCTGGAGCTTTAGTTGCTGTAGGTTATATGGATCCAGGTAACTGGTCGACTTCGATCACCGGTGGACAAAATTTCCAATACTTATTAATGTCCGTTATCTTGATGTCAAGTTTGATCGCGATGCTTTTACAATACATGGCTGCCAAACTTGGGATCGTGAGCCGGATGGATCTAGCCCAAGCGATCCGCGCCCGCACTGGTAAGACTCTGGGGATCGTTTTATGGATCTTGACTGAGTTAGCTATCATGGCAACTGATATCGCTGAAGTTATCGGGGCTGCGATCGCCTTATACTTACTCTTTGGTATTCCGTTAGTCGTAGCTGTTTTCATTACTGTATTTGACGTTTTACTCTTGCTCTTATTGACTAAGATCGGTTTTCGCAAGATCGAAGCGATCGTTGTTGCTTTGATCTTAGTTATCTTATTTGTCTTTGTTTATCAAGTTGCACTATCTGACCCAGATTGGGGCGCTGTCTTTAGCGGCTTTATCCCAACAGCACAAACATTTGCTACGACACCAGAAGTCAACGGTATGACACCATTGAATGGTGCTTTAGGTATCATCGGGGCAACTGTTATGCCACATAACTTATATCTTCACTCGGCTGTTTCTCAAACACGTCAGATCGATCATAATAACGAAGACGAAGTCGCTGAAGCAGTCCGTTTCTCAGCTTGGGATTCCAACATCCAATTAGGTGCTGCTTTTATCGTAAACTCGTTACTGTTGATCATGGGTGTTGCTGTCTTCAAGAGTGGTGCTGTTGATGACCCTTCATTCTTTGGTCTTTACGCAGCCCTTTCCGATACTTCGATGTTGAGCAACGGTGTTTTGATCTCAGTCGCTAAATCAGGCGTACTCTCAGTACTTTTTGCGGTCGCCTTACTTGCTTCCGGGCAAAACTCAACGATCACAGGAACTTTAACTGGTCAAGTTATCATGGAAGGTTTCGTCCACTTGAAGATGCCACTTTGGGCACGGCGCTTGATCACACGTTTGATCTCTGTGATCCCAGTTTTGATCTGTGTTTCCCTTTCTGCCGGTCAAAGTGCCGAACGTGAACATCAAGCTTTGAATAACTTGATGATCAACTCACAAGTCTTTCTTTCTCTAGCTTTGCCATTCTCGATGGTCCCACTTTTGATGATGACAAACAGTAAGGTAGAAATGGGCGAACGTTTTAAGAACTCTCTTTGGGTCAAGATCTTAGGTTGGCTATCTGTTTTAACTTTGACGATCCTCGATTTCAAAGGAATGCCAGATGCGATCTTGCAATTTTTCGGTGATAATCCAACCGCAAGCGATGTTCATCTTGCAACAATGATCGCCTATGTCGTAGTTGTCTTGATCTTAGCGCTTCTCATCTGGACCGTTTATGAATTACACCAAGGTAATAAGCGCTATGCTACTAAATTAGCTGAAGCTAAAAAATAATGCGTAAAAAATATCTGCTGATGAATTTTTAAACTTTGAAGTGCCCCCCCTAAGTTGGACAAAAGAATCTAACTTAGGGGGGGCACTTCACTTATTCAGCGGATATTTTTTAACGTAATTTTTGATGTTGCAACATCCAAGGATGTAATTTAGCGTACAAAAGTAAAAATAGACTACCGACAAGCGTACCTTTGATCAAGTTAAAGGGAACGACCCCATATAAAACGACTTGAGCAAGTGGTAAGCTCAACTTCATTCCTAAAATTTTCATATATAAAGGAAGCGTGATCGACCAATTCACTAAAGACAAGATCAAAGTTAAGCTAAATGTTGCAACTAAAACAGCTACAAATTTATCTTTAGCTGTTAACTTTTGCCGTTGTAATAAATAGTACAAAGGCAAACAAAAACTCAAAGTTGCTAAAAAGCTCAAACTAACTCCGATCAAGTTAGGGAGCGATGGTCCAGAAATGATAAAATACAATAACGAGCGTAAAAAAGCAACTTGGATCCCGCCTGCCGTCCCTAAAAGACAAAAGGCAATTAAGATCGGCAAATCAGAAAAATCGAGTTTCATAAAGGGAACGAGCGGGATCACAACAAATGAGACAAACATCAATAAGTACGAGATCGCTGCTAAACAGGCTCCTAGTGTCAAACGACGGACAGTTATATTATTCATTTTAAAATTCGAAGTTGTGAGCTTTTAAAGAGTACTTCGACCTCCTCATTCTACATGTATTTATCTCGGATATCCGCCTCACATTTTATCTCTTCTGGTTATCCTACTATTCATCCCTCCCATGGGTCTATCTACAAGTAGAATCTTTATATCTAAAAAGACCACTACCCCATCTATCTTGGGCGTAGTGGTCTTTTAGATGAGGCGCTAAATAAACTCATCTAGTATAAAACCTATCTTCTTCCATCCAGACTTTAACTGTCGGTACTGGAATCACACCAGTTCAGTCCTTAAAAAAGGAGTAGCGGACTTTTACCGCCGGTCGGGATTTACACCCTGCCCTGAAGATAAACCTAAAAGTAATTTTTCGGTTTCATTTTAACATACTTGCTGTTTAAAAACAAACGGCTCAGTGAGTCAAGGTCGCTAAGTCATACAGTTGTTTGACTTCATCGCGGGAAAGCTCACGATATTGCCCTGAAACAAGTCCATCCAAATTCAAGAAGCCATATGTTTCACGTTTCAACTTCTTAACTGGATGTCCAACCGCTTGCAACATATTTTTCACTTGATGGTTACGACCTTCATGGATCGTCAATGAAACGATCGATGTTTCATTTTTTTTGTCAAAAGAGAGCACCTTAGCTTTTCCTTTAGCTCGTTTACGTCCATCTTTTAAGTCCACTCCTGTCCGTAAACGTTTCAAAGCTTCATTTTTGACGAGTCCTTTGACTTTTGCAACATAAGTCTTGTTGACTTTATAGCGAGGATGCATCAATTTATTAGCAAGCTCGCCATCATTTGTCATCAATAAGAGCCCTGAAGTATCATAATCTAAACGTCCTACAGGATAAACTCTTTCAGCTTGGTCAGCAAAAAAATCAGTTACGACTTTGCGTCCCTTATCGTCGCTAGCTGCACTGATGACCCCTCGCGGTTTGTAGAATAGATAATATACTTTATTTTCACGTTCAACTAAGTGACCGTTAACTTCGATCACGTCATCAGTATCGACTTTGACGCCTAATTCTTTGATGACCTGTCCGTTGACCTTGACTTTTCCAGCTAAGATCAATTTTTCACTGGCACGTCTAGAAGCCACACCAGCATTTGCCATAACTTTTTGTAATCGTTCTGCCATTATAGATATTTGCTATATGATAGCATTCCTTTCCTTTTTATTCTTCACTTGTTAGAGCATCATTAAATAACTCCATCAGATCTGCATCATTTTCTCTTGGAGCTTCTTCTTGCTTAGGTAATTCTGGAAGTTGCGCTAAATTTTCGATCCCAAAATAATTCAAGAAGTTTTCAGTTGTTTTATACATGATCGGTCTTCCTGGAGCATCTAAGCGCCCAGCTTCAGTCACTAGATCTAACGCTAATAGTTTTTGTAGCATCCCGCTTGATTGAACTCCTCTGATCTCATCGATCTGTAAACGTGTGACTGGTTGCCGATATGCGATGATAGCAAGTGTCTCTAAAGCTGCTCCTGATAATTCAGTCATCGCAGGTGATTCAAAATATTGTCGGACTAAAGTAGCTAGCGCTTTTTTAGTCACGAGGCGATAACGTTCATCAGCATGGATCAATTTTAAAGAGCTGTTAT
Organism: Ligilactobacillus faecis; assembly: GCF_029889745.1. Classification (NCBI taxonomy): domain Bacteria; kingdom Bacillati; phylum Bacillota; class Bacilli; order Lactobacillales; family Lactobacillaceae; genus Ligilactobacillus; species Ligilactobacillus faecis. The sequence continues at coordinate 2,011,841 of NZ_CP123639.1, forward strand.
TATCTTTAGCATATTTCTCTTCAAGAAGCTTAAGTTGCTCTAAAACAGCCGGTTTCATGATCCCAGTCAACAGTGCGATCTCTCGCACTGTGATCCCATCATTTCCACTTATAAATAATAAACTTTCGATCTTGGCTTGATTAGATAGCATTGTTTCTGCTATATAAAATGTAAACAAATGTGATCAAACGTGTTGAATGATTACATTTGAGAAAGAAATATAGCTTCTCCTTTCCTAAATTTTATTTACTACCGTCAACGCTAGTATTCCCATATCCTAACTAGAGGGTAATGACATTGACTAGCTCTGATAGCCTAAGGGTGTAGCCCACCCCGTTATCTTTTTAATTTAATAAAGCTAAAAGATTAGCTACTGCATTTTCATCTCTATCCATGATCGCACCACATTCATAACAAATATACTCGTTATGCTTAGTTCTGTGCTTTTCATTACCATTGAGACCGACTTTATCTGCACCTGTCTTAACGAAGCCACACTTAGAACAACGTTGCGTGCTCGGATAGTATTTATCAGCTAAAACTACTTTTTTACCATACCAGTTGCACTTATAAGTTAATGTTTGTCTAAAGTAGCCAAACAATGAACGATGAAGCCCTTTAGAGGCAACATGTGTCATCTGCATTTTCTTGACATCTAGATCTTCAATTACGACCTGATCGTAATTAGTCACTAACTCAGTGGTAACTTTTTGGATAATGTCATGTTGGATACTAGCCACTTTACGATAATCACGTTGTAACTTGGCTCTCGTCTTAACATAATTACTCGTTTTATTAGCTTTTGTACCATTAACCACACGTTTTTTAGCTAATTTTCTTTGATAATACTTGATACGTTTATAAAGTCGTTTCAAATTATCGGGCAAAGTATTGGTCTTACCGTCTGTGTAGTTTAGATGTCCGACATTGACGTCAACGGCTGAGTTCTTACCCGTCTTGATCTTCTTTTTTATCTCGACTTCAAAAGGTAGACTAGCCCAGTATTTATCATTTTCACGGTAAATTGAAACGACTCTTAAATCACCTTCTAAAGACTTAGCCCCTTTAAATCTGATGTCGTACCAAGTTTTGACTCCAAGTGGTTTATCAAGTCTTAGCTTACCATTAACGATCTTAGCCCGATCAGTTTTAAAACCTTGTCTAGGAGCTTTCTTGGACTTAAATTTTGGTTTGCCCCAATCAGGTTGGGATCTATCAAAGAAATTTTTCCAAGCCTTACCTAGATCAGAGATCGCTAATTGTAAACAACGAGCTGATAACAAATATTGCCAATCTTCTTTATTAGCTACTAATTCATCACGAACTTTGCGTTCACTAGGTCTAAGCAACTTGTCGTCTAAAATCAACGAGTTATCGTATATATCATTCCATAAAGCTAAACCTTGATTCCAACAGTATCTACGATAATCACACAAATCATCAATCACCTTTTTCATGGTCTTGTTTGGATAAAGCCTTACTTTTTGAACTCGAATCATTATTTTCGCCAGCTTTCAGAGACTTGTCATTTTTTAATTTACTTTTGTATTTACGTAAACCATATGAGCGACAAGAAAATACATGTACAATGCTTATCATATCGTCGATCATTTCTTGAGTAGGACTAGTTTCAATGTTATTTAACACTACAATTTTCGTATTGTGCATCTTACATAATCTTTCAAACCATTCATAACCAAAGCGGATAAATCTATCTTTATAGGTAATAAAGATCGCATCGACTTGATTATCCATTACTTCTTTCAGTAATTGATTCCATTTTTTACGGTTATAATCAAGCCCGCTGCCAATATCAGTAAATGTTTCATCAAGAATAATGCCTTTTGCATTAGCATATTGTCTAATAAAAGCAATTTGATTTTTTAAATTATCTTTCTGCCCATATGTTGAGACTCTAGCATAAGCAACATTCTTACGATCATTACTGGTTGATCGACCGATGTATTTTAAGTATTGTTCTTCTGTATATATCTTCGATTAGTGGAAGTACGATAAGCTTTTAAAATCCCATTATTATCCCAGCGTTGGAGGGTCAGAACAGTAACGCCCAATCTTTCAGCCATTTCTTTTGGTTTTAATATCGCCATAATATCTACCTCACATTTTATCTTTATTGTAGATATTATATCGCATTTGATCATATTTTAATTAACAGTTATCTCCTCCCACCTACTAATTTTATCGGTCCCAAATTTTGCTCTTGGCTAGCTTTGATATCACCTTGTTTAACTAACTCTAATAAGGCTAAAAAAGTCGTTACGACCAGTTCTAGATCAGCATCAGCTTCAAATAATTCTTCAAAATCAAGCGGACGATCAGCTGTGCAAATAAGCGTTTTGACACGTTTGATCTGATCTTTTAGCAAATAACGTTCAGGTTCAACTTTACGTACACTTTTGACTTGGATACGCTTTTTTAACATTAATTTAGCAAAAGCACGTTGCAGTTGCTCTAAATCAGCTTCATCTGGGTCTAACTGTCCTAGACGCGCATCTGGAGGTAACAAAGCCTGCTCCCGCTGATACAGCTTAGCTCGTTCATCGGCATAGCCTCGCATATTTTCAGCAGCTTTTTGAAATGTCTGATGCAAAATAAGTTGCTGTACTAACTCATCACGTGGGTCTTCAGTCTCTGTCTCTTCTTCTGCTACAAGCCTTTCATTTGGCAAAAGCATCTTGCTTTTGATATTGACTAACATCGAGGCGATAACTAAATATTCACCCGCAATATCTAGCTGAAGCTCTTTTAATTGGTGAAGATAGGCGATATATTGTGCTGTGATCTCTGCCATCTGGATATCATAGATATCCATCTTATTTTTTTTGATCAAATGCAACAAAAGATCTAGCGGACCTTCAAAAGTAGGGAGCTTAAAAAGCAATTCAGTTGCATTTGAACTTGTCTCAGGCTTCATCATGTTGTTCCCACTTAGTGATCAAGGAAGAAGCTTCCAAATTTCCCATTAATTTCTTTTCTGGGTAAAGAGCTGCTAATTCATCTAACATCAAGAAACTTACACCTTGATTTCTCTCTGCTGGTGTAACTGAGATATGCCGCACCATAATAAAGTCATCATTGATCTCAGTTCCGACAATACCTGTAAAATCGCCATTCTCATTTTTCCAAAGATAAAGGATCCGATCCGTATCGCCCTCATACCACTCGATCTCCGTTTGTAGATTTGTGATCTCTTTTAGATCAGGAATAAAAGATAACAATCCCATTGCGATCTTTTCATAGTCGCCTTTATATTTGTAAAGCATTTCACCTTGTCGTATCTCATGTGAGGCCATAGCTTAGACTATGACTTAGAAAGCGATAGCACCTTTCCTTTCCTAATTTAGATAATGATCGATCTGTTAGACTCAAATACGGTCTCACATTTTATCCTTCTAAACCTTTAATTGAGTTTACTTGCTCTCGACCAACAATCTTTACTGATTATGCTAGTATAACATAATCTCGCTTAAAGTGCTTAATCGCAATAGCTCAATATACTTGGGCTACTTTGACCGCACAAAAAAGCTTTGGAGAGATCCCAAAGCCTTTTTAAGCATGTGGATGTGTCTTATTATAGACTTCAGCTAAACGTTTCTTAGATAAGTGTGTATACAGCTGAGTCGTTGAAATATCTGCATGGCCTAATAATTCTTGCACGATCCGAAGATCTGCCCCATTTTCTAAAATATGGGTCGCAAACGAATGTCGCAGTGTATGGGGCGTAACATTTTTTTTGATCCCAGCTAAACCAACATACTTGCGAAGATTTTTCCAGATCCCTTGACGTGTTAGTTGTTGTCCATGAAAGTTGACAAAAACATAGGCAAGTGGCTGTCTAACTAATTTAGGACGAGCCTTTTGTAAATATTCTTTGAGCCATTTGATCGCAACATCACCGATCGGTACGATCCGCTCTTTTTGACCTTTACCTAACGTTTGGACGATCCCTAATTCTAAATGTAGATCATTCATTTTTAGTGCGATGACTTCACTGACCCGTAGCCCAGTCGCATACATCACTTCTAGGATCGCGCGATCGCGTAACCCTAAAGGTTTAGCTACATCAGGTGTTGCTAAAAGTAATTCGACTTCACTTGCAGATAAAACTTCTGGGAGATGCTCTTCTTTTTTAGGTAGATCGATCAATTGCATCGGATCTTCTTGGATGAGCTCTTCTTGTTTCAAATACCGAAAGAATCGACGTAAACTAGTCAGCATACGGCTTAACGAACTTCTCTTCTTTTGATGTTTGAAACTTTCATCTAAATATGCAATGACAGTCTCACGATCAACATGCGTAACAGCTAAATTATTTTGATCAGCTAAATAAGCTAAAAATAATTTTAAGTCACTCCCATAACTAGCCAACGTATTTTTTGAAAGACCACGTTCAACTAGTAAATAGTGCAAATAATCTGCGACTAGCTCATCATTTCTATTTCCGTTCATCGCTTTGTCCTAACTGTTCTAAACGTTTCTTGCGCAGACAATCTTGACATGTGCCTAAAAACGTCAAACGATGATCCCGAACTTCAAAATGATATTGGCGTTTGATCCGTTGTTCAACATCAAGCAACATGTCTTCATGGATCTCATTTACACTTCCGCAGCATTCACAAACTAAATGATGATGAAAATGTCCTTTATCTTCAGTTTTTAGATCAAAGCGAGCGATCCCGTCCTCAAAAGTGATCTTATTGACGATCTGGATCTCAGCCAAGATATCAAGAGTCCGATAAACAGTTGCTAAGCCTACTTCGGGGTGTGCCTCATGTAGTAGCGAATAGATCTCTTCTGCTGAAAGATGCTCTTCTTTATGCGTAACTAAAGTTTTGATCGTTGCTCTTCGTTGCGGTGTAAGTTTAAAGCCTCGCGCATGTAATTTATCTTCGATCTGTGTCAATTCACGCAACTTGATCGTTTCCTTTCTTTTATTTGATCATTTTTTGACCAAATATAAATGTCCATCACGCTGGACGACTACGCCAGCCTTCATTAAATGCCCAACAGCACGTTTGAACTGCCCTTTACTGATCCCAAAATATGCTTTGATCGCAGTCGGATCACTTTTATCGGTAAATGGTAAGCTTCCGTCTAAACTATGTTCTAGGGCAGCTAAAAGCATTTGAGCATCATCACCGATCGCTTCATAAGCACGTGGTCTAAGAGATAGATTCAACGTTCCATCTGGCCGAACACCGATCACACGTGCTTTTACCTTTTCACCTAAGCGCGGTTCAAGATCACGTTCACTTGGATGGATAAAGCCTAATTGATAGTCATCTGTGATCACATAAGTCCCGACTAATTTTAAACGGTAAACTGTTGCAGTCACATCTCTATTCATCATCTTTTTCGTAGCAGCTACTTGGATTGCTTTAAACATTTCGGTCGTCGCTAATTCACCCCAGAGGCGGCCTTTTTCGTCGACTTTTAAGGCGATCATCAACTGATCACCTTGTTTTGGCCAAAGATTTTGTAATTCTGGTAGTTCATCTGCCGAAACAACAACATCTTTATTTGGTAAGCCAATATCAACAAAAACGCCTAATCCACGTTGAACTTTTTTCACACTTCCCCAAGCGTAGCGATAAAAACCACTCTTAGGCTGTTTTTTAGTCAGTTGTAATTCATGATCTTCATTTTCATATGCAAAACCACTGACCATTGCACCTAACTTAGGGAGCTTGAGCAATTCCGCTTTAGCTAGACGAAATGTCAGCCCGTCTTTTTGTGCAAAAATATACTGCTCATTTTCATCAGTCACCATCGCAGTGATATTTTTTCCGATTAAATCTTTTAACATTTTCTTGACCCCTAACTGATAATCTTAAGATCTTACTGTCTATTTTACAAAAAAATACTATATCATTCAAAGGTACTAAAAGAAACTTCATATTATCAACGATCTTTACTTTGGGATGTAATTGTAACTGTAGATTTGACTGACCGCTACATCCAATATCTTTCGTGCATGACGTTTTTCATCTAGTACCAGTCTTTAACAACTTAATAACGATCGTTCTTTAACGTCTGCGATCGCAAAAAAAGACAAAATAAAAAGCACCCAACTTACGCTGAATGCTAACATAACTACTTAACTTTGATGATGTGTGGCTCGATCGCTTTTCTGACATTTTCTCGCTCTTTGGGAGTGAGCTTTGGCCAGTAAAGTTCTTCTGGATCATCAAAATGGAAACACGCATCTTCGGGATTTGGATTATCTGTCATATTTGCAACAAAATCAATCAATTCGCTTCTTTCATCTAAAGTATGATTGCGCCAATCAGTCAATTCTTTACTTGTATATGAAAACTCTACATCACCGGCGAATATTTTGTATTTTTTAACCATTCAAGTATTCCTCGATTCATGATATTTTTGGTTGAACCTGCGTCAATCATATCATATCCTGCAGCAAGTGCTAAAATATCATATTGATTATCCATACGATCACCAGTATCTCTTAATGGTTTTAATTGCTTTATTCTATTACCTAAGCTATTCAAATCTTTAATGTGAATACTGTATACATCTTTAGATATTCCCCATTCTGAGATCAATCCATCAGGTTTAGCATGGTTTTTAGCATAAGAATAAAGCTCTGTGAAGTATAATCCACGTCCCTTATGAAGAAGTATTAGTTCCAGAGATCATCATTTCACCGAACTTGATACTATCTAAGAACTCTTTAGCAGTCATGTTAGCCGAATCTCTTACACCACGATAAACTTTAGAGCTAGGATCAGAATATTTTGTAACTTGTTTAGGCAATATATCATATCCTAAGCGATGATAAACATGTTTCATAAATCTTGCACGTTCATCATCATCCAATATCCTATCTCTTTACAGCCATACATTTCACAAATATTCTCTGGATTTAAGTTCTGTACTTTTGGATATGGTCTATAAATAAAAACACGAACCTAAAAGCGAACTTATTGTCCTGATCGCGTTATCTAAATTCATCAAGAGAGGTATAACGGATTAGATCGTTGGTATAGGCTAGCAGTAAGACTGAAAATGATTTTTTACTATCCTATCTTTGTTTGAAGCATACGCATTATCTAAATATAATAACATGTGCTATTATTATTATAGAATTACTAAAATAATCCAGCTTAAGCTAGATAGACTATCAAGTTTAAGAAAAAAATTACTTGTAGATATATTTTTTGCCATCACATAACATAAAAGTATATCATTCACATCTTATTATTTTCATACGCAAAAGTAAGCGCTGTCACAAGCTGGATAATTGGACCAAATACTGATGTCGTTAAAAGCTGAAATAAAAAGGGAGTTATTATCATGAATAAAAATATCAAAATCACTGTTTTACTACTTTTATCAGCTTTGACCTTGGGAGGTTGCAGCAATTCTGTAGATAATTCAAATAAATCAGCTTCTTCTTCCAGCGTTAAGGTCAAGAAAAACAGTTCTTCTCAAGAAAATAAAGAAGTAACTTCTGGAGAACTTTTAAAAGTTGGGCAATGGCATAATGATCCAGCTAGTGGGAAAGTAACTTTAGAAAGAATAATTTCACCTACAAATGCTGAGATCAACTATGGCTCTATGAGCTTTAAAATCAAAACGATCAAGTTATTAAAATATGAACCAAAAACAGATGCACAAAGAGAAAATATCGCCACAGCATTTAATGTTGTAAAAGCCTCATCATCATCTTATGTTATTCAAGTAACTTATACATTGAATAACACTTCAGACTCTGAACTTCAATTTAATGGTATTAAATCTCTAGTGACAAATTATGGTCAGCAACTAAGCATGAACAGTGGTTTGATCGATGAAGGTGTAGGATCTGCAATTGCAGCACATGCATACAAAGATGAACATGCACAAGCACTTATTAATTCTGAGGATGTTTCTAAATTAAATCAGTTGACCTTTAATCTTGATTCTGTTTCCAGAACTGATACATATGAAACAGTTGCTGAAGCTCCAGAATCACTAACTATTGACTTTAAATAATACTAGTCTCCCGTCCACAGTGACGGGTTTTTTAAACTGAAAAAAGAACATATATTCGAAAAGAGGCAATAATTATGTGGTTTAGAAAAGAAAAAAGTGGAAAGAGCGGTACTTTGAACGATATACTGATCCTTCCACTGAAAAATAATAAAATACTCATGTTATCCTTGTCATCTAGTTCTCAATAAGGTAAAAAAGAAGCGCAACTTACTTTTAACGAAACGAGCCTTCAAAAACTAAGGTCTCTCTTCTGAACTGAACTTGATATCAAATTAGACTTGCTTTGACATAAGTATGCTACCATTTTGCTACCATAGCTCTTAAAAAAATAATATATTAAACAAAGCTAATTTTTTGCAAATAAAAAAACCCTTGAAGATCAAGGGTTTTGAGCGTTTTATTAACGACGGCGTTCTGGGATACGAGCAGCCTTACCTTGTAATGCACGTAAGTAGTACAACTTAGCACGACGTACACGACCGTAACGTACAACTTCGATCTTGTCAACACGTGGTGTGTGCAATGGGAATGTACGTTCTACCCCGATACCGTTACTGATCTTGCGAACTGTGTAAGTTTCTGAGATACCTTCGCCACGGCGTTTGATAACAACACCTTCGAAGATTTGGATACGTTCGCGCTTACCTTCAACGATACGAGCGTGAACACGCACTGTATCACCAGCGCGAAATTCTGGAATATCGTTACGTAATTGAGATTCTGTGATCTTTGCGATCAATGGGTTTACTGACATTATGTGTTCTCCTTTTCATCGACATTCATGTCCAGATGCAGCGGAATATCGTTAATCTGGCAATAGCCAACAATTAATATAGCATATTTTTCTAAGTACTGTAAAGTTATTTTTCAGATATTTCAGCAAAAGGAATAAATTTAGGCGCTGGTACTGAATGTTCACCGACAAATTTTTCCATCCAGATCATATCATACCAAGTTTCAAATTTATATCCACATGCATGAAAACGTCCGACTAAACGATAACCTAAGTGCTCATGAAAATGCATGCTATCATAGTTCAAATGTTCATCTTCTTTGTTTGGTACACTGATGCATGCGTTGATATTTTGGATCCCTTGAGCTTTTAGTTTAGCTTCTAAAGCTTGATAAAGTTTCTTTCCTGCCCCAAGACGGCGTTTATTTGGGTCAAGGTAGATCGTTACCTCAACAGACCATTTATACGCTTCGCGGTGATTAAACGGTCCAGCATAGGCAAATCCAACGATCTCACCTGCTTTGAGCGCCACTAAAAATGGGTATGTTTCTAAAGTCGTTTCGATCCGCTGTCTAAAATCACTCAAAGTTGGGACTTCGTATTCAAAAGTGATCGCTGTTTCTTTGACATAGTAGGCATAGATCGCTAATAACGCACTAGCATCACTTGGTTTGCCCGTTCGTATCTCAAGTTCATTCATCAGCTACACCTCGCGTTTTAAATTCACGCAGCCATTTTTCTTCTTGTTTAGATAATGGATAATTTTCTAAAAGATCAGGTCGTCGAAGATACGTCCGGCGTAGTGCTTCTTTATTGCGCCATTCTGCGATCTTTTGATGATTACCGCTCGTCAAAACTTCTGGAACTTTCATCCCTCTAAAGTCAGCTGGTCGTGTGTATTGCGGATATTCCAATAATCCCGTTGAAAAAGAATCACCAACTGCTGATTCAGCATTACCTAAAACTTCTGGCAACAAACGCACAGTCGCATCGATCACGACCATGGCTCCTAATTCACCACCAGTTAAGACAAAATCGCCTAACGAGATCTCGTCTGTTACTTTTGTTCTGATCCGCTCATCATAACCTTCATAGTGACCACAAATAAAAGTCAGATGTTCTTCTTTGGAAAGTTCTTCTGCTACCTTTTGATCAAATTTTCGTCCGGCTGGATCTAGTAAGATCACCCGACCTAGTCCACCATTTTTTTCTTCAACAGCATCTAAAGCATCAAAGATCGGTTGTGCTTGTAAGAGCATTCCAGCTCCACCACCATAAGGCGTATCATCAACATGCCGTTGCTTATTTGTCGTATAGTCACGGAAATCTGTCACATCGATCTGCAAAAGTCCTTTTTCGCTAGCTTTCCCGACGATCGATTGCGTCAAAGGACCTTTGAACATCTCTGGAAATAAACTTAAAATATCTATTTTCATTTAATCATCCAACCCGTCTAAAAGTTCAACGATAACTTGACCTTGTTTGAGATCGACTTCTTTGACGACATCATCGATCACCGGTAATAAAAGATCTTTTTTCCCAGGTCTTTTAACGACCCAAACATCGTTTGCACCTGGTGACATGATCTCTTTGATCTTTCCAAGCGTCTCGCCTGCTAAGTCTTTGACTTGTAAGCCAATGATCTGATGGTAGTAGTATGAACCATCTTCTAACTCTTCGAGTTGCTCAGCTGAGACCTTTAGATCAGAACCTTTAAACCCTTCTACTTCAGAGATATTATCATAGCCTTCAAATTTCAACATGATAAATTGTTTATGCTTGCGACTGCTTTTGACTGTAACTTCAAGCCCTGTTTGCGCATTTTCTTTAAAAATGTATAATTTATTTCCAACTTTGAAGCGTTGTTCTGGAAAATCAGTCGTGGCGATCACTTTTACTTCGCCCCGGATCCCGTGAGTATTTACGATCTTTCCTACTTGATAAAATTCCATAGTACCCCCATAAAATTTCCTATTTCTATGAAAAAAACCTCTGAAGAAACAAGTGTTTCAGCCAGAGGTTTTTTAATCATCTACAATATTCAAACGAACACGTAACGGTCCGTCAAGCCGAATGCTATAAACGATCGTCCGGATCGCTTGGGCGACCCGACCGTGTTTTCCAATCACACGCCCAACATCAGTAGGCGCTACGGATAAATTAAAATTCAGAAAATGTTCATCCTCAAAAGTCGTGATCTTGATCTTATCACTTTCACTGACTAGAGGCGCGACAATTGCTATGATCAATTGCTTCACATCTGCTTCTGTCATTTAATTACCTTATTTCTTGGAGTATTTAGCTTCGTGGAATTTCTTCATAACACCTTGTTTTGAAAGGATGTTACGCACTGTATCTGATGGTTGTGCACCGTTATCTAACCAGCCCATGATAGCTTCTTCTTTAAGTGTTACTTGTTCTGGTTGTGTCAATGGGTTGTATGTACCCACTGTTTCGATAAAACGGCCATCACGTGGTGAACGTGAGTCTGCTACAACGATACGATAGAATGGGCGCTTTTTAGAACCCATACGCTTTAAACGAATTTTTACTGACATGCATTACACCTCCTAATATCTTCTCAACGATAAATAATATACCAGTAATTTGGTCTGCTGTAAAGGAAAATTTCTTGACAGTTGAAAAAAATTTTTAAAAATGAGCGATTTTTTATTTTTTTCGTTTACGTAAGCGCTGCATTTTCCGTTTTTTATTTTTACGGACCATTCGATTCATCGACATCTTAGCTAGCTTACCGCCGATTCCATCGCCAAGTAAGCCTTCCATCCCACTAAAGTTTCCTTTAGACATCTTTTGCATCATCTCACGCATCTGTTTGAATTGTTTGATCATACGGTTGACTTCTTGGATTGGACGTCCAGAACCAGCCGCGATTCGACGTCTACGGCTTGGATTCAAAAGATCTGGATCTTCTCTTTCTTGCGGTGTCATCGAATAAACGATCGCTTTTGTATGCTCCATATCTTTTGGATCGAGCTTAACATTTTTTAGAGCTGGATTATTAGCCATTCCTGGGATCATCTTCATAATATCTTCTAATGGCCCCATATTTTGGACTTGTTCGAGTTGATCTAAAAAGTCATTGAAATCAAAGCTATTTTCCCGCATCTTATCGGCAAGTTCTTCAGCTTTTTTCTCATCGAAATCTTTTTGAGCTTTCTCGATCAAAGTCAACATGTCACCCATGCCCAAGATCCGCGATGCCATGCGATCAGGATAAAAGACATCCAGTGCCGTCATTTTCTCACCTTGACCGATAAATTTGATCGGTTTGCCCGTTACCGCGCGGATCGAGAGCGCAGCCCCACCACGCGTATCACCGTCTAACTTAGTCAAGACGACCCCAGTTACATCCAGTTGATCGTTAAAGCCTTGTGCAACTTCGACGGCATTTTGCCCAGTCATCGCATCAACTGTCAGTAAGATCTCATTTGGTTGCGCTAGTTCTTTGATCTTGACTAATTCATCCATCAATTTCTCGTCGATCTGTAAACGACCAGCAGTATCGATCAAGACATAATCATTTTTCTTTTCGCGCGCAAGTCCCATCCCTTGTTTGACGATCTCGACTGGATCAACATCTGTCCCTAACGAAAAGACTGGAACATCGATCTCATTTCCGATCGTCTTTAATTGATCGATCGCGGCTGGTCGATAAACATCGGCGGCGATCATCAATGGACGAGCTTTTTGTTCATTTTTTAAACGGTAAGCTAATTTACCAGCAGTCGTTGTTTTACCGGCACCTTGCAATCCGACCATCATGATCACAGTCGGGATCTTAGGTGATTTATTGAGAGGAGTCGCTTCTTCCCCCATAACTTTGACTAATTCTTCATTAACGATCTTGACGATCTGCTGAGCTGGTGTCAAACTCTCTAACACTTCAGCCCCGACAGCTCGTGTTCGAACTGTTTTGACAAAATCTTTCACGACTTTAAAGTTAACGTCGGATTCAAGTAAAGCCAAGCGGATCTCACGCATGACTTCTTTGACATCAGCTTCACTAACTTTACCTTTTCGGCGTAACTTGCCGATCGCATTTTGGAGACGTTCGGTCAATCCTTCAAATGCCATTTAACGCACCATCTTTCATTTTTCTTCTAAACTCTCTAAATTCATCACTAGTTCTAACAAATTCTCATCAGTCGGGTATTTCTTTTTGACATACCCTAACAACTCATCAGTTTTTTGACTTTGTAACAAAAAATCACGGTAGAGGTGTAATTTTTCTTCATAATCTTCTAGGATCTTTTCAGTTCGTTTGATATTATCATAAACTGCTTGCCGTGAGACCTCGTAGTTCTCAGCGATCTCACCTAAGGAAAAATCATCTCGATAATATAAAGCAATATAAGTGACTTGTTTTTCTGTCAACAAAGGCTCATAAAATTCAAAGAGTGCATTGATCCGATTAGTTTTTTCGATCGCCATCGCTTCCACCCTATGCTTTCTGTGGTGTTACAAGCCCTTTAAAGAGCCCGTAAACAAATTCTTCTGGTGAAAAATCGCGTAGATCGTCCATCTTTTCACCTAGACCTACTAGTTTGACTGGCAAATGTAACTCGTTTCTGATCGCTAAAACGATCCCTCCCCGAGCTGTTCCGTCAAGTTTTGTCAAAACGATCCCAGAAACATCAGTTACTTCTTTGAACTGCTTTGCTTGCGTCAAAGCATTTTGACCTGTAGTTGCATCTAAAGCCAATAAAACTTCTTGTGGCGCTTCAGGGATCTCACGCGTGATAACACGTTTGATCTTATCGAGCTCTTTCATCAAGTTGACTTTATTTTGTAAACGTCCGGCTGTATCGACTAGTAAAATATCGTAATCTTCTTTTTTAGCTTTGACGACTGCATCATACACAACGGCAGCTGGGTCACTTTTTTCAGGTTTAGTCACGATATCGACGTTGACTCGTTTAGCCCATTCAGCTAATTGTTCGATCGCACCAGCTCTAAAAGTATCCCCTGCTGCTAACAAGACTTTTTTACCTTCTTTTTGATAGCGATGGGCCAATTTACCGATCGTCGTCGTTTTACCGACGCCGTTTACACCAACGAATAAAAAGACTGTTGGACCTTCTTTAGCAAAATGTAAAGTATTATCTTCATCTTGACCTTCAGCTTCATAAATATCAACTAACCGTTCAATGATCGCATCTGAAACATCATCTTTTCGCTTAGCGTTGCGTAATTTGACTTCTTCTTGGAGCTCATCACTGATCTTCATTGCAGTCTCAAAGCCAACATCAGCTTCGATCAAAGTTTCCTCGAGTTCTTCAAAAAAATCTTCGTCAACACTTCTGAAATTAGCCAATAAAGAATTCAGCATCGCTCCAAAGCCTTTGCGTGACTTAGCTAGACCTTTATCATAACGTTTAGTTTCAGCCGTCTCTTTTAGTGGCTCTTCATCTTCGTTTGCTTCTGTAGTCGCAACTTCTTCAGTTTGAACGACTTCTTTTGCTTCTTCAGTTTCTTCTCGCGTTTCATTTTCTGTTAGTTCTAGTTTTGGCGCAACTTCTTCTTCAGTCGGCTCTGCAACTTGAATTTCAGGTTCTGGTTCTTTTACTTCTTTTTCCGGCGTTACTTTATTTTCTGTTTCTTCTGATGCTTCTTCTATTTGGGCTTTAGCAACTGGTTCTTTTACTTCAAGCTCTGTCGTTTCTTCAACACTAGCCGTAACTTCGTCAGCCTCAGTTTCTTGTTGTTTGTTTTGTTCAAGCGTTGTAACATCACTTTCAGAACTTGTTTCTTCAAGTTCTGCAGTTTGTTTTGCTTCATCTTTTGTTTGTTCTTCTTTTTCTGGGGCTGGTTCACCCGAAAAAGCACGTCTAAGTCTATCAAATAGACCCATACTTTTCACCTACTTCTGATTTTTGCTTATATTTTACCAAATTAGTTTATCCCTTGCCAAAATTATTCCAACTCATCTAAGGCAACCGAAACGATCTTTGAGACCCCAGATTCTTGCATTGTGACGCCATATAAGACGTCTGCATTCATCATCGTCCCTTTCCGATGCGTGATCACGATAAATTGTGTTTGTTGGTCAAAGCGACGTAAATAACGTGAATAGCGCGCAACATTGGCGTCATCTAAAGCTGCTTCTGCTTCATCTAAAACTGCAAATGGAACTGGGCGAACTTTTAAGATCGCAAACAATAAAGTGATCGCAGTCAAAGCACGCTCACCACCAGAAAGAAGGTTCAAATGCTGGAACTTCTTTCCTGGCGGTTGTGCCATCAATTCGATCCCTGTATGCAAGAGATCGTTCGGATCAGTTAAACTTAATTCTGCCTTTCCACCTTCAAATACTTGTGGGAAGATCTCGGAAAAGGCGGCTTGGACATCATCAAAGGCAGCTTTAAACCGATTTTTAGCTTCAGTATCCATTTCATCCATACTTTGAACTAATTGCGCTTTAGCTTCTAAAAGATCCGCTTGTTGCTGGGTCAAGAAACTATAACGTGTATCGATCCGTTCAAATTCGCTGATCGCACCTAAGTTGACTTCGCCTAACTCTTCGATCCCCAATTTTAATAACTGTACTCGTTGTTTGACTTGGACGAGGTCAGTTTCAGTATTTTCTTGTTTGGCAGCTTCAAACGTCGATCCATAATTTTGAGCAAGTTCATCTAGATCACGTTCTAAAGAAGCTTTACAACTTCCAAGTTCTGCCGTCAAGCCACTTTTTTCATCAGCTGTTACTTGGCGTAATTCATTTGCACGTGCAGCATTTTGTTGGCTTTCTTTCAAAAGATCATGTAACTTACTTCGTTTTTCTTGGTAACGTGCGATCCCTTTTTCCAGCTCTTTGTGCTCTTGTTCGACTGCTTTTCGCTTAGCCTCGATATCTGTCCCTAGTGCTTGTTTTATTTGTTGTTCTTCTTTGATACTTTGGATCTTGATAGTCGCTTTTTCGATCCGTTGAATAGCTTGTTCTAATTGGATCTTTGCTTCTTTGATCTGGATCAGCAAAAGATTTTTACGCTCATGCTTGATCCCAAGTTCTTGCTCTAATTTATTTTTTTGCGCTTGTTGTTTTTGTTGTTCTTGACTACGATCTTTTTGCAATGCGATCCTGACCGATAGCTCTTCTTTTTTCTTTATGATCGTCTCTGTCAATTGTGTTAATTCAGTCGCTAATCGCTCATTTTGCTCTTCAGTCTCGGTATCAGTTCCTTTGGTTTGTTCAAAAGTCTCACTTAAAGTTTTGACTTCGGCTTCCTGTTGCTTTTCGGCTAACATTGCAACTTGTAGTTTTTCTGTTACAGCTTGCACACTTTGAGCTCGAACTTGCTCTTCTTGCTGAAGATCTTTGCGCTCTTTTTCCAAATACTCAACTTTTTGTTTTGTCTTACCACCTTCAAGTTCGATCGTACTTAATTTTTCAGTCATAACTGTGATATCTGCTGTTAACTGCTTAAGTTGTTGTTGTTGTTCTAAAAGACCTGTACGCTTTTGGCGCTCTTGTCCCCCAGTCAATGAGCCCCCAGCATTGATGACTTCTCCAGCCAAAGTAACTATTTTAACACTGTAATTCAGAGTGGCCGCGATCTTAGTTGCTGCATCTAGATCTTTTGCAACGACTAACGCCCCTAGCAAATGCAAAACGATCGGGCGATCTTCTACTTGATATTCGACTAATTCACTTGCGATCCCGATCACACCAGCGACATTTTGCAGTAAAACACGTTTTTCTGAAGATAGTTCTCGTGGTTTGACAGTTGTGCGTGGAAGAAATGTTGCCCGTCCAGCACGCTTTTCAGTCAAATAACGGATCGCACTTTTGGCAGCCTGTTCATCAGTCACAACGACATTTTGCAGTTGTGCTCCTAAAGCAGTATCGATCGCCTTAGCCAATTTAGCTGGTACTTGCAGGAGATCAGCAACAGCTCCAACGACCCCAGTCATTTTAGCTTGTAAGATCGCTTTGACGCCATGGTAATAGCCAGCATAATTAGCTGCAACATTTTGTAATGACTCTTGTCTAGCTTTAGCACGTTGTAAAACATCACTTGCATTGAGCCAACGTCTCTGTTGATCTTCTCTTAGGCGTTGAGCTGTCAAAAGTTCTTGTTGTAGCTTTACTAGCTGTTCTTTTACCGTTACGTAGTGACTTTTTATCTCAGCAACTTCAGAGTCGATCTCTTGGCGTTTTGCAACTGCTTTGGCTAACTTAGCTTTTGCTTGTTCTAGACGTTTTGTCGTTGCTTTTGTCTGAGCAACCTTTTTTTGCGCTTCTTTAGCAAGATACGCTTGCCGATTTTTTAGCGTCGCTTGTTCTTGCAGATCATCAACGATCTCTTGACGTAAGCTCTCGATCTGTTCTTCAAGTTGAGCTGGATCAACCGTCAAGATCGCATCTGCTTCAGCTAACTTGGCTTCTAAGCTGTGACATTCCTCAGTCAATTTAGCTTCTTGTATTTTGAACTCGTCCAATTGTTTAGTCACTTCTTGTTTTGTGAGCTCATCGCCTTGGATACTCTCACTTAACTCTTGTAGACGAGTTTTGATGTACTCACTATCGTGTTCTGAGAGGTCGCGCTTCCCGATCAGCTTTTCTTGTTGTCGCGTTAATTCATTAAAACGTTTTTGGTCTTGATCGAGTTTTTCTTCTAGACTTGCTTGACGCAATTGTAACTGCTGTGTTTTAGCCTCTTGTTTTTTAGCTTCTGCAATTTGTTTTGTCAAGATCTCATCAAGCGTGGCGATCTTTTCTTCTAAAGTCTTTTTCTTAGTTGAACGATCTGTAATCTCAAGCACTAAGCGACTTTTTTCGTAATGATCATATTCTTCTTTTTGAGTCAAATAATCCCGGGCAATACTTGCCTGGATCTTTAACGGTTCACGTTGTTTATCTAATTCTGTGATGATATCTGCGACACGATCAAGATGATCTGTTGTTTCATCTAATTCTTGTTTTGCTTTTTGCTTTTCTTTTTTATATTTAACGATCCCAGCAACTTCTTCGAGCAAGACTCGGCGATCTTCTGGTCTACTGTTAAAGATCGCTTCAACCTTTCCTTGCGAGATGATCGAGAACGATTCTCTCCCGAGTCCTGTATCCATAAAAAGTTCAACGATATCACGTAACCGAACATTCTTATGGTTGATCAAAAATTCACTTTCACCGTTACGATAGATCCGGCGCGTGATCGTAACTTGATCGCTATCGATCTGTAAAAAACGGTCAGAATTATCAAATTCAAGCTCAACTTCCGCTCGATTCAAAGGGGCCCGAGTTTGCGAACCAGCAAAGATCACGTCAGGCATTTTGGCCCCACGTAAACTTTTAGCTGATTGTTCCCCTAAGACCCAACGCAAAGCTTCGATAATATTGCTTTTTCCGCTTCCGTTTGGACCAACGATCCCAGTCATCCCATCTTGAAATTCGATCGTTGTTTTATCAGCAAAAGATTTAAAACCGCTGAGCTTTAAGGTCTTTAGTTTCAAGCAAAACGCTCCCTTCACACGCTTTTTATTTTCGTAGGGCTTTCAATGCCTGTAAAGCTGCTTGTTGTTCAGCCGCCTTTTTAGACATCCCTGTGCCTTCTCCGACCTTTTGCCCATCAGCATAAACTGCCATGGTATACTCTTTTTCGTTATCTGGACCAACTTCTGCGACTTTAACGTAGTTGATCTTACAATCACCATTTTGTTGCAGTAGCTCTTGCAATTCTGTTTTATGATCTAAATAATGATCGAACCAGCCCATATCAAGTTTTGGGAAAACGACTCGACTGATAAAGGAAACAACGACTTCTTTACCTTGATCTAAATATAAAGCCCCGATAAAAGCCTCAAAAATATCGCAAAGTAAGGATGAGCGATTTCGAGCATTTGATTTTTCTTCCCCTTTACCTAAACGGATATATTCATCAAAGTGGCACTCCTTAGCAAAGCGACTAAAGCTATCTTCACAGACCATGGCTGCTCTTAAACGTGATAACTTTCCTTCAGGCAAAGTCGGATAACGTTTAAATAGATATTCTGAAACACATAATTGCATCACTGCGTCACCTAAAAATTCGATCCGTTCATAGTATTTTAAATGTTCTTTAGGATGCTCATTTACATAAGAAGCATGGGTAAATGCTTCATCCAATAATGTGGTATCTTTAAAATCGATGCCAAAATCCTCTTTTAACATCTGTGTCAATCCAATTATCAAGAAAAAATCTCCTATCTTTCAATAATGCTTAATCTATTATAACAAAAAAGCGCGCCTTTCTAAATAATGATCTGAGACCCGTCAAGTGAACAACTAAATAATTAAAATTCTAGGCAGCCTGATTCCGGTATTCTTCTGGAGTCAGGCTGTTTAGTTTTATTTGGTAACGTTGGGTATTGTAGAACTTGATATAGTTTTCGATCATTTCTACAAGTTCTCCATATGTTTCACATTTTAGCCAATAATAACATTCTGTCTTGAAATGACTCCAAAAACTTTCCATTGGTGCGTTATCGATACATTTCCCCACTCGAGACATACTTCTTGTAACACCATGCCTTGAGGTCAACCGAAGATATTCCTTTGAAGTATATTGAAATCCACGATCACTGTGAAGAAGTAGATTAGCTTCATTTAAATGCGTGAATGCTTTTTCTAAAGTCTTCATGACAAGCCGATTATCATTTCTTTTACTAATTTCAAAACTTATGATAGATCCATCGTATAGATCTTTGATCGCACTTAAATAAGCTTTTTGTCCTAAGCCATATTCTAAATAAGTGACATCAGTCACCCACTTTTGATTAGGTCTAGTAGCGGAAAAATCACGACCTAAAGTATTTTCTTCGTAGTTTAAATGTTCTGAACGAGTACAACCTCGGCGTTTGCGACGAATTACTGAATATAAACCAAGGACTCTCATTAAGCGACGAATACGTTTGAAGTTATATTGTTTTTGATACTTTCGATTGATAAGAAGAGTCATTCTTCTAGAACCGTAAATTCCATTTAAAGCATGAAATTCTTTTTTTATGATCTCACTTAACCATTCATTTTCCAAAGTACATTGTGATTTTGGAGCAGTTAAATAACGATAATACCCTGAGCGCGATACATTTAAGATCGCACAAAGGATCCAGAGTTCAATTTGTGGAAACTCTTTAAGAACTTCCTGAATAGCTTTAAAACGCAGATTTTTAGGTATAAAGCTTATCTCCTCCTTTCGAGTTCGTCCAATTTTTTTAAAACGATATTTTCTGCTTCTAGATATTTATTACGTTCTTTCAAACGTAGGATCTCAAGCTTGAGACGCTCAGTTTCAGAAAGAGTCTTATAATCACGATCTTTAACTGTTTTACCACGATTATCGTATAATGCCTTTTCGCCATCTACTTCAAACTTTTTGACCCAATTATAGACTTGGGAATAAGAAACATTATATTTATCGATCGCTTTGTGATAATTCTTATTATTAGCAAGTGTATACTGAACTATTTCGAGCCGTTCCTTAAAAGTAGTTTTACGTCCATGTTTCATTCTATTACGACCTCCAATGGTAGCTTTAAAGCCTTTTCCATTAGTATACAAGTTGATCCATTTACGTAAAACCGAAACACTCGAAATATTGTATTTATCACAAATTTTCTTTGGTGAACGTCCATTTTCTAAATATTCTAGAACCGCAGTTGTTTTTAATTCAACTGAATATTCTTTCCAGGTTCTAGACTCTTTTAAGCCATCTAAACCGCCAGCTTTGTATTTTCTGATCCAATTATCAAATGTATTTTTAGAAATGGTATATTTCCGGCAGATAAAGTACTTACTATATTGTCCACTAAGATACTCGGAGACTGCCTGGTATCTTTCTTCAAGTGTATGTTTAGTAGTTCTTCTAGACATAAAAAATCCCCCTAGAGTGATCACAGAATCTTTATTATTTCCGTGTCCACTCTAGGGGAATCATATCATAACTTAAGGCGCTCGCTTCTCTTTAGATTTATATAAAAAGGTCAGCCTACTCGCTGACCTTTTAACGTTTAAGCTTGATGAGCTGCGATGTAGTCAACTGCATCGCCTACGGTTTCGATCTTTTCAGCATCTTCATCAGAGATCTCAGCTCCAAATGTATCTTCTAGTTCGAGGACAAATTCGACCAATTCGATCGAGTCTGCATCTAAGTCATCTTTAAAACTTGTTTCTTTTTGGACTGCATCAGCAGTAACGTCAAAACGTTCTTCGATGATCGCTGTGATCTTTTCTAAAATTTCATTTTCATTCATAACTTTCAACCCCATATATTAAGTTCACGCCGACATTATACCACACTCTCGCAGTTGAGACCATCTTAGGCTTCTTTAGTTGCTAATGTTTGCCAATAACTTGTAAATTCAGAGATCATATCCTCATCTAGCATAGTTTTGATCTGTTTGAGCGTATAGTAAACAGTTTGAGCATCACTTGCCCCATGAGCTTTAACGACTGGTGCTTTGACGCCAAGTAAAACGGCGCCCCCATATTGAGATTGATCCATCCGTGTCTTGATCCCTTTAAGATCATCTTTTAATAACAACGCACCTAACTTACCTTTTAGACCAGCTTCTTTGATCGTGTCTTTCAATAAGCTCATCACCCCTAGCGCCGTACCTTCGATCGCCTTTAAGACTGCATTTCCAGTAAAACCATCGGCGACAACAACGTCACAGACACCTTGCATCAAAGCCTTAGCTTCAACGTTTCCGACAAAATTCAAGCTTTGATCGGCTTTTAATAATTGATAGGCTTCTTGTGTTACTTTATTACCCTTATGTTCTTCTGTCCCGTTATTTAATAGTCCGATCCGAGCATTTTTTACGCCACGTACATTTTCAGCATAATATTTACCTAGTAAAGCATATTGGTACAAATGTTCAGCTTTGCTATCCGCGTTTGCCCCACTATCTAACAAATTAAAAGCACCTGTTTGTCCTGAAACGACTGGTAAAGTCGATAAGAGTCCTGGACGCGTGATCCCTTTGATCCTGCCTACGATCAAAAGTCCAGCAGCGAGCAAGGCCCCTGTATTTCCACAAGAAAAAAGCGCGTCAGCCTTTTTTTCTTTGACAGCTTTAGCCGCCATAACGAGCGAAGAATCTTTTTTTCGTCTGATCGCCTTAACAGGCTCATCATTCATCGAAATAACTTCAGTCGTGTGGACGATCTCAACTCGATCTTTAGCTTTTAAATATTGGCGGATCTGCTTTTCATCCCCATATAAAATAAACTCTAAGTCTTTAAATTCTGCATGTGCTTGATCAACGCCTAAAACAACACTCTCTGGCGCATGATCTCCACCCATTGCATCGATCGCGATCTTCATTTGATTACTTCCCTTCTACTAATCCAAACCTGGACGTCCTAATGTAACTTCTGCTAAATATTGCCTTATTCCAACATACTCTGCTTTTTGTAAAAGTTCAGGTCGAGCTAACAGTTCAAAAACTTCAGCTTGAGCGACTTGTAAGATATTAAAATCGCTGATCGGATCACCCAATTTAAATTCCGGCAGACCAGCTTGTTTTTTCCCTAAAACATCACCTGGTCCTCGGAGTTCAAGGTCACGTTGTGCGATCACAAAGCCATCATTTGTTTCGACCATCGTCTTCATCCGCTCACTTCCGTATTCACTTTTTGGATCTGCGACTAAAAGACAATATGAGCGTTTTTCTCCTCGCCCAACTCGTCCACGCAACTGATGAAGTTGAGCTAATCCAAAGCGGTCTGCATCTAAGATCACCATCATCGTGGCATTGCTGACATCGACACCAACTTCGATCACTGTTGTTGAAACTAAAATATCATATTTTCCAGCTTTAAAATCCGCCATGACCTTTTCTTTTTCCTCAGCAGCCATTTTGCCATGAAGCAAAGCGACAGTATAGCGCCCTGCAAAATATTGTTTTAATTTTTCGTAAGTCTCAGTTGCATTTTGCAAGTCTAACATTTCGGATTCTTCGATCAAAGGCGAGATAACATAAGCTTGCGCACCTAAACGTAATTGTTCTTCTACTCGGTTTAAAGCTTCAGGAAACTGCTTTTTTTTGATCCAAGTCGTTTCGATCGGCTTTCTTCCTTTAGGTAACTCATTTATCACTGAAATATCCATCTCACCGTAAGTCGTGATCGCTAGCGTGCGCGGGATCGGGGTTGCTGTCATCGCTAATGTATCTGGCTTTTGGCCTTTTTTACGTAAAGCTTGGCGTTGCAAGACCCCAAAACGATGTTGTTCGTCGGTGATCACAAGCCCCAATTTGGCAAATTCGACGTTATCTTGGATCACAGCATGCGTTCCCACTAACGCGTTGATCTCACCAGCCTTAAGATGCTTCAAAAGTTCTTTTTTAGCTTTTGAACGGCGATTAGTCGTGCTCGTTAAAAGCGCCACATTGACTTCAGGAAAAGCAGCAAAGATCTGCGCTAGCTTTTGCGCATGTTGTTGGGCTAAGATCTCAGTTGGCGCCATCAAAACAGCCTGATATCCAGCTGTGATCGCAGCATACATCGCGATCGCAGCTACTACTGTTTTACCTGAGCCAACATCACCTTGTAAAAGGCGGTTCATATGCTTAGCTTGATGAAGATCATGACAGATCTCATTGACGACGCGCTTTTGAGCCGCCGTCAACTCAAAAGGCAAACTATAGATAAAAGTTCGCAGTTTTTGATTATCATAAGCAATTAAAAGACCGTCTTCTTTTTGAGCGCGCCTTTTTAAAGCTTGGATCTGGAGTTGAAATTTAAAAAACTCTTCAAAGATCGCCGCTCGTCGCGCCGCCTGACTTTTGCTAAGATCATTTGGAAAATGCATATCGTGGAGCATCTCTTTTCTAGAACTCAAGCGATATTTTTCCCGTATGTTCACTGGGATGATATCAACGAGTAGTTCTTCATAGGCCCGATAAGCTTGTTCGACTAAACTTTTGATCGTCTTAGCCGTGATCTCTTTTGAAGCACGGTAAACACCTGCAAGATCATCATTTTTTTGTGTGATCAAACGCATAGCTGTCAAACCTTGGCGCCTTTGATCATATTTACCATAGATCGCAACTTCTTGCCCGCTCGTTAATTGCTTTGCTAAATAAGCTTGGTTAAAAAAGGTCACTTTTAAAACATCATGTTCAACTAATAGATTAAAATTCAAGCGATTTTTTGCCCGTCCAAAGCGAACAACGACGGGAGCCGTCGCAATTTTTCCTTTTAAAACCACTTTTTGTCCATCTTCGACCTGGTCCAATTGTTTGACAGCCAGATCATCGTAGCGAAATGGATAATAAGTCAGTAGATCTTCGATCGTATTTATGCCTAATTTGTTTAGAGCTGTCAATTTCTTAGGTCCAACGCCAGTTAAAACACTGACTGGATCTTGCAACGAACGCAAACTTACCCCCCCTTAAAAAAATAAATCCTGTCTGATCTATCAAGTTAGATCTGCCAGAATTTACCATCTCAAATTATTCGACCGAGATCAAATATGGATAAACTGGTTGTCCCCCAGAATGGATCTCAAGTTCAAGGTCAGGATCGAGTTTTTCTAAAGTTGCTGCGATCTCTTCTGCTTCAGCTGCTGAACCTTCTTGACCATAAATGATCGTTACGATCTCACTATCTTCATCGAGCATCTCTTTTGTCATCTCAAGCGCAACTTGCTTACGATCTGGACCAGTAACTGTGATCTTACCATCAATGATCCCCATATAATCATCTTTTTTGATCTCACGACCTTCGATCGTCGTATCACGCACTGCGACCGTAACTTGACCTGAAAGAACTTCATCAAGTTCAGCAGTCATCGCTTCTTTATTTTCAGCTAGTGTTGCTGCTTCGCTAAAACCAAGCATTGCACTCATCCCTTGGGCGATCGTCTTACTTAAAACGACTTCAACTTCAGCCTCCGAGACTTCAGCTGCTTGTTGGGCTGCTAAGAAGATGTTTTTATTATTTGGTAAAATGATCACTTTTTTAGCATTAGTCTTTTCGATAGCTTCAACGATATCTTTTGTACTTGGATTCATCGTTTGTCCACCGTTGATGATATGCGTTACCCCTAAATGTTTGAAGATATCAGCGATTCCATCGCCAGATGCGATCGCAATGATCCCGTATTCTTTTGGTTCATTTTTTTCGTTAATATTTTCAGCGACCCGTTCATCTTCATCTTTTTCTAAGATCGTTTCATGTTGCAAGCGCATATTGTCGACTTTGACTTTGATCAAAGAACCATATTTTTGTCCATATGAAAGAACTTGCCCAGGATGTTCAGTATGCACATGAACTTTAACAACTTCATCATCGGCGATCACTAATAAAGAATCCCCGATCTGAGCTAAATACCCTCGGAATTCATCATAATCAAATTCTTTTTCGACTAAACGCCCTGCGCCTAAGCGGACCATGATCTCAGTACAATAGCCAAATTGGATATCTTCGGTGTGTAATTGGCTTTGCGCACTCTTATGGTGTTCAGCATTGACCATCTCATCCATTTCAACTGGACTTGGGGTGTGTATTTCTTCAGTCCGCTCATTTCCAGCCAGTGCATCATAAAATCCTTGGTAAACAAAAGTCAAACCTTGACCACCAGAGTCAACGACACCGACCTCTTTTAAAACAGGTAATAATTCTGGCGTCGTTTCTAAAGCTGCTTTTGCTGCTTCATAAGTGGCTTTCATAACTTCAACGACATCATCCGTTTTAGTAGCCGTCTTTAAAGCTGCTTCAGCTGCCTTGCGCGCAACTGTCAAGATCGTCCCTTCTTGAGGCTTCATGACGGCCTTATAAGCTGTCTCGACCCCACCTTGCAAAGCACCTGCAAGTTCTTTAGCGTTCAAACTTTCTTTTTTAGCGACACTTTTAGAAAATCCTCGGAAAACTTGGGACAAAATAACACCTGAGTTTCCACGTGCTCCCATCAACAACCCTTTAGCTAATGAATTTGCTAACTCGCCAACACTTGTTGCTGTTGATTCGGAAACGTATTTTTCCCCGCTTGCAAATGATAGACTCATATTCGTTCCTGTATCACCATCTGGCACTGGAAAAACATTCAATGAGTTGATGAATTCAGCATTATTATTTAATCTCTTAGAACTGATCAAGATCATCTTTCGAAATTCTGTCTCAGTTATCTTCTCAACTTTCACTTATTGCTCACTCCTTGGTTATTATGGTAACTAGTCGTTGATGACCCGCACACCTTGTACGATCACATTCACTGATTCAGCCGTGATGCCTAACATCGAGTCTAAGTTATATTTGACCTTATCTTGAACGTTACGGCATACTTCTGAGATCTTAGTCCCATAACCTACGATAATATACACATCGACTGCGATCCCTTCGTCTTCTTGACGGATAACGACCCCTTTAGAATAATTATCGCGTTTTAAAATTTCATTTAAATTGTCTCTGATTTGGTTCTTGCTGGCCATACCAACGATCCCAAAGATCTCAGTTGCAGCACCGCCAACTACTGTTGCGATAACTTCATTGCTGATATCGATATTTCCAAATTGATTTTGAATTTTTACAGCCATAAATTCCAGCCTCCTTAACATTTAAGACAATTTTAGCTCTGTCAACTTATCAGGTAAAATAAGTTTGATAGTAGTATTATACCATGTTTCAGATAATTACAAAAAGTCAGATAAACGAAAAGCTTTCTTTCCAAAAATATCTTGATAAATCAACATTTTCAGCTGTCAAGCAAAATTACTTTATAGAAAACTATTGCAATTAACGGCTATCTATGATAATTTTATTTAGTGAATGAGCAAAACCATTGCTCCTAATTTGAGACGAGGGAGGATAATAAAATGGCTAAAGATTTCGTAACAGGTCGTAAGACTACATTCGGTAAGAAGCGTTCACACGCTTTGAACCAAACAAACCGTAGCTGGAAACCAAACTTGCAAAAAGTTCGTATCTTAGTTGACGGTAAGCCTAAAAAGGTATGGGTTTCAGCACGTGCTTTGAAATCCGGTAAAGTTACACGCGTTTAAGCGTCGACTAGCCCCTTGTTTGTGGGCTTTTTTATTTTCATTAAAAAAGAGGATCTCTATTCGATCCTCTTTTTTGTTTAATTGACGATATATGCCTCTTTCCAATTATTAGTTACACCGGCCGAATTTTGTACGAGCCCTTTGACATTTTCACGAACTACTTGAGGCACGTTCACTTGATAAAGTGGTGCTGCTCCTTGTTGTTCATTTAAAACCTTAGCAGCTTGAACTAGATCTTCCCAACGTTTTTCTTTATTATCGGCATCTGTTGTTTTTGAAGCCGTGACCAAACGATCATATTCTGCATTATCCCATTTCCCAAAGTTATATGAGTTATCTTTTGTGAAAAGATCTAAGAAACTGATCGGATCGGCAAAATCAGCTGACCAACCGGTAAGTTGTACATCAAACTGTCCTTTTTCAGCACGAGAGATCCGCGTCTTCAATGGGACATTTTGAACTGATACTTTAACATCTGGTAAATTATCTTCTAATTGACTTTGGATAAATTCGGCTGCTTTTTTAGAAATATCATCATCACTACTCAATAAAGTGAGGTTCAACTTGGAAGTTCCAGTTTCAGCCAAACCTTCTTTTAAGAGTTGCTTAGCTTTTGCTTTATTATAGCTGACACCTGCTGTTGTTTTAGCAGCAGTTGCAAAATCTTGTCCACGGTACTCACTCAATCCTTGCGGTACGATACTTGAACTTGGAAGTGTTCCACCACCAACGATCTTTTCAGCTAATTCTTTGCGGTCGATCGCATAAGAGAGTGCTTGACGGACCTTTAAGTTTTTAAAGACTTCTTTTGTTTGATTAAAATCAAGGTATGTCGTTCGTGCTTGTTTTAAAACACTGTATCCCGGAGTCTTTTCAAGCTGTTTAGCTTGCTCACTACTCAAAGTCGTGTAGTCAGTTTGTTTACTTTGGTAGAGGTTATATGAGGTACTTGTACTTTTATTGACTTTAAAATTGATCGTATCGAGTTTGACTTTCTTTTTATCCCAATAAGCTTCGTTTTTCTTTAACTTCCAGCTGAGATTTGAACCTGTCCAACCTTCAACGACAAAGGGACCATTATAAACTGTCTTAGTTGCATCTGTTCCAAACTTATCACCGTTTTGCTCAACAACTTTTTGATTTTGTGGATAGAACGGTTCAAAGCCCATCAACAGTTCAAAATATGGAACTGGTTTTTCTAAAGTAACAACTAATTCATAATCTCCGTTAGCTTTGATCCCTAATTCTTCAGGAGCTTTTTCGCCTTTAGTGATCGCATCTGCATTTTGGATCCCGCTATATAAGTAAGCGTATGGTGAAGCTGTTTTTTGATCAACTGTTCGTTGCCAACCATAGACAAAATCTTTAGCTGTCACTTTATCACCATTTGACCATTTAGCATCTTTGCGTAAAGTAAAGGTATAAGTCAATCCATTATTAGAAACCTCTGTTTTACGAGCAACTCCAGGTTCAACTTTACTATTTTTCCCGATCCGCAAAAGACCTTCCATAGAGTTTCCAATGATATCCCCACTGTAAGCATCTGTTACTTTAGATGGATCTAAGGTCGCAAGCTCGGCTAAATAGCTCCAATTCAACTCTTGCTTTTCAGCTAATTTATTAGAAGCACTCTGTTCTTTATTAGAACTACATGCAGCTAATAATAGTCCTGCCGTAGCAACAACTAAAGTCTTAGTAAAAAGGCGTTTGACTTTCATAAAAATCCCCCTTGAATAAAATTATAAAAACTAAACAAAAATTAATGTTTAACTAATTTTATTCTATTCAGATTTTAAAATCAATCTTTTTCTAAAAAAAATCCAGCTTCGCTAGAAGCTAGATTTTTTTAATCACGACTTTGGATCACACAAACTACTCCACTTGTAAACTTAAAATGAGCGGTCGAACCTAAAAATTCATTACTGATATAAGCGAGTGGTCCTGCAGTTTTTTGATCGGTCAACCGATATTTCTCATCACTCAAAGTCAAACCTGTTACTGCCGTCAATGGGATAAAAGCCAGATACTTCATTTCAGGCGCTTTTCTCAACTCATGTTCTCCTGGCAAATAAAATGTGATCAAATTTTGGCGATCGATAAAACAGACTTTTTCGACCAATTTAGGGAAATCTATGTTTAAAACACTTAGTAAGTTCGCTAAAAAATGATCTAAACGTCCTCCTGTTGCGCCATAAACATTGATCCTTTCTGGGCTATAAGTAAGCTCACACTCTAATAAAGCAAGCTCTGTATCAGTTTGATCTTTTTCTGGAATAGCTGTAATGAGCTTATGACTAAACTTACGAACTAATGCTTGTTCTTTAGGCGTCGCCGAGTCAAAATCACCGATCGAAAAAAGTGGTCTGATCCCATGTTGAGCTAAATAGACAGCCCCATGATCAACACCGATCCATGTATCAGCTTTAGCTTTTTTTAAAATATCAGGCGGTAAAAATTCAACAGGGCCTCCAGTCAAAATATTGAGTTCCATCAGCCTTTAGCACCTTGTTTCAATAATTTGATCTGCTCAACCGGATCAGAGGCATTAAAAATGTAAGAACCTGCAACAGCAACAGTGGCGCCTGCTTTAGCTACTTGCTCGATCGTTTCAGCATTGATCCCACCATCAACTTCGATCTCAAAATCAAGTCCTGCCTCTTGTTTAAGCTGTGCTAACCGCGCAACTTTTGAAACAGTAGATTCGATAAAGGCTTGACCACCAAAACCTGGATCAACAGTCATCACTAAAACTTGATCAACTAGTGGCAAGATTTCCATGAGCGCTGTCAATGGTGTTCCTGGATTGATAACGACTTCTGCTTTGACACCAGCTTCTTTGATCTGACTGAGTACTCGATGGATATGAGGAGTAGCTTCGATGTGTACTCCGATCAAATCGGCTCCAGCCATAGCTAATTCTGCAATATATTTCTCTGGTGTTTCGACCATCAGATGACAATCAAACACTAATTTAGAATGCTTTCGTAACGCCTTGACAACATTAGCGCCAAACGTTAGATTTTCGACAAAATGTCCATCCATAATATCAATGTGTAAATATTCAACACCTGCTTGCTCAACAATGGCAACATCGTGAGCCAAATTTGCAAAATCTGCACTTAAGATCGATGGTGCTATTTTCATTTTTCTTCATCCCTTCTAAAATTATCCTCAACGATATTTAGGCTTTCGTTCAACGATCGCCGTATGGAATTGGCGATAGTTCTCATACCGACTAGTTAAGATCTCACCTGCTGCAACTGCTTCTTTGACAGCACAACCTGGCTCGTTCAAATGTAAACAACCTCTAAAGCGACAGCCCGCTTGAAAGGCTACAAAGTCAGGGAAAAGTAGCGGTAATTCTTCTTTAGTGATCTCACGCAATTCAAAAGAAGAAAAGCCTGGTGTATCAGCGAGTAAATTATCCCCGATCGGAAGCAATGAGACCTTTCTTGTCGTATGCCGTCCACGACTGAGAGCTTTAGAGATCTCGCCAGTTTCAAGTTGTAAACTTGGATCTAAATGATTTAATAATGTCGATTTCCCAGCACCAGTTTGGCCCATCACAACGATCACTTGGTGGTCTAAGTCAGAGAGGATCTTCTTAGCAACACTTTGTTCATTTTGTCTTCCTCCAAGATAAACAGGATAATATTTGTGATAGTAAGCTGTGAGCGCCTGTATTTTTTCCAATTGCTCTTCAGTCAATAGATCAACTTTTGAAAAATAAAGTACTGGTGCGATCTGCTTTGCTTCTAACATCACCAACTGCCGATCCAATAAGTTACTTGAAAAATCAGGCTGCACACAAGCTGTGACAACGATCGCCGTATCAAGGTTAGCCATCGGAGGGCGAATAAGTTCATTTTTACGTGGATAGATCTCCAATATATAGCCTTCATCGCTTTTTTCAGCTTTAAATTCAACTTGATCACCAACAAGTGGTGTTTGCTTTTTCTTACGGAAATTGCCCCGAGCTCGCGTGCGATATTCTTCTCCCGTTGCAGTTACTACATCGTAATAACCACTCAACGATTGTCTGATCTGTCCCTTTACCAAATTATCATTCCTCTTCTTGTTTATAATATTTCGAACCAGTCGCTCCTTTGGTCCCTATAGTAACTTCTAAAACATCCCCCTCTTGAACAAATGTTCCAACTGGCGGATCTTGAGCGATCACAGTATCAACTTCTTCACTTGAAGTCACTTTAACTTTTTTTACGATCAATTCGAGACCACATTCACGTGCGTACGCTTTAACTTCTTTTAAAGAAAAGCCACTCAGATCAGTCATTCCTGCTAAATTTTGCCCTTTGCTAACTGTA
This sequence comes from Ligilactobacillus faecis, assembly GCF_029889745.1. NCBI lineage: Bacteria > Bacillati > Bacillota > Bacilli > Lactobacillales > Lactobacillaceae > Ligilactobacillus > Ligilactobacillus faecis. The sequence goes on from NZ_CP123639.1 coordinate 2,042,924, forward strand.
AAAGTTACGGTCGTCTCTGAAAGTGCAACTTTCTTTTTAGCTGCGATCGATTGTGCAATGATCTCTCCTTTTGCGACACTGTCAGAGTAGCGCTCCTCTTTTTTGACGACCACCCCTTGTTTGCGCAAACGTCGACTGACATCGGTATAATTTCTTCGACGATAATCACCAAAAGTCACTAAAGGCGCCCCTTTAGATAAAGTTAAAGCGATCTTAGTATTTTGCTTGACGGTCGTCCCTTTTTGGGGCGAAGTAAAAGTCACTTGACCTTTAGGGTAGTTTTTATCATATTGGTAAGTTATCTTGCCGATCTCAAGTTGCTTTGCCTCTAGTAATTGTAACGCTTGTTTTTGCGAAAGCCCCTTTAAAGCTGGAACTGAAACATCTTTTGGAATAAGGTAAAAATAACTGAGTAAAATAATTACCAAGACGCATCCGATCCCGATAAGGTAACGCCGTTTAAAACTTTTGACTTTGGCTTTTTTAGTCACTTGACTGATTTTCCCTAGATCAAGTGTCTTTTCTAATTCCAGATCAGACTTAGCTAATTTTTCAGAAAGATCTGGTAAGACTTTCGTTTCTTCTTCAACGATCTTTTTAGGTCGCCAAGGTAAAGCATCTTTTCGTTTAGGATCAAGACAAGTCTCTAGATCTAGCTGCATCTCCGTTACGCTTTGATAACGTTCCCGCCGATCTTTTGCTGTTGCGTGTAAAACAACATTTTCCAACGCTTGTGGGATATCAGGATCGTCTTTCCGAAGTGATGGCATCTGGCTACGATAATGTTTGAGAGCGATCGAAACAGCAGTCTCACCATCATAAGGCACATGCCCTGTCAAAAGCTCAAAGAGAATGATCCCCAAAGAATAAATATCTGATTGCTGGGTGATCATACTTCCACGTGCTTGTTCAGGCGAAATATAATGAACTGATCCCATTAAAGTATTGGTTCGTGTCATCGTCTCTTCAGCAACTGCGATCGCGATCCCAAAATCAGTGATCTTAACATTACCAGCTTCGTCTAACAAGATATTTTGTGGTTTTAAGTCACGATGTACGATCCCATGTTGGTGAGCTTCGCGGACAGCTACTAAGATCTGATTCATGATCGCAACTGCTTTTTCATAAGACAAAGGTGCATTTTGGGCAATATAACGTTTAAGGTCCATGCCCTTGACGTATTCCATGACGATATATTGCATCCCTTGATCTTCACCGATGTCAAAAATATCTACAATGTGCGGATCATCTAATTTGATCAAAGAGTCAGCTTCACGATGAAAACGGCGGACCGCAGCTGAATCATCGCGAAGATCAAGGCGTAAAAGTTTAACTGCCACATCACGATCTAAGATCAGATCATGGGCCAAATAAACATTAGCCATCCCACCTTCACCTAATGTTTTGATAACTTGGTAACGCCCATTAATGGCATAACCAGCTCTCATGGCTCACCGCCTCCCTTATCGATCTGGATGAGTAAAGCCGTGATATTATCTGTTCCCCCAGCTAAATTAGCTTGATCGATCAGCTGCTCACACTTCTTTTCAAGCGTTTGCTCTGATTCAAGGATCATTTTGATCTCTTTATCGTCTAACATATTTGTCAGACCATCAGAACAAAGTAGCAAAATATCACCTGCAACTTTTTTATAGATCTTTGTATCGATCTGTGCTTGCTTGGAAACGCCTAATGTTCGCGTAATGATATTTTTATGGGGATGGTGTTTAGCCTCTTCTTTGCTGATCTCTCCACGTTTGACGAGCTCATTGACATAAGAATGATCTTCTGTCAATTGTTCAAAAGAACCTGCATGCCACAAATAAGCACGACTATCACCGATATTAGCGATCGCATACTTATCTTCAAAAAGCAGTGCACACACAAGCGTCGTTCCCATTCCAGCTAGATCATGATATTGATCAGCGCGTTTTAAAATACTTGTATTCTCCACGATCACTTGGGCTTTCAACCAAGTGATCGCTGCAAGCGGATCATTTAATGTCGTCTGCTCAAATAAATAGCCTAAGTGAGAGACTGCCATTTCAGAGGCAACTTCCCCACCTAAGTGTCCACCTAGACCGTCAGCAACGATAGCAAAAGTTGCTTGATTTTTATTTTTAAAAACAGCGACTCGGTCTTCATTTATTTTACGTTCTTTTCCAACATCACTTGTGTATGCGATCTGCATCTATTACACCTCAGTTCTCTTTTTTAATGTAGCAATGAAAAAACCATCTGAAAGATGATCATCTGGATAGATCGTTAACCCCAATTCGTTGCGATCTTTCTTTAAATTATTTTTTGTTTTAGTTTTTACTTGTTCAAATTCTGGATGTTTCTCCAAAAATTCATCAACAGTTGCTTGATTTTCTGTCGTCAAGATCGTACAAGTGCTATAAGTCAAAGTGCCTCCAACTTTTAGCGTTTGCGCGACCTTATCTAAGATCTCGACTTGGATCCGATGCAAATTTTTAGAGTCTGTCAAACTTTTCTCATATTTGACTTCTGGCTTTCGCCGCAATAACCCTAGACCAGAGCAGGGAGCATCAACTAAGATCTGATCAAAAGTTTCAGGCGCAAAGACTTCTGCGGCTTTTCTTGCGTCGAGTTGTTTTGCTTCAACATTTTCAGCAACATGTGCTCTTTTAGCATTTTGCTCGATCAATTTGACTTTATGCGCATGGATATCTAGACTGACCACTTTACCTGTCGTCATCTCTGCTGCTAGTTGTGTCGTTTTTCCTCCAGGAGCTGCACAAGCGTCTAAGATCAACGCATTTGGCAAAATTTCCATTGAATCAACTGCCAACATTGCACTTTCGTCTTGAACGATGATCTGTCCTTTAGCAAAAGCTTCTGTCGCTGGGATAAAGCCCCCAGTAAGACGGAGCGCCTCGGGTGTAACTGGACTTTCTTCAACTTCAAATCCAGCTTGATGCAAACGCGTCATGATCTCTTCTTTATTTGCCACTTTTTTATTGATCCGAACAGTTTGATGCGGTGGCTGATTGACCGAGTCAAGGATCTGTTCAGTTTTTTTCAGTCCCACTTCAGCCTGCAACGCTTCGACCAACCATTTAGGTGTACTTGTTTTGATACTTAAATATTTAAGCGGATCTTTGATCTCTTTTAGATCTGGTAGTCCTTGACGATCAAGTGCATGTAAGATCCCAGTCACAAATTTTCTGATCCCTGCATGCCCTTTGACTTTAGCGATCTCGATCGTTTCGTTAAAGATCGCCCGCTTAGGAATATTATCTAAATAGATCTGTTGGTAAAGAGCAGTCAATAAAAGTTGCTTGACCCAAGGCGTGACCTTCTTAGGATCTTTGATAAATGGTCGTAAATAATATTCAAGCGTTAATTTATGTTGGATCACACCATACACGATATTGGTCAGTAAATGTGCATCACGCTTAGATAATCCATGTTTTTTAATAGTTTGGTCTAACGCCAAATTAGAATACGCCCCATTTTTTTCGACTTTGACAAGTAACTCGACCGCTAAAGTACGCGGATCATTTTTCAATTTATTCACCATCAGCTATGACCTTTTGCCCTACTTTTAATCCTTGACCGACACCATTTAAATAATCAGTGACTTTTAACTTTGGTTTTCCAGCTGGCTGTAAAATATTGATAGCATAAACACTACCATTAGCCCCAGCTAAAAGTAACTCATGTTTATCAACAGAAACAACTGTTCCAGCTGTAAATTCTGTTTTTTCAGCTAGTGGAGTCACATCCCAAAGCTTTGTTCGCTTGCCATTAAAGTTTTTAAAGTACGCACCTGGTGCAGGGCGAAGCGCACGAACTTTTTGGTCAAGCTCTTTTGCTGTCAATTTAAGATCTAACACTTCTTCTTCTGGTTTGATCGTTGGTGAAAAGACAACACTTGTCTCATCTTGTTCGACTGGCTCGACTTTACCAGCGATCAGATCAGGTAATAAGGTAAGGAGCGTTTCTTTTCCTAAAATACTCATTTTAGTAAAGATCGAAGCGGTGTCATCAGTGGCTGTGATCGGCATCTTAGCCTGGGCAAGCATCGCCCCAGCATCCATCTTTTTGACCATGTAGATGATCGTGACCCCTGTCTCAGTTTCACCATTCATGATCGCATATTGAACTGGTGCGCCTCCACGATATTTAGGTAATAAAGATCCATGAACATTGATCGCTGCGATCTGAGCTGCATTGATCAATTTTTCTGGTAAAAATTGGCCAAAAGCGGCTGTAATGATCAGATCTGGTTTTAAGTCAATGATCTCTGCCATTTCGGGACTATTACTCAATTTTTCTGGCTGTAATACTTTGATCCCGTGTTCTAAGGCTGTCTTCTTGACTGGTGAAGCAGTCAAGATGCGTTTTCGTCCTACAAGACGGTCTGGCTGGGTCACAACTGCTTTGACGTCATAACCAGCTTCGATCACTCCTTCTAAGATCGGAGCTGCAAATTGGGGTGTGCCCATAAATACGACTGATGTCATCTTATCATCCTTTACTATAAGTTTTGTGGCTCATGTTAAAAAATTGACTGGATCGCGATCAACAACGACCTGCAACCCTTTTTTCTCACCACGTTGGCTTTGAATGACTAACTCTTCGAGATAACTTTCCAAAGCCTGTTCATGTTTATATTTTATCACTAATTGATAATAAAACCGATTTTTGATCCGCATGATCGCACTCGGAGTTGGTCCTAAAATGATCGCATCTGCACTAAGGCATTGAGCTAGTTGCTTTTTGATCAAAAAACTTTCTTTTGCAGCTAAATTTTCACTTTCAGCACTGACAGTGATCTTGATCGTATAATAGTACGGTGGGTAATCGTTTAAATGGCGCAGCTGCATCTCTTGAAAGAAAAAGCGCTCATAATTTTGCTGACAAGCTAATTGGATCGCATAATGTTCTGGATTATATGTTTGGATCACAACATGTCCTTTCTTATCTGCACGACCAGCACGCCCACTGACTTGTGTCAAAAGTTGAAAAGTCCTTTCGCTAGCCCGATAATCCGGAAATTCTAAGGCTGTATCAGCATTTAAGACCCCAACTAACGTTACATCTGGAAAATCAAGCCCTTTAGCGATCATCTGTGTCCCTAACAAAATGTTAGCCTGTTTTGCTCCAAACTGTTGCAGTATTCTCTCGTGTGCGCCTTTTTTTCGCGTCGTATCAACATCCATTCGCAAGATCCGTGCATCTGGTAAAAGTTGGTTGAGTTTTTCTTCGATCTTTTGCGTTCCTGTTCCGTAATAATAGATCTTTCTACTATGACACTGAGGACAAACATGCGGGATCGCTTCTTCATGTCCACAATAGTGGCATTTCATCGAATGGGTATCCATGTGCAACGTCAAAGAAACATCACAATTAGGACATTTAAGTACGAAGCCACATTCACGACACATGACAAAAGCCGAGTATCCTCGGCGATTTAGCATCAAAACAGCTTGTTCTTTACGTTGCAAACATTTTGCTAAAGCTTCTAACATCTCATTTGAAAAATCTGGATCTGGTGCAGTCAGCTTAGCTTTGCGCATATCAACAAGCGTGACTTCAGGTAAGTTGTCCCCGTTGATCCGCTTTGTTAATTGTAAATGTGTATATAAGCCTTTTTGAGCGCGGGCCCGCGTCTCAAGAGCAGGAGTCGCTGAACCTAAAACAACTGGACAGTTATGATATTTAGCACGCCATAAAGCCACTTCTTTGGCTTGATAACGAGGCATATCTTCTTGTTTATAACTTGTTTCATGCTCTTCATCGATAATGATCACACCCAGATCTGTCAGCGGGGCAAAGATCGCTGAACGCGCTCCTACAACAACACTTGCTTCGCCCCGCTCGATCCTGCGCCACTCATCATAACGTTCACCGTCTGATAAAGCGCTATGAAGTAACGCCACTTGTTTTCCAAAACGTGCTTTGACTCGAGCGACCATTTGTGGCGTCAATGAGATCTCAGGAACTAACATCAAAGCTTGCTTTTTTTGTTCTAAAACACGTGCGATCGTTTGCAGATAAACTTCTGTTTTCCCACTGCCAGTCACACCTTGAAGTAAAAAAGTCGTTGCCTGAGCTTGTTTAACAGCTGAAGTGATCTGATCAACTGCATTTTTTTGTTCTGCTGTTAAAATTTTGGGTACACTTTGCCCATAATCTTTTGTTTGTGTTGGATCACGATAAGTTTCGCGTTCAAATTGTTTGATCCAGCCTGATTCACTAGCCTTTTTCAGTTGACTAGCAGTAAGATCGAGTTGCGCTTGAACTTGTGCTTGTAAAAGTTCTTGACCACTTTTTGCAGCTAAAAATGCTAAAAGGTCAAGTTGCTTTGTCGCATTTTTACGCACTTTAGCTTTGAACTCAGCATAATTTTGGCGTGTGACTAACGAAGTCAAAAATTTCGTTTTTTTAACACGCGCACGATCTTTCACATGATATATGACTTCTAGTTGTCCTGCTTTTTGTGCTTTGCGCAATAACGCCTGTTCAGCTTTTGAAAAGCGTTCGGCTGAAAATTCAAGTTCTTCTTTAGCTCCAAAAAATTGCTTCAATTCGCTTGAAGCTGTTGGTAAAAGTCGTAATCCTTTAGAATAACTAGCCCGCATCACATTTGGTAGCATAACTTGTAAACAACGGATCTTAAACGCAAATGTCTCTCTAGCTAAATGATCAGCTAACGCCAACGCTTCTTCATTCAAAACTGGCGTTAGATCCATCAAAGCTTCGATCTGCTTTGGTTCGATCTGATCAGCAAAAGTTACTTTTTCACTCAACTCAACGACAAACCCTTGAACTTTGCGATCTCCTTTTCCAAAAGGAACGACGACCCGCATGCCAACTCGGATCTGATCTTTTAATTCAGCTGGGATCTGGTACGTATACGGCCGATTGGTCTGCATCGCTTTGACATCAACGATCACTTGCGCATAATTTGGCATAATCTCCCCCTCTTCACTTGCTTGACCTTAAAACCTCATCTAAGATCTCATGAGCCAAGCGTTCTTTAGTTACTTTAGGTGTCGTCTTGACTTCTTTTTGAGGACGTAATAATAAAACTTGATTTTCATCTGACCCAAAACCGATATCTGACCTTGAAACGTCATTAGCGACTAAAAGATCTACATTTTTGGCGAGCAATTTATCTGTTGCGTTTTTTAAGAGCTCATCTGTTTCAGCTGCAAAACCAACTAAATATTGATCAGCTCGCTTGATCTGTCCTAAATGCTTTAAAATATCAGGATTTTTCAATAATTTTAATTCCCACGTCTCATTTTTCTTCTTGATCTTTTGCGAAGAGATCTGGGCAACACGATAATCAGCGACTGCTGCAGCCATGATCGTGATATCGGCAGTTGGGAAATGCTTTAAGAGAACTGCTTCCATTTCAGCTGCTGTTACGATTTTTTCGACCTGAATCCCCCTTGGAACAGGCAGATCACTCTTAGTTGTTACTAATGTCACTTGGGCGCCTCGAGCGTTAGCTGCGTTGGCTAGAGCATGTCCCATTTTACCACTTGACCGATTAGCAATGTATCTAACAGGGTCGATCGGTTCGAGCGTTCCACCAGCACTCACTAAAACCCGTTTCCCCTTAAGATCTGCGTTAGACGTAAGTTCGGTGGCTAACCACGCCATGATCTCTTCTGGCTCTGGCATTCGTCCTTTTCCTGTATAACCTTCAGCTAAATACCCGTCTTTAGGCATCAAGATCTTGACACCATCAGCACACAACTGCCGGTAATTACGCTGTGTTGCACTAGCTTCCCACATCTTTTCATTCATTGCTGGAACTAAATAGATCGGGGCAGCAGTAGCTAATAGTGCCGTTGAAACAAGATCATCAGCGATCCCATGCGCAAGCTTGGCCATCAGATCAGCTGTCGTCGGCACAACTAAGGCTAACTCACTCCAGTCAGCTAATTCGATATGGGGGACTGCTGTCTTTTCGTCAGTAAAAAGTTCAGTCAGGACCTCATTATGAGTCAAAGCTTTAAAAGTCAGTGGCGTTACAAATTCTTGAGCAGCTCGGGTCATAGCAACACGCACCTTGGCCCCAGCTTTCATCAACGAACGTGCGACATACGCTCCTTTATAAGCCGCGATCCCACCTGTGATATAAAGTGCGACTCGTTTATTTTTTAGGCTCTCCATAATAAATCCTACTATGTTCTTTGAATAAAGAAGTATAGTTTTTCCTTTCTTAACTGCTCGATATTTTCATTGTACCGCATTCTAGACTGCTCATGTCAAACTTCGCCTTATAAAATTTGACGATAAAAATAAATAAGATCAAGGTGATCACCTTGATCTTATTTATTATTCTATTAGCCTTCTTCACCCTCGGATTTGATCTTAAGATCTCCGGCTACGATCTCTTCTAGGGCACGACCAACACTTTTAACTGATTCATATTCATTGAGCATCGGTAAAGCACCTGCATCTAATTCATGTGCCCGCTTTGAAGCAAGCATGATCAAAGAGTAACGAGAATCCACACGTTCTAGAAGTTCATCAACTGATGGATATAAAATCATTTTAACACTCCCAATTGTTTCTTATAGTCTGGCAAAAAGCGTTTTACACGCCAACGTTCTGCTCGAATGATCGTTTTGATCTTCTCGGCTGCTTTAGCAACTTCATCATTAACGACTGCATAGTCATAATTTTGCATCATTTCGATCTCATCTTTTGCCTTTTCCATCCGCTTATCGATCGTTGCAAGATCATCTGTCCCACGGTTGATGATCCGCTGACGCAACTCCATTAAATCTGGAGGAGTCAAGAAGATAAACAAGCCATCTGGCACCTTTTTGCGTACTTGCATCGCACCTTTGACTTCGATCTCTAGGAAAACATCTTTTCCCATGTCAAGCATTTCATTAACGTATTTTAATGGTGTTCCATAGTAATTGTCAACATATTGAGCATATTCAAGCATACCATCTTCAGCTATCTCTTTTTCAAACTCTTCTTTGGAGACAAAATAATAGTCTTTCCCATTAACTTCACCAGGGCGCATCTGCCTTGTAGTCATCGAAACGGAATAATGAAAGTTGTTACCTTCTTGTGAAAAGATCTCCTTTCGTACAGTCCCTTTGCCCACACCCGAGGGGCCTGAAAGAACGATCAACATTCCTCTTTTAGCCATGCTTTCCAAAACTCCTCAATTTTATAAATTTATATACCATTTTGCACTTTTTTAGTACTATTTTCAAGTCATCTTAAACAATTTAATGGAAATATCCAAAAAAACTAGTTAAAAAAGTCCTTTTCTCATCGAATTTAGATGAACTGCTAAAATTTTAACAAAAAATACACTTGATTTATCGAACGGATGTTCATATAATGATTATATCAAACAAACGTTCTCAAGGAGGAGCCAGCCTATGTCATTCAAAACTTTTTTCCGCTCTAAGAAACTCACTCGCTTTTCTCACGAACTACATGAACGCGCCCAAACTTTTTTTGAACCAACAGCTCCAGTTAAAAACTACGCTACGATCCCAGAAAATCAGCTCAAACTTTTCTTAAATCAAGCGATCCAAACCAAACGCTTAGTAACGATCACACTCAAGACACAAAACAATAGCTACGAAAAACTCACTGGGACGCTGTATCCCTTGAACGATCAGTTAAAAGTCGTTTATTTACGCCTTGATGCTAAAAAAACACGTTTGATCTTCATTAAAGACATCGTTCACCTTGATCTTGGAAAGTTAAGTTTAAAGGATGTCCGCCCCTTGACTTACGAACGTGTCTCTTTTCACTGACAAAAAATAAAGTTGGACACTCTATTTAACCTATATTTCTTAAGGCAAGATATCGGTATTCTACCGGTACCTTGTCTTTTAGTTTGACCTTTATCCACTCGTTAATTACGATCTAGCCCTTGATCACTGTGGAAAGCCATATGATGGTTTGGTCTAAATTTTATTAATGCATCCAACGATCTTAACAAGGGCTGTTGTTGGAGGCTTACTGGTACTATAGCTCACTATTTCATCTGTACATAGATCGACTTACGTGATCACTATTTTTTTGAAATGATAATATAGATCAAAACGACGCTATAATTAAGTTTCTAGTTTTCTTACCTTGTAATCCAAGGACAAAATCATTTTCTCACATTTGTTTATTATACACATGTGCTGATAGATCATTTTCTCGCATGATACGACTAACACGTTTATACTTTATTTTTATGCCTTGAGGTCATAATTTAAGGTTACTGTACGAACGGGTAGGTCCTATATATTATTTTAAACCACCATACTGTATTTTTATTTGGACCACATAAGGATACTTGAGCGAAGCTTCACTCTATAGACTTTAGCTACTATGTTGCTCCGTATGACGAACAGGCAACAAGCGCAAAAAAACTGGTATGGGATCTCATCATCCCATACCAGAAAATGTATACTTTTTTATCAATACAGTTCTAAATATTGATCGCGTTCCCATTGAGAGACTTCTTGGCGATAAGCTTCCCATTCAAGACGCTTAGCCTCAACAAAGTTGTTGTATAAATGTGGTCCCATCGCAGATTTGATCACTTCGTCTGTTCTTAATGCTTTCAAAGCATTATGTAAAGTTGAAGGTAGATCTTCGATCCCACTTTCTTTTCGCTCTTCTTCATCCATTACGTAGATATTGCGATCAACTGGTTTTGGTGGCTCGATCTTATTCTTCAAACCATCAAGCCCTGCTGCTAACACAGCTGCTACCGCTAAGTATGGGTTAGCCGAAGGGTCAACACTGCGTAACTCAACTCGAGTCGATGCTCCACGTGCGATCGGCACACGGATCAAAGGTGAACGATTATGTCCTGACCAAGCAACATAAACTGGTGCTTCATAACCAGGCACAAGACGCTTGTATGAGTTAACCGTTGGATTCATAACAGCCGTATAATTACGTGCATGTTTGATCAGACCACCTAAGAAGTAACGTGCTTCTTGCGAGAGTTGTTCTTCTGCATTCTCGTCAAAGAAGGCATTGCCATTTTTATCAAACAATGACATATTCAAGTGCATCCCTGACCCATTGATCCGATCAAGCGGCTTTGGCATAAACGTTGCATGCAGACCATATTTACGCGCAACAGTCTTAACGACCAACTTAAATGTTTGAATATTATCACAAGCATGTAATGCATCAGCATATTTGAAGTCAACTTCATGTTGACCAGGAGCAACTTCATGGTGCGATGCCTCAACATCAAAACCTAATTTTTCTAATTCTAAAACGATATCACGACGACAATTTTCACCTAGGTCAACAGGTGCGAGATCAAAATAACTCCCCTTATCGTTCAAATGGGTCGTTGGTTTGCCTGTTTCTGGATCTAGCTTAAATAAGAAGAATTCCGGTTCTGGTCCAATATTGAAATCAGTAAAACCTAATTCTTTCATTTCATCTAAAATACGGATCAAATTATTTCTTGGATCACCATAAAACGGTGTTCGATCAGCGTTATAGACTTCACAGATCAAACGAGCAACTTTACCATGCTCACTTCCCCAAGGAAAGACGAGCCAAGTTGAAAGATCAGGGTAAAGCCACATATCACTTTCTTCGATCCGAACAAAGCCGTCGATCGAAGAACCATCAAACATCATCTTGTTATCCAAGACTTTTTCTAATTGGCTGATCGGCACCTCAACATTTTTGATCGTACCATATAGATCAGTGAACATTAAACGCAAGAATTGGACATGTTCGTCTTTTGCAATTTTGCGGATCTCTTCTTTAGTGTAGCTAGGTTTTGCCATAATGATCGCTCCTTGTAAGTTGATTAAAGGCCGTTATTTCGAAATGAGAACTGACTTTGCTTGCTTAAACCGCTGACAGCGATAAATTCATCATGCAAGATCTTTCTAACATCAGCATCCGTTAACGATTTACCTTGTTTAGCTTGCTTTTCTGCTAATTTTTTAGCATAGATCCGCTTGATCCCTGCCATATTTAGCCCTTCAGCTAAATAATCTTTGACTTCAAGTAATTTATCGATATCATTTAGCGAATACATCCGCCGATTCCCTTCATTTCGAGCAGGTATAACAAGTTCTTGTTCCTCATAATACCGGATCTGACGTGCCGTTAGATCGGTCAGCTTCATCACAGTCCCGATCGGTAAGACCGCCAATGAACGGCGCAGTTCTTTTTCTTTCATAACGTCCCTCCTTCTGACTACTCGTTAAGCATATCAATTTAAAATTAAATTGTCAACGTTTCATGTTATAAAATATAACACGAGAATCATTTTTTATAAAAAGCTTCCTTAGCTGCTGCCGTAACAGCTAATTTAACATGGGCATATGAGAGGCCACCTTGAATATATAAACAGTACGGTTCACGTAGCGGACCGTCTG